>CAVCTM010000004.1:0-65034 GCA_963605115.1 Pseudobutyrivibrio sp. | reverse complement strand
TCGTTCATCCACAGGATAAGCGCAAAAGCCCAAAACGTCAATTTTATGAAAATAACCAACAGAAAATTTCTTCCGGCGCCGTTTATTTTACTTTCAAAAGCGCTTACGAAAGCAAAAACGGCTCCGGGAGACCTCGTTGCGGGTCTCCCGGAGCCGTTTTTTCTTTGTCTTATGCGTCGAAGATCGCGAAGCGCGCACCGTCCGCCTCGACGAAGCCGAGGGCGCCGGGCTCATCGCCGTCCGGCAGGGCGACAGCGGCGCCGTTTGCCTTGCAGATCGGGCGGAGCGCCGGCTCCGTCAGCACGACGGCGCAGCGCCCGCGGACGCGGCGGAGCGCGGCGGCGAGGGCGGCGGCGCTGCCGCAGCGGAGCAGCAGCGGCGCGGAGGCGGCGGATTGCGCCGCAGTCACCACTTCCGGTAAGATTTTTTCCAAATCGCCTCCGGAATCCCCCACGTCGACAAAAATCAGCTCGGCACCGTCGTCTTCAAGCTCCACCGCCCAGTCCTGCACCTCGTCGGGGTCGGTCCAGTCCGGAGGCGCTTCCCCGGCGGCGGCATGGACGGTCCCGCCGGGGCAAAGCTCCAGCACGGCGCGGTCGGAGCAAAGTCCGCGGTGCGCCCGCGCGGGGCGCTCCGGCTCCGGCGCGTCTCGCAGCGCGACGCAGAGCGCTGCGATATAGTCCGGCGTCGTGCCGCAGCAGCCGCCGAGAACGGTCACGCCCTGCGCGGCGGCGAGGCGCATCGCAGCGGCGAACTCCGCCGGGGCGAGCGGGTAACGCCCGGTCACGGGGTCGGGCAGTCCGGCGTTCGGCTTTAAAATGAGCGGCTTGTCCGTCCACGCCGCCGCCTCGCGCGCGAGCGGCAGCAGCTCCGCCGGGCCGAGCGAGCAGTTGAAGCCCAGCGCCTGCGCGCCGAGGGCGTCCGCCGTCAGCGCAAAGGCGGCGACGGAGCAGCCGGTGAAGCTCCGCCCGCCGCGCTCGAAGGTCATCGTCGCCCAGACGGGCAGGCGCGTATTCTCCCTCACGGCGAGCAGCGCCGCCTTCAGCTCCAGCAGATCGCTCATCGTCTCCGCGACGGCGAGGTCCGCGCCCGCGCGCTCCCCGGCGGCGGCGACGGCGCGGAAGGCGGCATAAGCCTCCTCAAAGCCGACGCTGCCGAGCGGGGCGAGCAGCGCGCCGAGCGGACCGAGGTCGACCGCGACGCGCACCCCCTCCCCCGCGCCCGCTCTCGCGGCGCGGACGCCGGCGGTGACGAGCTCCTCAACGTCCTCTCCGCGCAGACATTTCGCCGCGGCGCCGAAGGTGTTGACATAGACCACGCGGCTGCCCGCGGCGGCGTAATCCCGGTGGACGGCGGCGACCGCCTCCGGGTTTTCTTTATTCCAGCGCTCCGGGCTCTCCCCCGCGGGCAGCCCGCGCGCGAGCAGCATCGTGCCGAAGCCGCCGTCCAAAATTGAAAATCTCTCTCCGTTCATTCGTCCTTCCCCTTTCCGAGCCGGAGCTCGACCGTCAGCGTCTCCGCCGCGGCGAGTCCGGTGTCCTTCAGAACGCCGGCCATGCCGACGATCGCCCCGCGCAGCATATCCTGTACGAAAGGCAGCAGCGGCACGGCGCAGCCGTCGAGCGCGAGCGTGAGCCCGCCGCACTGCGGCTCCTCCCCGCGCTTCAGGCGCGCATAAGGCAGCCAGCAGGGGTCCGCCGCGGCGCAGTCGGCGATGAGCCGCGCCGCGAGCGCCTCCGGCTCGCCCGGCTCGGAAACGCAGACCGCGCCGGGCACCTCGCCGCACAGCAGCAGCATATCCCCCGCCCCGACCCTGCCGTCCTGCGGCAGCACCGGCTCCACGCCGTGTCTTTGCAGCGCGGACACGAGCCCGTCGGGGATCCCGCCGGGAAAACAGATCACAGGAACGGACACAGTTTCACCCCCAGAATGATCGCCGCGAGCGCGGCGCAGAAGACGGCGAGCGCCGCCCAGTCGCTCCGGCGCATGCGCAGCCGGCGCATGCTCGTGCGCTTCGGGCGCGAGCGGAACGCGCGGGTCTCCATCGCGACGGACATCTGCTCGCTGCGGCGGATCGCGCCCGCCACGATCGGCACCGCGACGCGCAGGTAAACGCCGAGACGCTTGCGCAGGCTCGTGCCCTGCACGCGCGTGCCGCGCATCTGCACGGCATACATCACGTCGCGCGACTCCTCGCGCAGCAGCGGCAGAAAATGCAGCCCCGCGAGGACCATAAAGCAGATCTCATAAGGCAGCCCCAGCTGGAGCAGCGCGAGCAGATAGTCCCGCCGCTCGCCCGTCAGGATGATGAGCGCGCTGAGCAGCACGATGAGCAGCCGCAGCGCCACCGCCGCGGCTGCGGAAACGCCCCCGGTGGTCACGAGCGTAAAGGAGCCGAGGCGCAGCAGCGGTCCCCCGCTGCGGTTGAAGATACATTGCAGCAAAAAGAGCATCGCGAGCATGCCGAGCGCGCCGCGCACGCGCCAGAGCGCCGCGGCGAGGTCCACCCCGCCGAGGAGCAATATCAGCGCCGTGAACGCCAGCAGCAGCGCGAGCAGCGGCAGGCGCATCGACGCGACGGATGCCGTGGAGAGCGCGAGCAGCATCGCGAGCTTCACGCGCGGATCGAGCGTTTCCAGCTTCATCCCAGCACCTGCTCTCTGTCGGCGTATTTTTCGATGAACGCCCGCTCATGGCTGACGAAGATGACGCCGCTGCCCGCGGCGGCGACCTCCGTCAGAAGCCCGCCGAGCTCCTCCCGCGCGCGCATATCGAGGCTCGCGGTCGGCTCGTCGAGCAGGACGTAGCGCGTTCCCATCGCGAGCACGGCGGCGAGCAGCACGCGCTGCTTTTCGCCCTGACTGAGCGTTCCGGGAAACGCTTTTTCCAGACGCTCCAGCCGGAAAAACGCGAGATAGCGCGCCGTGCGCGCCGCGATCTCCTCCTCCGGCAGGGCGAGATTGCGCAGACCGTATTCGATCTCCTCACGCACCGTGGCGCAGAAAAGCTGGCGCGACGGGTCCTGAAACACGCAGCCGATGATGCGCCCGATGCCCCAGAGCTCCAGCGACGCCGCGTCGGTGCCGTCGAGCAGGATCTTCCCCGCCGTGGGGCGCAGGATGCCGGTCAGCAGGCGCACGAGCGTTGTTTTTCCGCAGCCGTTCGGTCCCGTGACGGCGACGCGCTCGCCGGGGGCGAAGGCGCAGGTGAGGTCCGTCAGGATGTCCCGCCGCGTCTTGGGATAGCGGAACGAGACGCGCTCAAGGCTGATCATAAAGCCGTCCCTCCCGCAGATACAAAATGCGCCGGGCATAGTCCGCCATCGCGAGATCGTGCTCCACGGCGATGACGGTGCAGCCGCCGTCCAGCAGCTCCGTCACCGCGGCGCGGACCAGATCCCGGCTCGGCGCGTCCAGCCCGGTCATAGGCTCGTCCAGGATCAGAATTTTCGGTCCCATAATGAGCGCCGCGGCGATGCTGACGAGCTTTTTCTGCCCGCCGGAGAGCGTCATAGGGTCGCGCAGGGCGAGTCCGTCCAGCGAAAAGCGTGCGAGCATCGCATCCACCTGCGCGCGGATCTCCGCCGGGGGGACGCAGAGGTTTTCGAGCCCGAAGGCGAGCTCGTCCTCCACCGTGGAGCAGACGAGCATATCGTCCGGGTTCTGAAACACCATGCCGATGTGCTGTGCGCTCTCGCTGAGCGGCGCGGCGGAGACCGCGCAGCCGTCCGCCGTGACGCTGCCGGAGAACACGCCCTCCACGCTCTGCGGGATGGCCCCGCAGAGGCAGCGGCAGAGCGTGCTCTTTCCGCAGCCGCTCCAGCCCGCGAGCACGAGCGCCTCGCCCGCGTCCGCCGCGAAGGAAACGCCGTTCAGGATCTGCCGCTCCCCGTCGTAGGAAAAGTGCAGGTCCTCGACCGTTAAAATGCTCATTTTACCTCGATCTCGCTGACGTATTTGGCGCAGCGGTTGCCGAATTCGTCCTCCGTGACGATGATGCGCAGCGGGCCGCTGCCGCCGCTCTCGCGGTCGCCGAGCCCTTCGCCGTTTTTGGAATAGGCGAGGAAGATGTTGTCGCTCTCCGCCACCTCGTCCGCCGGGTAAGCGGCGACGAAGCCGTCCTCGGCGCGCACGACGACCTGCGTCAGCGCCGAGACGTCCACGCCCGCGTCCGCGAGCAGCGTGCGCAGCGCGACGCCGCGGAAAAGCCCCTCGTCGTTTGCGAAGCTGGAGGAGACGATCTCCTTTTCCACCTCCACGGCGGGGAGCGTCTTCAGCTCTGCGGTCGTATAGGTCCGCAGGACCTCGTCCCCGCGGCGGACGGCGACGGAGCCGCTCTCCGGCAGCTCGCCGGGGCGGTTTAAGACCGCGAGCACCGCGATCGCCGCGGCAAGCGCGACCAGCACCAGCACCGCGATCAGGATATTTCTCTTTTTCTTGTCCATCGTTCCAAAGCTCCCCTGCGTTTTTTATCGGTTCAGATAGCCCCAGAGCGCCGTCGCCGCTTCCGCGCGGGTCGCGGGCTCGCCGGGACAGAGCGCGCCGTCCATGCGTGCGGCGAGCAGACCGCCGCCGACGCACCAGTTCAGCGCCGGGATCGCATAAGCGGAAATTTTCTCCGCATCCGGGAAGGCGCGGAGGTTGTCCTCCAGCGTCACGGCATCCAGCCCCTGCTGCACAGCATAGCGGAATAAAATCGCGGCGAGCTGCTCGCGCGTGACCGCGCCGTTCGGGTCGAAGCGCCCGTCCGGATAGCCGAGGATAACGCCCGCCTCCGCCGCCCAATCGACCGCATCGGCATACCACGCGATGCCGGAAACGTCGTCAAAGCCCGCCGCCCTGCCCGCGGCGGGGCTGCCGGACGCGCGGTGGAGCAGCGCCGTCAGCTCGGCGCGGGCCAGCGTGCCGTCCGGCAGAAAGCTGCCGTCGCCGTCGCCGTAGAGCAGTCCGGCATCGGCAAGAGCCTTCGCCGCGGCGTAGTAGGGATCCGTGCCGTCGAGGTCCGCGAAGGCGGGGCTCTCCGCTTCGCCGAGGATGATCTCGTCGACGGACTTGACCCACATGGAGATCGTGTTTTCCACCACGAGGCGCAGCGGTCCGTAACCGTTCGCGCCGTTATAGCCCTCGCCCTCCGTGCCGGGCACGAGCGGGGCGCCGTCCACTGCCCACGCGAGCAGGATGTCGCGCGTCTCGCCCGGCTGATACATGCTCGCGATGCCGCCAGAAAGCTGGCTGAGGTCCACCTGCTTGGCATAACCGTCCGGGCTCTTGACGGTGACGCGCGTCGGCGCGGTCAGCCCCTCGGCGAGATATTGCTGCACCAGATAGCGCAGCGTCACGCCCTCGTAGGCATTGCGCCCGGCGGAGGCGGCGAAATACTGCCGCACCGTGCCCTCCGTCATCGCCTCAAGCTCCGCGAGGGAGAGGCTGACCGCCTCCTTCGCCTCGCTGCCGTGGAGCTTCAGACGAAAACCGCTCTGCGCGCCCTGATGGGTCCAGTCACCCGTCTGATCCGGCTCACGCTCGGCGGGTGTGACGGCGTCCGTCTCGCGGGAATAGACATAGCCGTCCGCATCGCCGACGACGACGGCGGAGAGCCACTTGGCGCACATCGGCGCGTTGAACTCGTAGGCATCCGATTGCCCCAGCATCAATCGCAGCGGACCGCCGACGTTGTCCGCGGAGGCGACATAGCCCTCCGCGGCGGTGAATTTTTTATAGACGCTCTCGCGCCCCGTCGGTCCGACGAGCATCTCGCCGTCCGAGGAAAACGCCACGAGCGCGGGCAGTCCGCTCTCCTCCGGCGCGCCGCCCTTTTCCGTGTAGCGCCCGCGCGCATCGCTGCGCAGCTCGCCGAGCGTCAGCGCGATGGTGTAGCCGTCCTTCGCGATGAGCTTCACGGGCGTGGCGTCCGGCAGATCGGGGTCCATCCCCTCGTGCAGCAGCAGCTCGACGAGCTTCACGCCGCGGAAGCGGTGGGTGGAGTAAACCCCGCCGCTCGTGAGCATGCCGTAGGTGTTTTCATAGCCGAGCTCCGTGTCCGCGAGCGCCTCGACGACGGCGACCGTGAGCGTGCGCACGCCGTCGAAGCCGCTGCCGGCGAGGGTCAGCGTGTCGGTCAGATACTTCTCCTCCGTGTGCCCCGCAGCCGCGGCATAGCCGCCGCAGGCGAGCAGCAGCGAGAGCGCGAGGAGCAGGGAAAGCAGTCTTTTCATCGCAGAAGGTCCCTCCTTTTATCGGGTCAGAAACGGAGTGAAAATATCGCTGGGGGCAAAGTCGCCGTGGGTGCCGCGGCGGTCGGCGTAAGCGGCGTCGCCGGTGCCGTCCTGCTCATGCTGACCGTGGTCGGCGGCGACGATCACCGCGCCGTCCCACGCGCTGAGCAGCGCGCCGCACCATGCGTCCGCCCGCGTCAGCGCCGCCTTCGCCGCGGCGGACCACGGTCCGTTTTCGTGGGAGGCGTCGTCCACGCTGTGGAAATGGACAAAGAGCAGATCGGCGTCCAGATGCGCCATGGCGGTCTCGAAAATCTCGTCGTCGCCGGTGCCGTCGCCGTTTAGGTCCGGGCAGAGCTCCAGCTCTGCGCCGGGCAGTGCCAGGATCTGGCTGTCGCCCTCGGCGGCGAACGCCGTCAGAGCGCGCGCCGCGGCGTCGGAAAAGATCGTTTCGCAGGCAAGCGTGTGGACGCCGCGGCGGTCCACGCCGTTTTCCGCGGGCGGCAGACCGCTGACCATCGCGGCATAGTTCACGGGCGTGATGGTCGGGTAAACACTCGCGCATTTTTCCAGCGTGAGTTTGGCGAGGTTTGGCACCTCGCCGGCGGCTGCGGCGTCGCGGAAGCGCTCGTAGCCGAGCCCGTCGATATAGATGAGCAGCACGCGCTCCCCGGCGTCCATCGCCTCGCGCGCGAGCGCGGCGGCGTCCGTCACGCACCGCGCCGGCGGGTCGGAAACCACGCCGGTCAGCGCCTCCGTGACGGTATAGTCCTCCGCGTAAAAAACGTCCCCCGCCGCGGTGTAGACGAGCGAGCGCCCCGGAAGGACCGCGCCTTCGGGGACCTCCGTCTGCGTCACGGCGTCGTTTTCGATCACCGGGAAGGAGAAGGTCTCCGTCTTTCCGCAGCCGCAGAGCAGCAGCGCGGCGAGCAGCGCGGAGGCAAGGTATTTTTTCATTTTTCCCTCCGTTTCCCCACACCGAAGCGGCGCAGCGCGGTCAGCAGCAGCCAGCTCAGCACGCCGCCGAGCCCGCCGGAAAACGCCGCGACGCATAGGCTCAGCAGCAGCGGGATGAGCGGCAGGGAGAAAAAGATGATGTTGACGCAGACCGTGCCCGCAAGATTCGCGAGCAGTCCCGCGAGCAGCGCGAGGGGCAGCGAGTCGATGCCGCGGCGCAGCAGGAGAAACACGAGGTCCACGAGCAGCCCCGGCATGGTGTAGCTCACAAGGCTCATCGCCCCGTGGGAGCCGGAGACGCCCGTGATCATCACAAGGATCGCCTGCACGAAGCCGACGAGCAACGCCGTTCCGTGCTTGCCCGTGAGTCCGAAGGCGACGACGATCCACATCATGTAAAGCCCGCCGGCGAGCGCGCCGCCGGGGATCATCAGCGGCGTGCTCACAAGGTGCGCCAGCGGCACGACGACCGGCTTGATCGCAATGCCGAGCGCCGCCATCGCCGCGATGAGCACCAGGTCGCGGACCGTGAATTTTTGCAGCAGCCGCTTCATCCCGCCTTGACCTCGATTTCCGTGACGGAGCGGACCCAGTTCGTGCGGTTATATTCGCCCGCCGTCATCTGGCCCATGACGAGCCGGAGCGCGCAGGGCGCGCCGTCCTGCGTCCACGCGAGGATCATTTTGAGCGCGCTGCCCTCGACCTGCTCGTTGATATACGTCATATTGACGCTGCTGCGCGAGCAGCCGTAAGCGTAGCCGTCGCTCGCGCGGACGGTGATCTTTTTATAGTCCGAAACGCCGATGACCGTCTCCAGCAGATATTGCAGGTCGATGCCCTCGAAGCTGTATGTTGCCTCCTGCGGGTCCTTGCCGCGGGAGAAATAGTCCGCCGCGGTATAGCCGCCGGCGCTCTGGAGCTCCGCGAGCGTGAAGTACCATTCGCGCGCGAGCGCGTCGCCGCGGACGGTCAGCACCGTGTCCGCCGTCTGAACGGAGTAAGGCTCCGGCGCCGGCGTCGGCTCCGGCGTGGGCTCCGGCACCTGACTCGGCGCGGGGGTCGCGATGACGACGGCGACGGGCGGCGCGGTCTCCGCCGGGGTCTCCGTCGCCTCCGGCGTGGGCGCGGGCGTGAGTTCCGGCATCGGCTCCGCCGTCGGCGTCGGCGTCGGCTCCGGGGCGGGTACAGGGGTCCCATCCGGTCCCGCGGTCGCGATGGCGGGCTGCGGCGTCTCCGTCGGGACGGGGCTGGCGGTCGGCTCCGCCGGGGCTGTGCCGCAGGCGCAGAGCGCGAGCGCTAAGGCGAGCGCGAGCAGGGCAGAAATAAGTCGTTTCATTGTCTGTTTTCCTCTTTTTCCGGTCTGATTTATGGCGGATGGGACGGCAGGGCGGCGCGCGCCGCCCTGCTCTCCGCTCCGTCAGAAAACGCACGACGCGCCGAAGGGGGTCTTCGCCCCCTTCGGCGTGCGGAATGATCTTTTGCTTTGTGCTTTATGCGAGGCTCAGGATGGAGTCGATGATGCGGGCGATCTGGGCGCGGTTCAGGGTCTCGTCCGGACGGAAGGTGCCGTCCTCAAAGCCGGAGATGACGCCCTTCGCGACGAGCGCACCGACATAGCCGTCCGTGCAGTCGGGGAACTCCGCGGCGGTCTCACCGCCCAGCTCCAGCAGCTTCGCGGCGGCGGTGCAGAACTCCAGACGGCTGATCTGGCCGTTCAGGTCGTAGACCTCAGGCACGATGCCGAGCTCGGCGGCCTTCTCGCCGTAGGGCTTCGCCCAGTCAGCGTCCACCGCGGGAGCGACCTCCATCTTGCCGGTGCCGACGAGCAGGAGCTTCAGCGCCTGGCCCCAGGTGAGGGTGCCGTTCGGCTCATAGGTCGTCGCGGTCATGCCGGAGACGACGCCCTTGTTGTAAAGACGCATCACATAGCCGGAGAACCAGTCGGCGCTCTTGACGTCCGTGAACGGGCAGGGCGCGTCGCCGGTGAGGGCGGTGATGTCGCTCAGCGCGACCGTGACCATCTTGTTGCCCTCAGCCTTGGCTTCCGCCTCGCCCACGAGGGTGCCCTCGCCGGGGATCAGCAGCTTCGGCAGCTCGTAGGTATAGGTGTAGCGCTTGCCCTCGCTGACGTTGGTGTCGGACTTGGACTGGGTGTTGCCGTAGGCGACGAAATACTTGTCGACATCGGCGGCGGGGATCTCGAGCTTGCTGCCGTCGGCGGCGGTGACGGTGACGTCGCCGCTCACGAGGCTGCGCAGCCACACGCCGTTATAGCGGTAGTACATCGCGTCGTAGTAGCCGTAGGGCGTGCCGTGCGCCTCGACCTCCTCCTTGCTCGGAGTCTGGACCGCGGTCTCCAGCGCCTGAACAGCGGAGAGGGTGTAAACCGTGTCGTTCACGGCGAGATAGTCGTTCTCGGTATAGGTGAAGACGACCTCGGCAGCGCTGCCCTCGCCGGCGGTGATGACCTGAACGCCGTCGCCGGAGACAGCCGCATTCGCGATGACGGGAGCCTTCGCGCCGAACTGCATGCCGGGCACGAGACCGGTGATCTTCTGACTGGTGTAAGCCTTGCCGGTGCTGGGCTCAACGATCTCCATGGTGTCGCCCTTGACGGACTGCGCCTTCAGGGTGTAGCCGTCCTTGCCGGTGAACACGTCGCCGGTCGTGCTGACAACGATGCCCATCAGGGTCTTGATGACGGCGGAGTTGGCGTCGTCACGCTGGCGGTAAGCGCGGAGATAGCCGCTGCCGACGTCGGCGTCCTGCCACTCGGTGGAGTTGACGTTGTTCTCGGTCGGGGTGTCATAGACGGTCCAGCTGTCGTAGCAGACGACGGTCTCGACCGCAGCGGCGGTCTCGCCGCCGGCGGTGACGTGGGATGCGGAGAGCCATGCGACCTGATCCTTATAGGCGGAGTCCTCGATCGGGGTCTTGGCGTCGGCATGGTAGCCGTCGGACTCGGCGTACTGGACGATCATGGTGTCGGCAACGGTGACGCCTTCGAGATCGGCGAGCAGGTTCTTCACCGCCGCGCCGCGGCCGTAGACGGTCTTGTCGACGCTGTGGTCGGTGTAGTCGAAGGCGTAGACGTTGTCATAGGCTTCGAGCTCTTCGCGGGTGTAGTAATAGAACTTATACGCGCTCTCGGCGGTCTCCTTGACCGCGATGTAGAACACGGCGTTGGCAATATCGCCGCCCTCCGCCTTGGTCGGAGCCGCGATCGCGGCGCCGTCGGCGTCGGTGACGGCGATGCCGGTGACGCAGCGGATGTTCGCCTTGTTCGGCATCGTGTCCTTGTCGCCCATCAGGATGCGGGCATAGCTGTTCGCGTAGACGGTCTCGCCGTCGGTGTTGCTGACCGCCTCGGCAGCGACCATGTAGTTGTTCGCCGCGTCGCGGACATCGCCGACGGTGAAGGCGCTGACAAAGCCGTCCGCCGCGACAGCGCTGAGACGGTAATCGTCGGCGAACTTGACGCCGAGCTTCGTCTCCGCCGCGGTGAGCAGGTCGGCGAGGCGGACGCCGGTCCAGTCCTCGGTGGCGAGCTCGCCGTTGATCTTGGCGGCATAGGTGGCGGTGAAGGGCTTATACTCGCCCTCACCCTTCAGCTCTTTCCATGTGAAGTTGACCGTGCGGGTGCCGGCTTCGATGGAAAAGGCAACGAAATCGTCACCGGGGGCGGCGATCTCGGCGGAGCTGGTCTTCGCGAAGGCGGCGACGCTCAGGCTGAACACCAGCGCCAGCGCAAGGACCAGACCCAGAATGCGTTTGCTTGCTTTCATGTGTGCTTTTCTCCTTTGGTTTTTATATTTGAGTGTGTGTTTCACACAGTGCTCACAGATCCATAGCGCGCCGGAGCGCGACCGCCATCTCCGCGCGCGTGATGGGCGCGGCGGGGTTCAGATGCGTCCCGTCTCCGCGGACGACGCCGGCGGCGGCGAGCGCCGCGATCGCGTCGGCAGCCCAGTCAGCGACGAGCCCTGCGTCGGCAAAGCCGTCCAGCTTATCGCGCGCGGTCAGCTCTTTGCCGCCGGCGGCGAGCGCGCGGTGGAGCAGCGTCAGCGCTTCCTGCCGCGTGATGGGGGCGTCCGGATAGAACTTATCGCCGTCGCCGCGGGCGATGCCGAGCGCCTTCGCCGCGGCGAGCGCCGGGGCGTAATAGGCGTTTTTATCCACATCGGCAAAGCCGGGGTCCGTCTCCTCGCTCCGGAGGTCGAACGCGCGGGCGAGCATCAGAACGAAGTCGCCGCGGCGGAGCTTCTCGCCGGGCAGGAAGCTGCCCGTTCCGTCCCCGCGGATGACGCCGCGGGCATAGAGCGCCTCCGCCGCCTCGACCGCCCAGTCATAGCCCGCCATATCGGTGAAGACCGGCGCCGGCTCCTCCGGCGCGTCGCAGACCGTCAGGCTCACGAGGTCGGCGAGAGAGCCGCCGTCCCAGTAAAGGCGCAGCGCGGTCGCGTTTTTCACGCCGCTGCCGCCGTCGCTCGCCTGCCATGCGGCGAAGAGGGCGGACGGATCGGTCAGGACCGTCTCCGCGCCGTCCGCGGACTGCGCGCGCAGCGCCTTGCCCTCCGGAAGGGAGACGCCGAGCGCGGCGAGCAGCTCCGTCACCGGCACGCCGAGGGCGCGGACCGAGCCGAAGCGCGCGTCCCACGCGCCGAGGCGCACGACGGCGCTCAGCGGGCTCGTCACGGTCTTGCCGCCCGCCGTGACCGTCAGGGCGACGGACTCCGCGCCGAGGCGCACTCTCACGACGTCCTTGACCCAGAAGCAGGCGGTGACCTCCGTCGGCTCCGTCTGCCCGTAGCCGAAGACGGGCGCAACGCGGTCGGCGCTCTCCGCGCCGAGGACCGGCGCGGCGGGGTAAACGCCCGCGCTCTGCTCCTCGGTCTCCGCGCTCGTTTCAAAAAGCGCGAGAACGGGGTTCATTTTCGAAACCTGCTCCCCCGCGGGGTCGAAGCTGTAGCGCTCCGTGTCCGCGCCGAAGGCGTCCGGCAGCGTCTTGCTCATGCCGTCGGACGAGAGGGCGGTGACGCTCAGGCTCTGCGCGGTGTCCACGCCGAGCGCCTCCGCGAGAAGCTTCAGATCCAGCCCGTAGACGCGCCGCCAGCCGAAGACCGGGACGCCGTGGTTTTCAAAGGTGGAATAGGTCAGCAGCTCGGAGAAGCTGTCCCCCAAGCCGAGGCGGTAAGTGCTCTCCCCGCTCGGCGCGGCGGCGATGGCGTCGAGGTCGTCCTGTGTCAGCCAGACGATGTTTTTCAGAAAGCCCCCGCCGGTTTTGATCGCGTCGCCGCCGATGGCGAGCGCAACCGTCTCCGGCTCGCCGAAGCGGTCGGCTTCCGACGCTGCGGCGGGCAGCGCCAGTGCCGCGAGCAGCAGCAGGGCGAGCGCGAGGGAAAGCAGCCTTTTCATTTTGTTTTCCTCCGTTAAAAGCAATAAAAAACGCGGGACCGGTTTTCGGAGAAGGCTCCAAACCCGGTCCCGCGTCGTCGTATCATCCGATCGTCAGGCCGCGAGGCATTCGTTCCCTTCTCAAAAAACAGAGGGCCGGGCCGTTTCCAGCCGTAACCCCGTGGACGGAGCGGATATCGCGCTTGCTCCGTTCAGGCCATGCGCTCGTAGGCAAAAGCCCTTAGACCGTATGGCGCGGAAACCGTATGTTTATTCATTGTCAGCATAGCATTTGCCGAAATGTTTGTCAAGACCTTCATGCCAGCTCCGCCGTCTGCGGCGCGATGAAAAGCCCCGCCTCCGTCAGCGTGACGTCGTTGAAAAACTCGGCGAAAAATGCCGCCGGAACATAGCTGCGCCCGTCCAGAATGACGGTCGCCGCCGCGTTTTCGACCGCGCGGCTGAGGTCGATGACCTTCAGGTAGCAGCCGAACTCCGCCGCCGCGGAGCCGCCATGGAGCGCGGCATACTGGATGTATTCGTCGTCCACGGTGATCGTGCCGGTCCCGGCGTCCCAGCCGACGGCATAGCCGAGCGCCTCCGCCACGGCGCGCAGCGGCACCATCAGCGTCTCGCCCTCATAATACGGCGCGCTCGGCAGCGCCGAGAGGTCCAGCTCGCGCCGGTCGAGCCCGACGAACACGGCGATGGGCGCCGGCGCGATATCCGCCGCGTCCTCCTCCGCCGCAAGCGCGGGAACGCAGAGCGCACAAAGCGCCGCGAGCGCAAGAACCATGGCAAACAGTTTTCTGATCTTCATTTTCAAAACCCTCCGGTTTTTGGTTTTCTGCCCTTATAGACGCATCGGGAGCGGAAAAAGTTTCCGCTCCCGACCATGTTTTTTTAAAGCCTCGCAGAGTTCGCGGCGCGCACGCCGCGAAGATATTTCAATTCATTTTTCGGCGCGACAGGCGCGTGCCGAAAAATTCTCTGCGCGGAGGGAACGTGCTCGCCGCAAGGCGAGTGCGCTGAGCGGAGTGAATCCTTTTCAAATGAGAGCCCAGCGAAGCGGGTCTCATTTGAGTGTTTAATATCCGTATTTCTTTTTCTTCGCAAAGAGGAAAACGACCGTCACGATGACCGCCATGACCTCCGCGCCGACGATGGAGAACCAGATGCCGTCGACGTCCCAGAGCAGCGGGAAGGTCAGCACGGCGAAGATCTGGAACACCAGCGTGCGCAGGAAGGAGATGGCGGCGCTGACCGCGCCGTTATTCAGCGCCGTGAAAAACGCGGAGCCGAAGGTGGAAAAGCCCGCGAGCAGAAACGAGAACGAGAAGATCGAAAACGCCCGCAGCGTCAGCGCGAGCAGCCCCGCATCGTAGCTCACGTAGAGCAGCGTGAGCGGCTCGGCTAAAAGCTCGCCCGCGGCGAACATCACGGCGGCTGTGACCGCGATGATCGTGAGGCTCTTTTTCAGCAGACTGTGCAGCTCCGCGCGGTTGCCCGCGCCGTACTGAAAGCCGATGACCGGCGCGACGCCGACGGAGTAGCCGATGAAGATGGCGAGGAAGATCATATTGACGTACATCAGAACGCCGTAAGCCGCGACGCCGTTTTCCCCGGCGTATTTCAGAAGCTGGATGTTATAGAGCATGCTGACGAGCGAGCCGGACACGCTGGACAGAAACTCCGACGAGCCGTTGCCGCATGCCTTCGCGAGCGCGCGGAGATCGAAGCGGAAGCGCGTCAAGCGCAGCAGGCTGGAGTTTCTGCGTCCGAAATAGATGAGCGGGATGACGCCGCCGATGACCTGGCTCAGCGCCGTCGCCGCCGCCGCGCCTGCAAGTCCCCACGGCAGCACCGCGGTGAAAAGCGCGTCGAGCGCCATGTTCGTCAAGCCCGCCGCCACGGTCACGAAAAGCCCCAGCTTCGGCTTGCCCGCCGTCGCGAACAGGCACTGGAACTCATATTGCAGCACATAAAACGGCAGCGAGAGCAATATGATCCCGCCGTAAAGCTCGCAGCCTGCGAGCATCTCGCCCTCCGCGCCCATCGCCGAGGCGACCGGGCGCAGCAGGAAAAAGCCCAGCACGGCGAGCACGACGCCGAGAATAGCACTCGTCCACACGAGCATGGAGAAGGTCTCGTTCGCCTTTTTGAAGTCGCCCTCGCCCATCGTTTTGCTGATGAGCGCCGTGCCGCCGGTGCCGAACATAAAGCCCACGCTGCCGAGCATAATGAGCAGCGGATAGATGAAGTTCACCGCCGCAAAGGGCGTTTTTCCGACAAAGTTCGACACGAAAAAGCCGTCCACCACGCCGTAGATCGACGTGAACACCAGCATAACGATGGACGGAAACGTGAAGCGCAGCAGTCTGTGATAGCTGTAGTGTCCCGAAAAATCCATGGTTACTCCTTTCCGAGATCCTTCGTTTTCTCGCGCAGGTCGACGAGGTAGCGCTCCGTGAGGCGCAGATAGGCGTCCACGTCCTCCGCGCTCCACGCGGCGAGCACGGCGTTTTCCGCCGCCATGACGCGCGCGACCGTCGCCTCCGCGAGCGCGCGCCCGGCGTCCGTCAGGCACACGCGCTTCCCCCGTGCGCCGAGCGGCTCCAGATAAACGACGCCCTCCGCCTCCATCCGCCGCAGGGCGGAATTGGCGGTCTGCTTGCTGAGCCCGCTGTGGCGCAGCGCGAGCTGGAGCGGGCAGGCGCCGCCCTCGTCGCAGAGGACGAAGAGCAGCCCCATCGCACTGTCGCTGAGACCGAGCCGCCGCGCGAGCGCGTGGTAAAGCGCCTCCGTCTCTCCCACGAGATAGGAAAAGCGCCGCATCTCGCGCGTGGAATAGCGTTTTTTTTCCTCTGGCATGATGCCCTCCCAAGCCAAAATTCAGTCCGAAATCGTACCAGAGGATTATAGTACGATTTCGGACCAATGTCAAGTCTTTTCTTTGTCCGCCGATGGAAAACATTGCATTTGCAATTTGTCCGTCCCTGCGCTACAATGCACACAGTTTCCGGAAACCGAATCTGAAAGAAAAGGAGGCTTCTTCCCCATGTTCTGCTTCAATTTCGACTGTGCGGCGCTCAAGGAGATGCTCTGCCGTATCTTTGGCTGGTGCTGAAAAACGCAAAAGAGAGACCGCCTTTGGCGGTCTCTCTTTTGCGTCTGTCGAGAAACCCGGTTGCACATTAGGCGGCAAGCGGGTTTCTCGACAGAGTGAAGTCCCGCCCCGGTTGGGGCGGGACTTTTTGCGAAAAGCGCGACGCGGATGGGGTCAGACACCCGCGCCGCATAGAAGAAGGAAAGAAATGAGCGGTTTTGTTTACGCCTTCGTCCCCGGCGCTTTGGTGCCTACGAGACCTCCGGAGCCCATGCCCTTGCCCGCCTTGCCAACAGCGGAGGAGAGCGTGTAGATCGCCATATCGAGGTCGATATCGGTCGAGTCGGCGTCGTTATAAGCCGTCTTTGCGCTCTCGAACGCGGTTCGGTAAGCGTCCATCACCTCGGCAGTGACCCACTCCTGATCCTGCGCCACGTCGCTGCCATCGGTACTGACGGCGAGGGGCTTTGCGATCGCCTCCGCGTTTGCGAGCGCCGCCGCGAGCGCCTCGCGCGCGCCGCTGCCGCGGGTGAAGCCGATGGGATAGCCCGTCTCCGTGCTCCACATGGTCACGGGGTAGTCCTGAAGGGAGAGCACGGTGTGGGCGGTGAGGAACTGGGAGGTGCGGTTCGCCGCCTGAAGATTATAGCGGGTGATGAGCGCGTCGGCGTAAGCCGTGCCGTTTAAGACAAATTTCTCCTCGCCGCTGCCCTGCGTGAGCGTTCCGGTCGCGGCGACAGCCTGCTGGATGTGCCACACGCCGTTTTCGCACCAGTAGAGTGCGATATCGCCGACGCGGAGGTTCGGGTCCACGTTCTCCGCCGGGAAGGTGACGTCGTTGACGTCCGGGCGGATCTCATTCGTCGCAAGCGCGAAGTCATAGCGCCCGATGCGGACGGCGCCGCCCGTCTTTTCCATGGAATTTACGAGCATGCTCTCCTTGATGAGCACCTCCATCCGGTCGGCATAAACGCCGTCGGCGCTGTAGAGCCGGATGTCCAGCCCGCGCATCTTGCTGATGCCCTGAATGAAGCCGAGGCTCGCCGCCTCGAAGCTCAGGTCGTTCGCGCTGTAGAGCTTGTGGACGCTGTAAGCCCACGTGCCCTCGCCGGTCTTCCAGAGGCTCGGAAAACCGTTGATCACGAAGTCCTCCGCGCCGCGCTCACTGCCGGGAACGGCGGCGCCGTTGACATAGACCGCGCCGGCGCGCAGCAGCGCCTTGACGCCCTCGATCGCCGTTCCCTCGCGGAAATAGCGATCGAGGCTCGCATCCGTGATCTCGGTCACGCCGTCGTTATGGAAGGTGTAAAGCGCCTTTTTCCCGCTGATCGCGACGAGGCGGGTGGCGTTGATATAGTCGACGTCGAAGCCGATCGCATCGGCGAGGTCGCGGAGCTTATAGTAGTTGCTGCCGCCGATGTTGTAGACGGAGACGTCCGCCGTCTTGCCGTCGACAAGGAGCGTCCAGCTGCTGCGGACGCTCCTTGCGGTGTCCGCGCTGCCATCGAGCTCGCCGCCCACGGGCGCGTATTCGCCGCCGGCGGTGACGCTCACGGTGCGCTCTTCCGCGTCGAAGCCGACGGAAAAGGCTGCCTGCGTATCGCGCAGGAGCATCGCAAGGTCGCGCGGGCGGAAGTAGTTATAGCCGCCGATGTTGACCATCGGGCACTGCACCGCAACGCCGTCGACGGAAAGGCGCTGGCTGGAGCTGACCGCGCTCGCGGATTCGTCCGGTCCGAGATCGGGCAGTGCGTCCGTGCGCAGCATAATGTCCGCGATGTAGTCATAGAGGTCCTGCTCGGTGAGCTCGGAGAGGCTGTGGCCCATCCCCCACGCGATGCCCATGGAGAGCTCCGTCTCCGGCTGATACTTCTTCAGCCCCTCGGCGATGAGCCACGCCGCGGGAGCGCCGTGGTCGCCGTCCTCGCTGCCGATGCGCAGCCGCCAGAAGGGGGCGATGTCCGCGCCGGCGAAGCCCTCGCGCTCCACGACATAGTTGATGGGGCTCATGACCTCCAGAAGATAGCTGCTCTCGGCGCTGATCCCGGCGTTATAGTCGCCGTAGAGCGCCTCGATATAGGCGAGCTCCTCCGCGGTCCAGCCGTAGCTGTCCTTCTTCTCCAGCAGCGTGCCCAGCGCGTCGCGCACCGTGGCGCTGAAGTGGACCGTCTTGCCGGAGGCGTCCTTGAAGGCGTCGTTTTCGTTGCTCTTGTAGTTATAGCTGTCCAGACTGGGGCACATTTTCTTGCGCGCGATGTGGTTCACGACGAGCGCGTCGAGGTCGGTGATCGTCACCTTGCCGGTCGCGGCGTCGTAGGTGAACCAGCCGGTTCCCTTGCTGTCGAGGCTCTTCAGGTATTCCTCCGCGGTCGCGGGCTGCTTTTCCGTGCGCAGCTCGTCATAGCGGCGGATATACTCCGCAAGCGCGTCGGCATAGACGGCGGCAAAGCCCTCATAAAACTCGCCGCTGCGCCCGTCGTCGCCGAGGTCAAGACCGAAGGATTGGACATAGCCGACATACCAGTCATAGAGCAGCGCCGCGAGCTCATCCTCATGCGCGCCGCCGAGAATGTTGCTGCCGAGGGGATACTTGTTCTTCGGTCCGACGGGGAAATTCTCCAGCGGCTCGCCGAGACGGTCGAACGCCATGGAGTTGAAGAGGAAGTAGGTCGGGTTTTGCGCCTGATACCACTCATAGGAGGCATCCGCCGAGCTGAGGTTCGTGATGGGCGCGCTCGCGAGGGCGATGAAGATGTCGTCCGTCGCGTCGTAAGCACCGATCTCCTCCAGATAGGGCTCGAAGACCGGGGAGTTGCCCGACGCGCCGAGCATGGCGCTCACCGCGCCGCCGGAGCTGTAGCCGCGGGAGACGATGCGCGCGCTGTTTCCGGGCAGAACGCCGTCGAAATGCTTCAGAAAGCGGATGCCCGCCTTCATATCGACGATGAGGAGCGGGAACTGACCGATGTATTCACCGGCTTCGTTCTGGGTCTCCTTGCCGCGGGTCTGGATGCTGACGTGGATGTAGCCCTCGCGCAGATAGTCCGGATTTACGGGCTGGATCTTGGAGGAGCTGTAGCCGCCGCTGGTGTTGTGCAGCAGGATCGGGGCGGTCTCCGCGGAGTAGACCGCGCCGGTGGAGCTGACGACTCTACCGTTCGGGTCGAGCGTCACGCCGCCGTCCGCGCCGCGGCGCAGATACGCCTTCGGCGCATAGATGACAAGGTGCTGCAGCTCCGCGGAGACGGGCTTTTCGCAGTAGACCGCGTCCAGCGCGTAATACTCCGTGCCGCTCTCCTCGTCGCGGCGCAGCTCCCATTTGTCGGAAAAGTCCTCCGCCGGCTCCGCAGCCGCGGCGGGGAGCCCCAGCGCCATCAACAGGCAGACGCCGAGACAAAGTGCAAGAGTTCTTCGAAGCAGTTTTCGCATGGTTTTCTTCTCCTTTCATAATTCCCGGTCTCTCTCAGCCGGGTGGTGACAGGGTAGGAAACAATTGGAAACTGCCTGCATTATATTATGCTTATTGCACAAAGTCAACCCTTTTTAAAAATAACTTTTTGTGCATAAGTAACACTTATGAGCGCATTAACGCTGTTTATCGAAGAGTCCCGCCCCGGTTGGGGCGGGACGTTTTTTATTGGAAGCTCGCGAGGGCTTCGCGGATGGCTTTGGCGGGGTCTTCGAAGGTCTCGCTGTCGGCGTCGAGGGTGCAGCGGACGGCGCCGCTCGTGAAGACGGCGGTGACGGAGGTGGTCTGCTGCGTGGCGTTTTCCACGATCCAGAGCGCCGCCTCCGTGCCGAGGGCGGGCAGGGGACAGGTCTCCTGCGTGACGGTGATGTCGTCGGTTTTGAGCGCCATGCGCCGCTCCGCGCTGTCCAGCGGCGCGCCGAGGCGGAGCGTCCAGCCGACGCCGACATAGCCGCCGTCGAGCATCAGCGAGGCGTAAGCGCTGACGTCGCTGCTGCCCTCGTCGGCGTAGGACCAGACGGAGAGGTAAATGCCGCCGTCGCCGAGTGGGAGGCTGCTCTGCGGCAGGGCGAAGCCCGTCTCGGCGAACAGGGCGTCGGCGCTTTCGTAGCTCGCCTCGAACGCGCCGCCGTCCGTGTCCGGCAGGGCGGCGAGGAAATCGGCGTTCCCGCCGGGGTAGACGTCCAGCTTCAGCGGGATCTCAAAAACGGGCGCGTAATCGTCGAAATCCGCGGCGCCCTGCTGGGGATACTCGCCCGCGCGGACATAATCGGCGAGCGCCCGCGCCGCCGACTCGATGCGCGCCGGGTCCAGCACGCCGGCGCCGTCGCCGCGGGTGTGCATCAGGCTCGTCGCGTAATCCATCAGGTGCAGGTCCGAGAGATTGACCGCCGCGGCGTTCCCGCAGCCGTAAAAGCTCATGTGATCGCTCGGCGCGTCCTCCTCCGTGAGCTCGGCGTAAGCGCCCAGCGCGGTCTTGAGCGGTCCGAAGCGCGTCTGGTCGCCGCTCAGGGTGAAGGTGTCCTCCCCGCGCAGACCGAGGCAGTCGATGTTCACGACCGTGACGGAATCGTAGCGCGCGCAGATCTCCGGCGCGAGCGCCGCGGAGCCGCCGAGCCCGCTCTCCTCGCCGTTGAAGGCGGCGAAGATGAGGTCGCAGTCCAGCGCCGCGTCCGCGAGGAGCTGCGCCGCGTAAAGCATCGCGGCGGTGCCGGAGGCGTTGTCGTAAGCCGAGGGGTGGAGCCGCGCGCCGTAAAAGCCGCTGCCGTCGAAGTGGGCGGAGATGACGAAGGCGGTCTTCCCGTCCCCGCCGCGGCGCAGCGCCGCGACGTTCTCCGCCGTACCGAGCGCGGCGCAGGCGGGGAGATGGATCTCGACCTGCGCGCCGGGGGCGTCCAGCAGCGCGGCGAAGCGCGCGTCCAGCAGGAAAAATGCCCCGCGGTCCCGCTCCAGATTGTTATAAAACGTGATGTGCGCATCCAGATCGCCGCAGGCGAGGGCGACCGCGCCCGGCGTCTGCGCCGCGGTGCGCGCCGCGTCCTCCGCGCCTTAAAACGCACCGCCCTCCCCGACCGGGAGCGTCGCGTCGAGGTCCTCATAGACCGGGTACCAGATAAAGTCGTCTCCCGGCGTGAGCTCCGTGCGCGTCCCGTCCGCGGCGACGATCGCGAGCGACGCGCCCGCGGCGCGCTCCGGCAGGGCGAGCTCGTCCGTGTAAGGGATGCGGAGCTGTTCACCGAAGGGCTCGTAGCCCAGCAACGCGAACCAGTCGGCGATCCACGCCGCGGTCTTCCGGTTCCCCTCGCTGCCGACGGCGCGGCCCGCGAGCTGCGGTCCCGTCAGATAGTCCAGCAGCACGGAAACGTCCGTGCCCTCCCCCGGCGCAGGAGCGGCTTCAAAGGGCGCCGGCGTCGGCACCGCAGCTCCCCCGCCGCACCCGGCAAGCGCCAGCAGCACCAGCGCCAAAAAAAGCGCCGCAAGGCGCTTCGAGCGTTTTGTCATGAGAATATGCCTCCTTCAGGCAAGTTCCTCTATTTGTTCCGCGATCCTTTTTATCACCGGTACACAAACGGAATTGCCGACTTGCTTGTAAGCATCATTTATTGTGATGGTATGCGGAAAGTGAAAACTTGCGGGAAATCCTTGAAAATCAAGGCATTCTTGAACCGTGAGCTTTCGTATGCCGTAATCATCCAATACCAGATGCACCTGATTGTCTCTTATTCCCATAGACGCGGTAAGCGTAGGGCACATGCGGTTCTGCGTCAGCTTTATACTGTCGTGATAAACTCGATAGATAAAGTCTTTGCGCTTAACGAACCTCTTCGCATATTGGTAGAACGAATTATCTGCACCGTAATAATAAGCGTTGTGCTTTTTTACATTTCGCTTTAAGACGTTTTCAATGGTAATGTCCAAATCAATCGGATTTGGAAAAGCAAACCTGTCGCATTCCTCTTGCTCTCTGAACGCGACTATGTATATTCGATCTCTTATTTGCGGTACCCCTCCGTATTCCGAAGCCCTCATCACTTTATACCGAATAGCATAGCCAAGCTCGGATAACGTGTTATGAATAGCATTGAACGTTTTCCCGTTGTTGTGATCCATCAGGTTGGGCACATTCTCGAGAAAAACAAATCGGGGCTCACTCCACGCGACAAATCTCTGTATTTCGAAGAACACATTGCCCCGCGGATCAGAAAACCCTCTTTGCTTTCCTGCCACAGAAAACGATTGACATGGAAATCCGGCGGTGATTATATCGACTTTCGGCAAGCGTTCAGGATCGACATCATGTATGTCACATTCAAGCAAGTTCGTGCTGTCAAAGTTGTTCCTATATGTTTTACAGCAGGCGGCGTCTTTTTCTATCGCCCATTTGATATCATAGCCTGCTTGCTGAAAAGCGATGTCTATCCCGCCTATACCGGCAAATAAACTTCCTACTGTCATTTCCAGGCACAACTTATAGTAATAATCGTCACCGGCATTCCCATAAACTGAATATCAAATTTCAAGCTCGGCTCAACTTTAGAGCTTGCATTATGAATTCTGAAGCTCAATTCCCATCCGTTATTCATATACATTTCAACGGTATTTTTGCTGCCTGTTTTGAAACGCAGCGCAACCAATTCTGTCGGCAGCTGCACGATCGGAACGGAAACCGCCGATACTTTGACCTTGCTCGGCTGGTTCAAAGTTCCATGGATATTAAACGAACGAATGATTGTCAAGCGCTTACTATCATGACTGACGACCTTGTAATAGTCGTTGACGCCAATCAGGTATTCAACCATTTTGCACGGCATTTTCGGATCAATTGCATACGCTCTTTTTACTTCGTCCATAAAAGCCTGTAGCAAAGGGACATATACTGCGTCGTCTTTGTCCGCAACTTCCGGCCATTTGGTTTTATTCGCTTTTTCTTTCTTTAATCGCTCAAAAATCGGAGCAACATCACTCCAATAGCGATATGAACATGGTATGCCAAACCACTCTTTGCCAAAGTCTAATTTATGGCTTAACCGGCTATGCTTTACAGCTTCATGATTGTGCTTTATGCTAAGACCGATCTCCCAATTGATATTCTCTCTTCTTATGACAACATCTCTGACATCTCCTGCTATTCCCGCATCGTCCTCTTGCAGTTCAAGCAGCAAAATGTCATTATCATTTTCGATCATGCGCGGCTCCAATTCCATGACCGCACCAACCGCCGCTTCAGCCGACATGGAAAGAAGCTCTTTCATATCCTCGAGCATAACTTCCCATGCTCTTTTGTTTGCCTCAAGACTTGAATTGGACACCACCGCAGTCTTCCTGATTTTACTCAGAGCGTTATTTAAAGCGTTTACCCACGCAAATTCATACGCGCGTCCTTGATCATTACTGGTTGTACTCATTTCCTCACCCTTGATTTCACCGAAGCTTTGTAGTTCTCATCGATTGCTATGACCTTATCGCCTTCGCCGCTAAGGAACAGCTTGATCGCAGCCGCTATTTCATAAGCGAGATTAACAGGTACCGCATTGCCGATCATTTTATAGGCATCATTCGTGTCTTCGTATATAAACTTGAAGGAATCGGGAAAACCCTGCACTCTGGCGATTTCCCGAATCGTCATCCTGCGATATAGCTCCTCCTTGCCCTCAACAAAGCGGCAGTCATTCTTGCCGACTTTGTTCATTTTCGGGGCTTGCGGGTGCAGCTGACATTGGCGTCCGGAGGCTTGAACGGTAAACGCCTGTTCATCCCACGATTTTACACGATTTCTGCTCATAAATATCGGAGAAAACGCGCCCGTGAAATACTCGTTATTGTTTATCGCCTTCGGATTGTGATGATTCTTTTCACCAGACGGAACGGCAGTGTATTGAAGATCCCAGATAATATCCCTAAGGGTTATTTTTTTAGAATCATCCTCCGTTGAGCCTTTCGGGAATCTGAATTGGATCTTCAAGTCTTTTCGGAAACCGATATAGAAAACTCTTTTCCTCTCCTCTGCCACGCCGTAATCTTTTGCATTTACCATTGTAAGCGACACATCATAACCGGCGTCATCAAAGAGCTTTAAGATGTTTTGTACGGCGGCATCATGTCTATTGGCGAGCATACCGCTGACGTTTTCGGCTAAAAAGAACTTCGGGTGAAATTCCTTGAGGATCCTGATATAATCGAAGAACAATTGCCCTCGTGCATCGTCGATCCCTTTCAGAGATCCCGCCTCGGACCATGACTGGCATGGCGGACCGCCAATGATCCCGTCAACCTCTCCGTTTATATAGGGGACGATATCCGCTCTGGTTATCTGCCGCACATCACCCTCGATAAGATGCGTCTTGGGGTGGTTGAGCTTAAATGTTTCATATATCGTCGGGTCAAATTCATTTGCAACAGGGATATCAAAACCCGCTTTTTCAAAACCGAGATCAAGCCCCCCGCAACCGCTGAATAAGCTGATAATATTCATCTCTCTTTAGCCCCCGGAAAATTCATGCTTAAATACAAAACCAGTGTATCATAAGAGATTTATTTAGGCAACAGTTGAATTGAAATGCCCGCGCGAAGTCTTCCTTGGACTCCGCACTAACAAGCATAATTATACCATACCGGGGTGCTGCGAAGCAACACCCCGGTATGGTTTTATCTTTTACACGATCCCCTGTGCCAGCATCGCGTCGGCTACCTTCAGGAAGCCGGCTACGTTTGCGCCGACCACGAGGTTGCCCTCTGCGCCGCACTCCCTGGAGGCGTCGTAGGCGTTGTGGAAGATGCCCTCCATGATGCCGCGGAGCTTTTCGTCGACCTCCTCGAAGGTCCAGCTCAGACGCAGGGAGTTCTGGCTCATCTCCAGACCGCTGGTGGCGACGCCGCCGGCGTTGGACGCCTTGCCGGGGCTGAAGAGCAGTCCGGCGTTCAGGAACATCTGGGTCGCGGCAAGCGTTGTGGGCATGTTCGCGCCCTCGAAAACGCCGATGGGCTTGTTCGCGAGAATGAGCTCCGCCTCGGCGGTGTCGATCTCGTTCTGGGTGGCGCAGGGCATATAAAGATCCGCCTTCACGCCCCAGATGAGGCGGCAGTTCTCGTGATACTCGCTGCCGGGGACGGCCTTCGCATACTCGCTGATGCGGGCGCGGCGGCGCTGCTTGATGTCGAAGAGCACGCCCAGCTTCACGCCGTCCGGATCGTAGATATAGCCCGCGGAGTCGCTCATCGCGACGACCTTCGCGCCAAGCTGCATCGCCTTTTCCGCGGCATACTGGGCGACGTTGCCGCTGCCGGACACGACGCAGACCTTGCCGTCGAAGCTGTCGCCCCGGACGGTGCGGAGGTATTCCTGCATAAAGTAGCAGAGCCCGTAGCCCGTCGCCTGCGTGCGGGCGAGGGAGCCGCCGTAGCTGAGTCCCTTGCCGGTCAGGACGCCGGCGTCGTAGCGGTCGGCGATGCGCTTATACTCGCCGAACAGATAGCCGATCTCGCGCCCGCCGACACCGATGTCGCCCGCGGGAACGTCCGTGAACTGCCCGATGTGGCGGTAAAGCTCCGTCATAAAGCTCTGGCAGAAGCGCATGACCTCGGCGTCGGATTTGCCCTTGGGGTCAAAGTCGCTGCCGCCCTTGCCGCCGCCCATCGGCAGCGTGGTGAGGCTGTTTTTCAGCACCTGCTCAAAGCCGAGGAACTTCAGGATGGAGGCGTTGACGCTCGGGTGGAAGCGCAGCCCGCCCTTGTAGGGACCGATGGCGCTGTTGAACTGGACGCGGTAGCCGCGGTTGACCTGCACCCTGCCCGCGTCGTCCACCCACGGGACGCGGAAGCAGATCATGCGCTCCGGCTCCACGAGGCGCTCGATGATGCCGTTCGCCTCATACTCCGGGTGCTTCTCCACGATGCACTCCAGACTCTCCAGCACCTCGGTGACAGCCTGAAGAAACTCCGGCTCGCCGGGGTTGCGCGCCTTTACGGACTCCAGCACCCGGTTCAGATATGCGCTTTTCATAGCGTTTTCCTCCTGACATTTTAAAAATAGAAATGGAATAGAAATGATAGAGCCATTTTAGGGCCTCCGCGCCGCTTTGTCAAGCGTTTCCTGCGCAGAAATGACATTTTCACGCCGAAATTTGCAGAATTTTGCCGTTCTTCTCACGGATTCCGCCTGATTTTGCAAGTTGTTTGCGTTCATGACTGCAAATCCGCGCTCCGAATAAGCGCTCCTTATGAGCACATTAGAAAGTTTGATGCTCAGGGCGGTTGACAATTCCGGGCTTTTGCTTTAGACTCAATTTAGTCAAATCGCCGCCGATACACCCTCTTTTCACGGACTTGTTCAGCGATTTGCACAAATGCCGGCGGCAAAAAATGTGCAGAGAGTGGTTTTGCCCCCGGAGGGACCCCAACAAAAAAACAGGAGGATGACTATGAAAAAGGTACTTGCACTGATCCTTGCGCTCGTCATGGTGTTCGCGCTCGCCGCCTGCGGCGGAAAGACCGAGCCGACCCCGACGCAGAACCCGTCCACAGGCACTGAAACCCCGAATCCCGGCACCTCCACCCCTGAGCAGAGCGAAGAGCCCCGGTTTGAGGGCGTCCGCGAGGTCTCCGTCGGCGTCAAGGCCGACATCAAGACCTGGGAACCGTGGGGTTCCTTCAACATCGGCCGCCAGAACATGGCGCCCATCGTCTATCAGGCGCTGACCTGCCACATTCCGAACCTCGTCACCGGCGAGATGGAGGAGTATTTCATCCTTGCCGAGAGCTATGAGCGCATCGAGGAGGGCTATTACCGCATCCGTCTGCGCGAGGGCATCAAGGACACCAACGGCTACGACTTCACCGCGGACGACGCGATCTTCTCCTTCCAGACCTGCATCGACCTCGGCGTTCTGGCACAGGTCAAGCCCATCGCCGAGATGGGCAAGGAGGACGATCTGACCTTCACCATGCGTCTCAAGCGCGACACCGTCGGCACCTTCTCCGACATCTGCGACGCCATCAACATGGTCACGCAGCGCTCCTACGAGGAGTCCCCGGACAAGATGGCGACCACGCCCGTCGGCACCAGCCCGATGATCCTCTCCGAGTACCGCACCGGCAGCGAAGCCGTCTTCACCAAGGCGGACAGCTACTGGAACGCAGCCGCCAACGAGAGCCGTGACGTCTCCGCCGGCTACTGCACGATGTGGGACTACACCGCCATCGACAAGATCACCTATAAGTTCATCTCCGACACGACCGCCATGGCGCTCGCGCTGGAGGGCGGCGAGATCGACATCGCCCGCGCCATCTCCGACGAGGACGTCAGCCTCTACGACGGCAACGGCTACGCCGTGTTCGGCTATCCGGAGGGCAACTACGCCGTTTCCTTCAATGTCAGCAGCAACTCCCCGTTCCAGAGCTACAACCTCCGCATGGCGGTGGCTTACGCCATCGACTCCGAGGGCTGCCTGATGGCTGCCTGCGACGGCGACGGCGAGGTCGCCACCTGCTGGAGCTACAAGACCTTCACCGACTACTTGGACGAGTGGACCGGCCGCGAGTATTTCAATTACAATATGGATACCGCGAAGGAGTATCTCGCAAAGTGGGAGGAGGAGACCGGCAAAAAGGCTTCCGATCTGCACCTTGTGCTGATGTATCAGAACGAGGACATTGCCGACTCCACCGCCATCGCCATCCAGAACTATGTCGGCACCCTGACCGGCAACCCGAACGCCGTCGAGCTCGTGAGCTATGACCGCGGCACCTTCACGGCGTCCAAGAAGGACCCGACCGCGTCCGACATGGTCATCGTCAACGGCCAGCTCGTCAGCCGCACCGAGTCCTGCTACAACTGGAACGACGTTTCCAACACGAAGAACAACGGCTACAACATCTTCCACGACGACACCGGCGCGGTCGACGAGGTGCTGATGCCCGCCATCACCATCGACACCCACAACGCCGACACCGTCCGCGCCTTCCAGCAGTTCATCGACGACAACTGCTATCTGAAGAATCTGTTCTACGCCAACGAGTACGGCGCCTGCGCCGACTGGATCGGCAACACCGAGCACGCCACCGGCGCGAAGAGCTGCCTCAACCTCGGCGCTCTTACTTACGACTGGGCACAGTCCGGAAAATAACCGCAAAACCGCGGAGGGGACGCTCCGGCGTCCCCTCCTCTTTGCAAAGAAAATGAGATCACCGGCTGAGCGGAAGGGCGCGCCCGGCGCGCTTTTCCCCTCAGCCGATGAGACTATGGGGAAGAACTGAGAAAAAGGATAACGCTTTATGATTCGCTATATTATCAAACGCATCCTCACCATCATCCCGGTCGTGCTGCTCGTTGCGATCGTGGTGTTCACGGTGATGTATTTCAGCCCCGGCAACCCCGCGGAGATCATCCTCGGCGGCAGCGCCACGCAGGAGGAGGTCGCCCAGCTGGAGGCGCAGCTCGGTCTGGACCAGCCGTTTTTCGTCCAGCTCGGCAGGTTTATGTACAACACCTTCCTGCGCTTCGACCTCGGACGCTCTTATTCCAACAACATTGAAATTTCCAAGGAGCTCGCGCTGCGCTTCCCGCTGACGCTGCGGCTCGCGGTGTTCGCCATTATTTTGGAACTCATCATCGGCATCCCGCTCGGCATGGTCAGCGCGGTGAACCGCAACCGCTGGCCCGACCATGTCTGCATGGTCCTCGCCCTCATCGGCGTGAGCGTGCCGTCGTTCTGGATCGGCATCGAGCTGATCCTGCTCTTCGCGAACAAGTGGCACCTGCTGCCGGCGTTCGGCGTGAAAACGTGGACGGGCTGGATACTGCCCGTGTTCGTCGTGTCGCTGCGCGGCATTGCGCAGATGGCGCGGCAGGCGCGGTCGAGCATGCTGGAGGTCATCAACAGCGACTATGTTGTGACCGCCCGCGCCAAGGGGCTCACGGAAAACAGCATTCTCTTCCGCTACGCGCTGCCGAACGCGCTCATTCCCCTCATCCAGACCGCGGGCAACAGCTTCGCCACGAGTCTGGGCGGCGCGATCGTCATCGAAAGTCTGTTCTCCATCCCCGGCATCGGGCAATACATGGTGCAGGCGATCGGCGGGCGCGACTACACGGTCATCCGCGGCACGGTCGTCGTGCTCTCCATCGCGTTCTGCCTCATCATGCTGATCGTGGACCTCGCCTTTGCCTTCGTCGACCCGCGCATCAAGGCGCAGTATGAGGGCAAGAAGCGCCGCCGTACATACAGAAAACGCCGCGAAAAGGAGGTGGGCAGCCGTGCGTGATCCGAAGACCGAAACGCTCAAAAAGCAGAGCCAGTTCCGCGAGACGATGAAGCGACTCTGCAAGGATAAGCTCGCCGTCGTCGGCATGATCATCTTCGTCATTTACCTCTTCTTCGCCATCTTCGCGCCGGTCCTGACCCCCTATAACTACGCGGAGTTCAATCTCGCGGAGAAAAACCAGATGCCCAGCGCGGCGCACTGGTGCGGCACGGACAACTACGGCCGCGACATTCTGACCCGCCTGCTCGTCGGCACGCGCTACTCCCTCGGCATCGGACTCGGCGCGGTCGCGCTCGGACTGGTGTTCGGCGTGGTCCTCGGCTGTCTCGCGGGCTATTTCGGCGGCTGGGTGGAGGAGCTCATCATGCGCTTCGGCGATCTGATGCAGGCGATCCCGTCCATGCTGCTCGCCGTCATCATCTCCATCGTCCTCGGCACCGGCTTCGTCGAGACGATCGTCGCCCTCGGCATCGGACGCATTACCCTCAACAGCCGGCTCGTCCGCGCCCAGTTTCTGAGCCAGCGCAAGCTCGAATACGTCGAGGCGGCGCAGGCGACGAACTGCTCCAAGGCAAAGCTGATGTTCGTCCACATTCTGCCGAACACGATCTCCCCGCTGATCGTCTCGTCCACGATGGGCGTCGGCGGCACGATCATGATGGCGGCGAACCTCAGCTTCATCAACCTCGGCGTCCGCCCGCCCTCCCCGGAGTGGGGCGCGATGATCTCCGAGGCGAACACCGTTATCCGCCACTACCCTTACCAGATCCTGTTCCCCGGCCTTTTTATGGCGATCTTCGTGCTCGCGCTGAACCTCTTCGGAGACGGTCTGCGCGACGCGCTCGATCCCAAGCTGAAAAACTGAGAAAGGAGAGAAAACGCTATGAACGAATCGACCGGAAAAAGCGCCTTTCTCTCCGTCCGCGACCTCGTCGTGGAATACACCTCCGGCAAGGAGGTCATCCAGGCGGTGAACGGCGTGAGCTTTGAGCTCGAACGCGGCAAGACCCTCGGTCTCGTGGGCGAGACCGGCGCGGGCAAGACCACGATCGCAAAGTCCATCCTGCGCATCCTGCCAAACCCGCCCGCCCGCATCCGCGGCGGCGAGATCTGGTTTGAAGGACAGGACCTGCTGACCGTCCCGGAGCATGAAATGCGCCACATCCGCGGCAAGCGGATCTCCATGGTCTTTCAGGACCCGATGACCGCGCTGAACCCCACCATGCGCGTCGGCGACCAGATCGCGGACGGCATCCGCAAGCACGCCGGCTGCTCGCTCCACGAAGCGCGCCACCGCGCCGCCGCGATGCTGGAGATGGTCGGCATCCCCCGGAGCCGCAGCCGCGATTATCCCCACCAGTTCTCCGGCGGCATGAAGCAGCGCGTCGTCATCGCCATCGCGCTCGCCTGCGCGCCGGACCTGCTCCTCGCCGACGAGCCCACCAGCGCGCTCGACGTCACCATTCAGGCGCAGGTGCTCGACATGATCGCAACGCTGAAGGCGCAGCAGGGCACCAGCATGATCCTGATCACCCACGATCTCGGCGTCGTGGCGGAGACCTGCGACTGCGTTGCGGTCATTTACGCCGGCGAGATCGTCGAATACGGCGACAAGCTCGAGATCTTCGACCATCCGACCCACCCCTACACGCTCGGTCTGTTCGGCTCGCTGCCGCACATGGCGAAGGGCGAAAAGCGCCTGCGCCCCATCGCGGGCATGATGCCGAACCCGGCGCAGCTGCCGGAGGGCTGCAAGTTCCACCCCCGCTGCCCTTACGCAGAGGAGGCGTGCAAAACCGGCGCCGTGGCGCTCGAAAGTCTCGGCGGGACCCACACCTGCCGCTGCCGCCGCGTCCGCGAGCTCGCGGAGAAAAAGGAGGGCTGAGCCAGAATGTCTGCACTTGTGGAGATCAAGGGTCTCAAGAAATATTTTGACGTGTCCGGCGGGCAGCTCCACGCCGTGGACGACGTTACCATGCGCTTTGAAGAGGGCACGACGATGGGCGTCGTCGGCGAATCGGGCTGCGGCAAGAGCACGCTCGGCAGGACCATTATCCACCTGCTCGAACCCACCGGCGGTCAGATCCTCTATCAGGGCCGCGACATCACGAAGGTCTCCCCGCGCGAGCTCACGAAGCTGCGCGAGGACCTCCAGATCATCTTCCAGGACCCGTTTTCCTCGCTGAACCCGCGCTTCACCGTGGAGGACACGCTGAGCGAGGTGCTGCTCCGCTCCGGCGGCGCGACGAAGGCGACGCTGGACACCAAGATCATCGAGCTGATGGACCTCGTCGGCATTGCGCGCCGGCTGCGCATGGCTTACCCCCACGAGATGGACGGCGGACGCCGCCAGCGCGTCGCCGTCGGCCGTGCGCTCGCCATGAACCCGAAGTTCATCGTCTGCGACGAGCCGGTCAGCGCGCTCGACGTCTCCATTCAGGCGCAGGTGCTGAACCTTTTGCAGGACTTGCAGGAGGAGTATAAGCTGACCTATATGTTCGTCACGCATGACCTCTCCGTCGTGCGCTTCATCTCGCGCGACATCTCGGTCATGTACCTCGGACAGCTCGTGGAGACGAGCGAATCCGACGAGCTGTTTGAGCACCCGCTCCACCCCTATACGCAGGCGCTGCTGAGCGCGATCCCGTCCGTGGACGTCCACCACAAGAAAGAGCGCGTCCTGCTCCGCGGCGAGATCTCGAACCCCGTGAACCCCAAGCCCGGCTGCCGCTTCGCCGCCCGCTGCCCCTTCGCGGCGGAGGCATGCAGCGCGCCGCAGCAGCTTGAGGAGGTCAAGCCGGGACACTTCGTGTCCTGCTGCCGCGTGCGGGAGATCAACGAAAATTTGTAAAACTCAACCGGGACCCGCTTCGCTTACGCTCCCGGTTGAAACGAACAGGAGCAAATTATGAAAAACGACCTTCTGAACGAGGCGAACGCGCTCGCTCCGGAGATCATCGAAAACCGCCGCGCGATCCACCGCCTCGCCGAGGTCGGGCTGGAGACGCCGCGGACGGCGGAATTTATCATGGCGCGCCTCGGCGAATACGGCATTGAGCCCCGGCGCTGCGGCAAAAGCGGCGTCACCGCCGTCATCGGCGCGGGCGCGCCCTGCATTCTGCTGCGCGCGGACATGGACGCGCTGCCCATGCGGGAGGAGAGCGGTCTGCCCTTCGCCGCGGAAAACGGCAATTGCCACGCCTGCGGTCACGACTGCCACCCCGCCATGCTGCTCGGCGCGGCAAAGCTGCTGAAAGCGCACGAGGCCGAGCTGCGCGGCACGGTGAAGCTGATGTTCCAGCCCGGCGAGGAGGTCGGGCGCGGCGCGGCGGATATGCTCGCCGACGGGCTGCTCACGGACCCGAAGGTGGACGCCGCGCTCGCGCTGCATACGTCGGTGCTGATGCCCGGCTCGCGCACGGGGACGCTCCGCTGCATCCGCGGGCAGTACGGCCGCGTTGTCGGCGGCGTGACGGTCCGCATCCGGGGGCGCAGCGCCCACGGCGCGGCGAGCTGGCGCGGCGTTGACGCGCTGACCGTCGCGTCCTTCCTCGACCTTGCGTTCCAGTCCGTGATCGCGCGCGAGGTGCCGAGCGACGAGGCGGACATCATCCTGACCGGCACGATGGCGGGCGGCACGACCGCAAATTCCGTCGCGGGCGAGGCGCTTCTGGGCGTCACGCTCCGCGCGCCGGAACAGGAAAAATGGGACTTTCTCCTCTCCCGCGTGGAGGAGATCGCGCGGCACATCGCCGCGGCGTTCCGCGCGGAGGCGGAGGTCGCGCGCGACCACTGCATCGGCGCGCCCTACAACGACCCGGCGCTGACCGAGCGCTTCGCGGCTTGGGCGGCGGAGACGATCGGTGCGGAGCATGTGGAGCTCACGGACCGCAGCTTCGGCGCGGGGGACGACTTTTATCTTGTGACGGACGCCGTTCCCGGTGCGCTGCTGAACCTCGGCTTCGGCTCGCGCGAGGAGGGCTTTGAGTTTGGCGGACACAATCCGCATGTGGTCTATAACGAGGCGGCGCTGCCCGTCGGCGCGGCGGTGTTCGCCGCGCTCGCGATGCGCTGGCTGGAGGAAAACGGGAGGTAAACGCAAATGGCGATCTTGGAAGCAGCCACAAAATACGGCGCGGTGCGCGGCGTTCCGGGCGACCGGGGCGGGGATTACAGCGTGTTCCGCGGCATCCCCTACGCGGCTCCGCCGGTCGGCGCGCGGCGCTTTGCGCCCCCGGCGGAGCCGGAGGTCTGGTCCGGCGTGCGCGATTGCAGCGCCTTTTCCGCCGCGCCCTATCAGAAGCGCAAGGACGGCGGGGACTACCCCATCAGCGAGGACTGCCTTTATCTGAATGTTTACACCCCGGCGCAGAGCGCCGGCGAGTCGCTGCCGGTCATGTTCTGGATCTACGGCGGCGTGTTCCAGTTCGGTTACGGTCACGAGCCGACCTATGACGGCGCGGCGCTCTGCGCCGAGGGCTGCATCCTCGTCACGATCAACTACCGCGTCAACATCTTCGGCTTTTTCAACACGCCGGAGCTCGAAGCGCGCAACGGCGGGGCTTATAACTTCGGCATTTTGGACCAGATCGCGGCGCTGCGCTGGGTGCAGGAGAACATCGCCGCCTTCGGCGGCGACCCGGCGCGCGTCATGATCTTCGGGCAGTCCGCCGGCGGCGTTTCCACGCGCATCCAGCTCGCCTGCCCGCTCTCCCGCGGGCTGTTCAGCCGCGCCGCCGCCCATTCCGGCGGCGGTCTGAACGAGGCGGACCTCGTTCGCCCCAAGGCGGAGTTCACGAAGCTCTGCACCGACGCGCTCGACCACCTCGGCTGGACGACGGACGACGCCCTGCGCGCTGAGCCGGGCGAGCTGCTGGACAAGATGACCGCCGCGGTAGAGGCGACGATCCCGGAGCGCGACCTCGCGTATTTCCAGCCCTTTATCGACGGCAGCACGGTCGTCGACGTGCCCGGCGTGCGCCTCTGGCGCGGGGAATACCCGCAGGATGTTGCCGTCATGTGCGGCAGCGTTTCGGGCGACTCGTGGATGTTCACGCGCAAGGTGCGCGGCGAGCTCGGCGGAAACACCGCTTATTTCCGCGCCTTTGCCTACTCCCCCGGCGTCGCGTGGGCGCGGCATAACGCCGCGCACGGCTTCGCGCCGATCCGCGCTTATTACATGGACCGCCCGCAGCCGCCCAAAGAGCACGCCTACTGGTCCCACGGCGCGCCGCCCTTCGGCAGCGAGACGCCCCACGCCGCGGAGCTCCCCTACATTTTCGGCACGATGACGGACCCGCGCTTCACGGACTATGACTACGCGCTGGCAAAGCTCCTGCGCGCGTACTGGACGAATTTTGCCAAGACCGGCGACCCGAACGCTCCCGGTCTCCCCGCGTGGCCGCTTTTCACGGAGGAGACGCCGCTCGCGATGCACTTCGGCGCATCGGAGAGCCGCGCGGAGGACCTCATCGCCTCCCCCGACGAAGCGGAGGTCATCGCCTTCTGCGAGGAGCATCCGGGCATGACAATTAAATTCAAATGAGACCCGCTTCGCTTATGCTCTCATTTGAAGAAGGATTCACTCCGCTCAGCGCACGCCCCGTTGGGGCGCACGTTCCCCAAGGGACTAGCGCCTACGGCGCGTCGCGCTCCGCGCAGAGTATTTTTCGGCAGGTACACGCCCTGCCGAAAAATAGATTTGAATTTATTTGCGGCGTGCGCGCCGCAAACTCTGCGAGGCTTTTTTCTTGATTTATGCTATACTTGTTATACTCTCTTGAAAGGATCGAGACTGCTTATGAAACCTGAGATCTATGACCTGCGGAGCGCGATCGAGGCGCTGCGGGAGGTGCCGGGGCAGCTTCTGGAGATCGCGGACCGGCAGGTGGACACGCGCGCGGAGATCGCGGGCGTTTACCGCCGCGTCGGTGCGCGCGGCACGCTGAAGCGCCCGACAAAGCTCGGACCTATGATGCTCTTCCGCGACGTTGCCGGCTTCCCGGACGCCAGCATCGCCATCGGCGTGCTCGCGAGCCGCGAGCGCATCGGTCATCTGCTCGGCACGGACCCGGATAAGCTCGGCTGGTTTTATCTGGACGCGCTGAAAAACCCCATCCCGCCCGTAATGATCGAAAACGGCGCGGCGGCGTGTCAGGAGGAGGTCTACCTCGCCTCCGACCCGGACTTTGATGTGCGCAAGATCCTGCCCGCCACGATGACGACCGAGCGCGACGGCGGACACTATGTCACCATGGGTCTCTGCTACGCCCACGACCCGGACGACCCGGAGTGCGCCAACGCCGCGATCCACCGCATGAGCATACAGGGCCGCGACGAGATGGCGATCGGCTTCGGCGGCTACCGTCACATGGGCGTTTTCAAGGACAAGGCGTTCCGGCAGGGGCGGACGCTGCCCATCTCCGTCTCCATCGGGCTGGACCCGTCGATCTATCTCGCGTCCTGCTTCGAGCCGCCCACGACGCCGCTGGGCTTCGATGAGCTGACCGTAGCCGGCGCGATGCGCTCCCGCGCCGTGGAGCTCACGCGCTGCCGCAGCATCGACGGCTGCTGCATCGCAAACGCCGAGTTCGTCATCGAGGGCGAGCTGCTCCCGGACCGCACGGTCTCGGAGGACTCCACGACCGGCAGCGGCTTCGCCATTCCGGAGTTCGCCGGCTACGCGAGCGCCGCGCGCGTGCAGCCCGTGCTGAAGGTGCGCGCCGTCACCTGCCGCCACAAGCCGATCTTTCAGGTCTGCATCGGCGCGAGCGAGGAGCACGTCACCATGTCCGGTCTTCCGACCGAGGCGGCGCTGCTCGCCCAGCTCGACCGCGCCATGCCCGGCAAGGTCGTGAACGCCTACTGTCCGCCGAGCGGCGGCGGGAAGCTGAACGGCATCCTGCAATTCCGGAAAACGGTCCCGCAGGACGAGGGCAAGCAGCGGCAGGCGGCGCTTCTCGCGCTCGGCACCGCGCCGGAGATGAAAAATCTCGTCCTCGTGGACGACGACGTGGACATTTTCGACCCCTACGACGTCGAGTGGGCGCTGACGACGCGCTTCCGCCCGGACAAGGACCTCGTGACCGTCCCCGGCGTCCGCTGTCACATCGGCGACCCGACGCAGAAAAAGTTCTTCGACCCCGACCTCTGGGACAACGGCATCGCCCACAAAGCCATCTACGACGCCACCGTCCCCTTCCCCCTGCGCGACAAGTTCGTCCGCGCGGAGTATCAGGAGATCGACGAGGCAAAGTGGGGAGATATTTTGTAATGAACAAGCGCCCGCCGCATCTGCGGCGGGCGCTCTGCGCTTTGGTGCGGCGGAAAGCGTTTGCTTTTTCGCGCCCGGCGTGTTAGACTGGACCTGCCATCGACTGGCAAGAAAAGGAACGGAGTCAAAACGCCATGCTCTGCAACAGCAGTGAAGAACTGAATATCGCCAAAAAACGCAGCGCCGTTGTGTCATATCTCTGCGAAAAATATGACCCGGATTTTCTGATCGTCTATGGCTCCTTTGCCGACGGCAGTGCGGGGCTGAACAGCGATTTCGACGCGCTGCTGGGCTATGGCGGACCGGCGAAGCACGACGATGCCGTCGTGGATGGTACGGAGCTGGACGTGTTCTGTTATCCCGCCTCGGATTTTGGCGCGGATTTTGACCCGCAGGACTTCTTGCAGGTGTTCGACGGGGAGATCCTGCGCGACCGCAGCGGTCGCGGAGAGCGGCTGCGCCGGCGCGTGCTGGAATACATCGCCGCCGCACCGAAAAAGACGCCGGGGGAGAACGCCGCAGCCGTCAGCTGGTGCGAAAAGATGCTTCGGCGCACCGCGCGGGACGACGCGGAGGGCTTTTACCGCTGGCACTGGCTGCTGACGGAGAGTCTGGATATCTGCTTTGACCTGCTCGGCGAGTATTATTACGGACCGAAAAAGTCCCTGCGCCGCTTGGAGCGCAAGCACCCGGCGCTCTTTGCGCTTTACGCCGCCGCCCTGCGCTCGATGGACCCCGCCGCGCTCCGCGACTGGATCTCGTCGCTTCGCCCACTGCTGGATTGCGAATAAAAAAGAATGGAGGCAAAGTGCGATGCTCGTCAACAGCAGTGAATATCTGAATATCGTCGAGTCGATCAAGCGGGATATCCGCACGGCGCAGTACCGCGCGGCGCTCAGTGTCAACCGCGAGCTTCTGCTTCTCTACCACTCGATCGGCACGGTCATCAATGAACACAAGACTTGGGGCAGCAGGTTTGTTGAAAACCTCGCCGCCGATATCAAGCTCTCCTTCCCCGACGCCACGGGCTACTCCGTGAGAAATCTGAAGTATATGGTGAAGTTTGCGGCAGCCTATCCGGGCGACGAATTTGTGCAACAGCCTGTTGCACAAATTCCTTGGGGGCATAATGTTGTCCTGCTCGACAAGCTTTCGGACAACGAAACAAGACTATGGTACGCCGAACAGACAGCCGCGAACGGCTGGTCTCGCAATGTGCTGGTCCATCAGATCGAAAGTGGGCTTTACCGGCGGCAGGTGCTGGCGGAAAAGGTCCACAACTTTGAAAAACGTCTGCCGTCGGCGCAGAGCGAACTTGCAGCGCAGACGATGAAGGACCCGTATATCTTCGATTTCATCCCGTTCAAAGCGGATATGCTCGAACGCGACATTGAGCAGGCGCTGGTCAAGGATGTGACAAGGCTCCTGCTGGAGCTTGGGACCGGCTTTGCATTCCTCGGCAATCAGTATCACCTCAACGTGGGCGGCGACGACTTTTATATTGATCTACTGTTTTATAATCTCAACCTCCGCTGCTATGTGGTCATCGAGCTCAAAACCGGCGAGTTCAAGCCGGAATACGCGGGGCAGCTGAACTTCTATCTCTCCGCTGTGGACGGCATCTTGAAAAAAGAGCAGGACAGCCCTTCGATCGGGCTGCTGCTCTGCAAAAGCAAAAACGATCTCGTTGCCGAATACTCGCTCAAGGACATGAGCAAGCCCATCGGCGTCAGCGAATACCGGATCACCAGCGACCTTCCGGAAGAGCTAGGGCGTCAGCTCCCGTCTATCGAAGACATCCAGAATCGAATGAAAGGGAATTGATCCCCGCCGAAGCGGGTGTCAGGTTATCTATATCTCCATAAAAAAAGCGCCCATACGGGCGCTTTTTCATTTCTTCTTTTCGGGCAGGATCTCGATGCGCGAGATCATGTCGCCGTTGATAAGCTTGGTGGTGTTTTTATACTCGACGCGGATCCAGTTGCCTTCCACGGCGGTGATCACGCCGGTGCTGCCGCTGAGGTCGCCGAGCATGACGACGGCGCAGCGCTTGCCGATAAACTCCTGAAGCAGCTCTGTGGGCATGGTGCCTCTCCTCCCTTCGCGTTTTCGCTGGATAATGCGCCGGACGGCGCCGTTTCTCATCGCGGCAGCCCAGAGCAGGATGAGCGCGATGAAGATGACAAAACAGCTCGTTTCGATGCTCCGCCGCCCCCTTTATCAGTATTGCAGCAGCGCGGCGGAGCCGTCGTCGCTGCCCTTTTCGATGCTGCGGATGAGCGCGGTATAGCTGTAAGCCTCGCTCACCTGCACCGTCACGCGGTCGCCGGCTTTTTTGCCGAGCAGGACGCTGCCGAGCGGGGACTCCTTGCTGATGAGTCCGTTCAGCGGGTCGCAGCGCACGGTGGTGACGACCTGCACGGTCTGGGTCTCGTCGTCGTCCTCCAGATAGAGCTCGACGCGGTCGTAGAGCCCGACCTCGTCCGCGGCGGAGCGGTCCTCGATCACCTTGGCGGAGGCGATCATGCGCTCCAAGTAGCGGATGCGGCCCTTGTTGCGGTTCTGCGCCTGCTTCGCCGCCTTGTATTCATAGTTTTCGCTGAGGTCGCCGAAGGCGCGGGTGCGCTTGACCTCCTCGATGAGCTCCGGCATCAGCTTCAGCCGCCGCTCGTCGAGCTCCTGCTGCATTTTTTCGAGGTCCATCCTCGTCAGCTCGTCGTGCATTCAAAACACCTCGTTTTCCTGCCCTCATTATAGCGCGCCGCGCGGCGTTTTTCAATAAAAAAACGGCTGTTCCGCTTCGGAACAGCCGTTTTTATTGCAGTTATCTCACCGGGAAGCGCGTTCGCTCAGACGAGCTCCAGGACCGCCATCTCAGCGGCGTCGCCGCGGCGAGGTCCGATGCGGGTCACGCGGGTGTAACCACCCTCGCGCTCGGCATACTTGCCGGCGGTCTCGTCAAAGAGCTTCTTCGCGACGTCCTCGCGGGTGATGAAGCTCAGAGCCTGACGATAAGCCGCCAGATCCTTCTTCTTTCCCAGGGTGATCATTTTCTCAGCCATGGCGCCGATCTCTTTCGCGCGGGTGTAGGTGGTCTCCATACGGCCGGTGTCCAGAAAATCTGTCACCTGCTGACGGAGCATCGCCATGCGCTGATCGGTGGTCTTGCCGAGCTTTCTTGTACCGGGCATTTTCGGGTTTCCTCCTATCAGTTGTTCTCGTCGCTTGCAAGGCTCAGTCCCAGCATCGCGAGTTTATGCACGACTTCCTCAAGGGACTTTCTGCCGAGGTTGCGAACCTTGATCATTTCATCCTCAGTCTTGCTGATGAGGTCTTCAACGGTGTTGATATTTGCTCTCTTGAGGCAGTTGAAGCTGCGGACACTGAGGTCCAGCTCCTCGATGGTCATTTCGAGGACCTTGTCCCGCCGCTCCTCGACCTTGTCCACGACGGTGGAGCGGGAGCCGATGTTCTCGCTCAGGTCGGTGAAGATGGTGAAGTGGTCGCAGAGGATCTTCGCGCCCAGCGACATCGCGTCCCGCGCGGCGATGGTCTTGTCGGTCCACACCTCGATGGTCAGCTTGTCGAAGTCCGTCTGGTTGCCGACACGGGTGTTTTCCACCGTGTAGTTGACCTTCAGGACGGGCGTGTAGATGGAGTCCACAGGGATCATGCCGATGACCGCCTGCGCGGGCTTGTTCCGCTCCGCGGAGACATAACCCCTGCCGTGGCTCAGGGTCAGCTCCATGCTGAGGGAAGCGTCCGGGCCCAGCGTGGCGATGTGGAGTTCGGGATTCAGGATCTCGACCTCGCCGTCGGCCTTGATGTCGCCAGCCGTGACCTCGCACTCGCCGGATGCCTCGATGTAGACGGTCTTGGGACCGTCGCAGTGGAGGCGGCAGATGAGGTTCTTGATGTTCAGGACGATCTCAGTGACGTCCTCCTTCACACCGGGGATGGTCGCGAACTCGTGCTGGATCCCCGCGATCTTGATCGCGGTGACCGCGGTGCCGGGAAGAGAGGAGAGTAGCACTCTGCGCAGAGAGTTGCCAAGCGTCGTGCCGTAGCCTCGTTCGAGCGGCTCCACGACATACTTGCCGTAGGAATCATCGGACGGAGTCTCGATGCACTCGATGCGGGGCTTTTTGATTTCGATCATGTGTAAAATTGCCCTCCTTCAAATACTCGCAGCGCAGAAAACTGCGCCGCATCCTGCGCCGAAAGGCGCAACCAGGTTCAGCTTACCAATTTGAGGGTATCTCCACTTACTTGGAATACAGCTCGACGATGAGGTGCTCCTCGATGGGCAGATCGATGTCTTCTCTTGCGGGCGCTGCCGTGACCTTGGCGACAAGATTGTTCGCGTCATAGTCCAGCCACTTCGGGGCCTGGCGGAAGGCGTTGGCTTCCACGTTGGCCTTGATCTTTTCGAGGGACTTGCTGGAGTCCTTCAGGCTGATGACCATGCCGGGCTTCACGAGGTAGCTCGGAATGTTGACCTTGCGGCCGTTGACGGTGAAATGACCGTGGGAAACAAGCTGGCGCGCCTCGGCGCGGCTCATCGCAAAGCCGAGACGGTAGACCACGTTGTCCAGACGGGATTCGAGGATGCTGAGGAGGTTTTCGCCGGTCTGACCGGGGCGGCGCTCCGCCATGTCAAAATAGCTGCGGAACTGGCTCTCCAGCAGACCGTAGTAGCGCTTGGCCTTCTGCTTCTCGCGGAGCTGCTGGCCGTACTCGGAGGTCTTGCTGCGGCTCTGACCGTGCATGCCGGGTGCAAAGGCTCTGCACTCCATGGCGCACTTCTGGGTGTAGCATCTGTCGCCCTTCAGGAAGAGCTTCTGACCCTCCCGGCGGCACAGACGGCAAACTGCTTCGGTATATCTTGCCATTTCGTTTCTACCTCCTTCTTGTTAGACGCGGCGGCGTTTCGGAGGACGGCATCCGTTGTGGGGGATGGGCGTCACATCCTTGATCATGGTGACCTCAAGACCGGCGGTCTGAAGCGCGCGGATGGCGGCTTCGCGGCCGGAGCCGGGGCCCTTCACGAAAACTTCCACGCTCTTGAGACCATGCTCCATGGCTGCCTTCGCAGCGGTCTCTGCCGCGGTCTGCGCGGCGAAGGGGGTGGACTTTTTGCTTCCACGGAAGCCCATGCCGCCCGCGGACGCCCAGGAAATGGCGTTGCCGAAGGTGTCGGTAATGGTGACCATGGAGTTGTTGAAGGAGGAGCTGATGTGCACCTGACCCTTTTCGATGTTCTTGCGCTCTTTGCGGCGAGTGCGGACCACTTTCTTCTTGGCGGTTGCCATTCGTCAGTTCCCTCCTTACTTCTTCTTATTGGCGACGGTGTGCTTCGGACCCTTGCGGGTGCGGGCGTTCGTCTTGCTTCTCTGGCCGCGGACGGGCAGGCCCTTGCGGTGACGCTGGCCGCGGTAGCAGCCGATCTCCATCAGGCGCTTGATGTCCAGCGCGGTCTGGCGGCGCAGGTCGCCCTCCACGATGTAGTGCTCAAGGCACTCACGCAGCTTGGCTTCCTCCGCTTCGGTCAGGTCCTTCACGCGGGTGTCCGGGTTGATACCGGTCTCAGAGAGAATTTTGTTTGCGCTGGTTCTGCCGATGCCGTAAATGTAGGTCAGGCCAATTTCAATTCGCTTGTCCTTCGGCAGGTCAACGCCGGCGAGTCTTGCCATAGTGTTCAATCAATCCTTTCATTGATTTCATACCGTGTCTCACGGGAACTCACTGCACCCTGCGGTATGAGATAGGGTGCGCCCGTTTTGGATGGGGCAGGCGTTTTAGACGCGGCGCGTCTATCAGCCCTGTCTCTGCTTATGCTTGGGGTTCTCGCAAATTACCATAACGCGACCCTTGCGCTTGATGATCTTGCACTTCTCGCACATGGGTTTCACGGACGGTCTGACTTTCATGGGTAAAACCTCCTGTTCTTCTTTGTACGCTTTACTTGCTTCTCCAGGTGATGCGGCCGCGGGTCAGATCATAGGGGGACATCTGGACCGTGACCTTGTCGCCGGGAAGGATCTTGATATAGTTCATCCGGAGCTTTCCGGAGATATGCGCCAGAATGGTATGGCCTCCGCCGATATCCACCTGAAACATGGTGTTGGGCAGGGATTCGACCACAACGCCCTCCAGCTCGATCACATCATCTTTTGCCAAGACTTAATTTTCCCTCCTCAAGTCAAATGTCGTCTGCCATCGTCAGAATTTCCGGTTCGCCATCCGTAATGAGGATGGAGTTCTCGTAATGGGCGGACAGGCTTCCGTCAGCCGTCAGGACCGTCCAGCCGTCCGGCAGGACCTTGACCTCGTAGCCGCCGAGGGTGATCATCGGCTCGACTGCGATCGTCATGCCGCGGACGAGGCGTGGATTGCCGTGCCCGTGCTGTACATAGTTGGGAATCTCCGGGTCCTCGTGCATCTTCGCGCCGACGCCGTGGCCCACATAGTCGCGCACGACTCCGCAGCCGTTCGCTTCCGCGTAGGTCTGGACGCCTGCGGAGATGTCCGATACCCGGTTGCCATGACGGGCATACCGGATGCCCTCGAAAAAGCTCTGGCGCGTGACGGCGATGAGGCGGAGCGCCTCGTCGCTGCACTTGCCGCACGGGTAAGTTCCCGCGCAGTCGCCCACGAAGCCTTTCCAGGTCGCGCCGACGTCGATGGAGACGATATCGCCCTCCTGAAGCCGGCGGGAGCCGGGTATGCCGTGGATGACCTGATCATTCACGGAAATGCAGACGCTCGCGGGGTAGCCGCAGTAGCCGAGGAAGGTCGGCTCAGCGCCCGATTTCTTGATAAAGTGGAAAACTTCCTTGTTGATCGCCTTGGTGCTCACGCCGGGCTCGACCATCTGGCGCGCGATGCTTCGCGCGCCGGCGGCGATGCGACCGGCCTGACGCATCAGCTCGATCTCTCCTGAGGATTTGACAATGATCGCCATAGCGTTCAAAGACCCAGTGCCCGTGCGATCGCGTCGGTCGTCGCCTCCACCGTGGGCTGATTGTCCACGGGAAGGAGCTTGCCGCGCTGCTCGTAAAAAGCCTTGAGCGGCTCCGTCTCCCTGTGATAAGTGTCCAGACGGCTCTTCACGGTTTCGGGCGCGTCGTCCTTGCGGATGATGAGCTCGCCGCCGCAGAAGTCGCACTTGCCGGGCGTCTTGGGGGGATTCGCCGTCAGATGGAAGGTCTGGCTGCAGTCCGCACAGGTGCGGCGGCCTGCCATACGCTCGATGATCTCGTCGTCGCCGATCTCGATGCTGAGCGCCCAGTCGATATCGATCCCGTTGTCCTCAAGCGCCTGCGCCTGCGGGATGGTACGGGGCATACCGTCCAGAATATAGCCGTTTTTGCAGTCATCTTCCGCAAGGCGTTCCTTGACGATGCCGATGATGACATCGTCAGGAACGAGCTTGCCGCTTTCCACATACTCCTTGGCTCTCAGACCCACGGGGGTGCCGTTTTTCATCGCGGCGCGCAGGATGTTGCCCGTGGAGATGGTCGGGATGTTCAGCTTTTTGCTGAAGATCTCGCCCTGAGTGCCCTTTCCGGCGCCGGGGGCGCCCAGAAGAATGAGTTTCATGTTTTCAGCGCCTCCGATCCTTACTCAAGGAAGCCCTTGTAGTGGCGCATCAGCATCTGGTTCTCAAGAGCCTGCACGGTCTCCAGAGCGACGCCGACGACGATGATGATGCTCGTGCCGCCGAGGGAAACGCCGGAGGTGCTGGCAACGTTGCTCCAGTGGCTGATGAGGTAGGGCGTAACGGCAATGATGGACAGGTAGATGGCGCCGAACAGGGTGATCTTGTTCAGGACCTTCATGATGAACTCACTGGTGGGCTTGCCCGGACGATAGCCGGGGATGAAGCCGCCGTTGCGCTTGAGGTTGTTCGCCACCTCGATCGGGTTGAACTGGATCGTGGAGTAGAAGTAGCTGAAGAAAATGATGAGCAGGAAATAGACCAGCGCGTAGAGCAGGCTCGTGGTGTCGAACCAGGTCAGGGTCTTGCCCGAAAAGGCAGCGATCGTCGCCGGGATGGAGGCGATGGACTGCGCAAAGATGATGGGCATAACGCCGGACATATTGACCTTCATCGGGAGGTGCGTGGACTGGCCGCCATACTGCTTGCGGCCGACAACGCGCTTGGAGTACTGCACCGGGATGCGGCGCTCGGCGTTCGTCACGATGACGATGAGCACGATCATCACGAGCGCGCCGAGGAGCATCAGGACGTAAGCCCACCATGCGAGCGTGCCGTTCGCAATATTGGATACAGAGGTGATGATGCTGTCCGGGAAGCGGGAGATGATGGAGGCAAACAGGATTATGGAGATGCCGTTGCCGATGCCGAACTCGGTGATCTGCTCACCCATCCACATCACGAGGGCGGAGCCCGCCGTGAAGGTCAGGATGATAACAATCGCCTGCCACACGCCGTACTCTGCGAGCAGCTCAAAGCCGCTGACGGTGTTGTTGCGGAGCAGCATGTAGTAGCCGAAGCCCTGAAGCAGGGCGATGCCGACGGTGGAATAGCGGGTGATATTGTTGATCTTCTTCTTACCCTCTTCACCCTCGTCCTTTGCCATCCGCTCAAGCGCGGGGATGGCAATGCAAAGGAGCTGGATAATGATAGATGCATTGATATAGGGCTGGATGGAAAGTGCAAAGATCGTAGCCTGAGAGAAGGCGCCGCCGCTCATGACATTGTAGAGACCGAGGACCGTATTCTCCAGAGAGGTGAAATACTGGCCCAGCAGGTCAATATTGACATAAGGCACGGGGATCGCGTTGCCCACGCGGTAGAGCAGGATCATGAACAGCGTGAACAGGATCTTTTTGCGGATCTCCTCGATTTTCCAGGCGTTACGAATTGTTTGCAGCACTTATACCACCTCTGCCTTTCCGCCTGCGGCTTCGATCTTGGCCTTGGCGCCTTCGGAGAAGGCGGCGGCTTTCACGGTGAGGTTCTTACTGAGGTCGCCGTTGCCGAGGACCTTGAATCCGTAACGGCACTTGCTGAGGATGCCGGCATCCAGCAGCGCCTTGGTGTCCACGACGGCGCCGTTTTCAAAGCGCTCCAGCGCGGAGACGTTGACCGCATCGAGGGGCTGCGCGAAAATGTTGTTGAAGCCGCGCTTCGGGATACGGCGCGCCAGGGGCATCTGACCGCCTTCGAAGCCGACGCGGACGCCGCCGCCGGAGCGGGCCTTCTGACCCTTGTGTCCGCGGCCGGCAGTCTTGCCGTTGCCGGTGGCGTGGCCGCGGCCCTTGCGCTTGGCGACGTGGGTGGAGCCCATGGCCGGAGAAAGTTCATTGAGTTTCATAGTTCGGGCCCTCCTTATTCTTCAGTGACCTTCAGCAGATAGCTGATCTGAGCGATCTTGCCGCGGGTGCAGGGGTTATCCGGCTGCACGGTCTCGTTTCCGATCTTGTGCAGACCGAGGGACTGCGCAGTCGCGATGTGCTTCTGCAGTCTTCCGTTGAGGCTCTTGACGAGCTTGATTCTAATGTTAGCCATCGTTTTAAGCCTCCTTAACCCTTGATCTCCGCCGCGGTCTTGCCGCGGACGGCGGCGACCTGCTCGGCGTTGCGCAGGGCCTTCAGACCGGCAACCGTGGCGGCGACCACGTTTGCGGGGTTGTGGGAACGCAGGCACTTTGCGCGGATGTTCTTGATGCCGGCAGCCTCAAGGACCGCACGGGCAGCGCCGCCGGCGAGGACGCCGGTGCCTTCCGGAGCGGGCATCAGCAGGACGCGGCCAGCGCCCGCCTCGCCGATGATCTCGTGGGGGATGGTGGTCCCCTCAAGGGTCACGGTGACGAGGTGCTTCTTCGCATCCTCAAGACCCTTGCGGATCGCTTCGGAAACTTCGTTTGCCTTGCCGGAGCCGTAACCGACGCGGCCCTTGCCGTCGCCGATGACGCACAGCGCCGCGAACTTGGAGACGCGGCCGCCCTTGACGGTCTTGGAAACGCGGTTGAGGGCTACCAGCTTCTCGGTGAACTCGCTCTGCGCCTCCTCGTCGCCGCGGCGACGGTTGTTTCTGTCGTATGCCATATCAGTTTCCTCCTCCCCTTAGAATTTCAGGCCGCCCTCGCGGGCGCCTTCTGCCAGCTCCTGCACGCGGCCGTGGTAAATGTAGCCGCCGCGGTCGAACACGACATCCTCGATGCCCTTGGCGACCGCACGCTCCGCGACGGTCTTGCCGACCTTGCGGGCTGCTTCCTTGTTGGAACCGGAGCCTTCGAAATCCTTCTCGACGGAGGAGGCGGACACGAGGGTCTTGCCTGCCACGTCGTCAATGATCTGGGCGTAAATGTTCTTCTCGCTTCTGAAAACACAGAGGCGGGGTCTCTCGGCGGTGCCGGAGATCTTGCCGCGCACGCGGTTATGGCGCTTGATGCGCTGACTTCTGGTATCGGGTCTGTTGATCATTTATGCGCACCTCCCCTTATTTGGCACCGGTCTTGCCTTCTTTGCGGCGGATCGTCTCGTAAGAGTACTTGATGCCCTTGCCCTTGTACGGCTCAGGCGGTCTCTTCGCGCGGACGTCAGCGGCAAACTGGCCGACCTTCTGCTTGTCGATACCGTTGATGACGACGGTGTTGGGGTTGGGGACATCGATGGTGATGCCGTCGATCTCCTCAACGTCCACCTGATGAGAGTAACCGATGTTCAGGACGAGCTTCTTGCCCTCCTTCGCGGCGCGGTAGCCGACGCCGTTGACTTCCAGCGTCTTGCTGAAGCCCTCGGTAACGCCCTTGACCATGTCCGCAACGAGGGTGCGGCTCAGGCCGTGCAGCGCGCGGTTCTGCTTCTCATCATTCGGACGGGTGACGTGAATGATTCCGTTTTCGATGTTCAGGGTGATCTGCGGAACGATGTCGCGCTCCAGGGTGCCCTTCGGTCCCTTGACGGTGACATGGTTGTGCTCGTCGACCTTGACTTCCACTCCGGCGGGAATGGTAATGGGTGCTCTGCCGATTCTACTCATTTTTCAAGCCCTCCCTTACCAAACGAACGCCAGGACTTCGCCGCCGACGTGAGCCGCGCGCGCAGCCTTGTCGGTCATGATGCCCTTGGACGTGGAGATGATGGCGATGCCGAGGCCCTTCAGGACGCGGGGCAGCTCGTCTGCGCCGGCGTAAACGCGGAGGCCGGGCTTGCTGACACGGCGGAGGCCCTGGATGGCCTTCTCCTTGCCGGGGAGATACTTCAGGGTGATGCGGATGATGCCCTGCGTGCCGTCGTCGACGATCTGATAGGCCTTGATATAGCCCTCGTTCAGAAGGATCTCGGCGATGGCCTTCTTCATGTTGGAAGCCGGGACATCAACGGTCTCATGCTTTGCCGTACCGGCGTTGCGGATGCGGGTCAGCATATCTGCGATGGGATCGGTGATCTGCATGGTTTGTTTTTCCTCCTAATTTAGAGTTACCGGAGCCGGTTTCCGGTCCGGTTTTGGCGGCGAGGTTCCGCGTGAATGCTTGATTCGCCGCGGCCTTTCGTCATCCGTCCGGCTTTTTTTTGCGAAATCCGGAAAAACGCTCAAGCCGCAACCGCTTTTCCGGAGCGTTTCCAGCCACTCCGGAAAAAACGGTTACGGGGATTGATGAGTTTGATCAGAATTTTTCGTCAGGCAAGGCGCGGCGCCGAAGGCAGTGCTTTCAGCACGGCGAGGCGGCGCAACGCAGCATGGCGGAAAATTTTACCACGAAGCCTTGCGGACTCCCGGAATTTCGCCCTTGTAGGCGAGCTCGCGGAAGCAGATACGGCAGACGCCGTAGTTGCGCAGGTAGGCGTGGGGACGACCGCAGATCTTGCAGCGGTTATACTTGCGGGTGGAGAATTTCGCAGGGCCGGCCTGCTTCAGTTTCATAGAAAGCTTTGCCATAACTTAAATTTCCTCCTCCCTTAAGCGTTGGTGGTCGCGAACGGAGCGCCGAGCAGACGGAGCAGCTCGCGCGCCTCCTCGTCGGTCTTCGCCGTGGTGGTGACCGCGATGTTCATGCCGCGCAGCTTCTCGATCTTGTCGTAGTCGATCTCCGGGAAGATGATCTGCTCCTTCAGACCGAGGCTGTAGTTGCCGCGGCCGTCGAACGCGTCGGCGGAGATGCCGCGGAAGTCACGCACGCGGGGGAGCGCAACGTTCAGCAGACGGTCGAGGAACTCCCACATACGGTCCTGACGCAGCGTGACCTTGACACCGACCTTCATGCCCTCGCGGAGCTTGAAGTTCGCGACGGACTTGCGGGCGACGGTCGCCACGGCGTGCTGGCCGGTGATGGCGGAGATGTCCTTGATGACGGCGTCGAGCGCCTTGTTGTTGTCCTTGCAGTCGCCGCAGCCGACGGAGACGACGATCTTGTCGATCTTGGGGATCTGCATGGTGGACTTATACTGGAACTTCTCCATCAGAGCGGGAGCGACTTCCTTGAGGTACTTCTCTTTCATTCTGGTCATAATTCAAACGCTCCTCTCTCACAGATTGGCGCCGCACTTCTTGCAGACGCGGACGTTCTTGCCGCCGTCGGCCTTGTGCGCGACGCGGGTCGGCTTGCCGCACTTCGGGCAAACGACCATGACCTTGCAGGCGTAGATCGGGGTCTCGACCTTGACGATGCCGCCCTGCTCGCCCTGCTTTTTCGGCTTGACGTGCTTGGAAGCGACGCTGACGCCTTCCACGATGACCTTGCCGGTCTTGGGGCTGGCGGAGAGGACCTTGCCCTCCTTGCCCTTGTCCTTGCCGGAGATCACGATGACCTTATCGTCTTTTCTGATGTTCATGCTTCAAGCCCTCCCTTAAATGACTTCCGGAGCCAGAGAAAGGATCTTCATGTATTCCTTCTCACGGAGCTCACGGGCGACGGGCCCAAAGATACGGGTACCGCGGGGGCTCTTGTCGGCGTTGATCAGAACGGCAGCGTTCTCATCGAAGCGGACATAGGTGCCGTCGGCGCGGCGCGCGCCGCTGCAGGTGCGGACGATGACCGCCTTGACGACGTCGCCCTTCTTGACCTGACCGCCGGGAGCGGCCTTGCGGACGGAGGCGACGATCGTGTCGCCGATGTTGCCGTACTTGCGCTTGGAGCCGCCCAGAACGCGGATGCACTTGATTTCCTTGGCGCCGGTATTGTCGGCGACCTTCAGATAAGTTTCTTCCTGAATCATTATGGCGCCTCCTTACTTAGCCTTCTCAACGATTTCGACCACGCGCCAGCGCTTGTCCTTGGACAGCGGGCGGGTCTCCATCACCTTGACGATGTCGCCGACGCCGCACTCGTTATGCTCGTCGTGCGCCTTCAGGCGATACGTTCTCTTGATGATCTTCTTATAGATGGGATAAGCAACGCGGTCCTCAACGATGACGACGACGGTCTTGTCCATCTTGTCGGAAACGACCTTGCCTACGCGGGTCTTACGGGAAGTAGATCTCATTTCGTTCATTTCTGTTTCCCTCCTCAGTTCTGCTTCTCGCGCAGGACGGTCTTGACGCGCGCGATATCGCGGCGGACCGCGGTGATCTTCACGGGGTTGTCAAGATGGTTGGTAGCGTGCTGCATGCGGAGCATGAACAGGTCCTTCTTCAGATCTGCGAGCTTGGTTTCGAGCTCAGCCGCGGACATATTGCGAATTTCTGCTGCCTTCATCTTATTCACCACCGTTCTCAGTCTCGGTCTCGCGGGCGATGATCTTGGTCTTGCAGGGCAGCTTGTAGCTTGCAAGACGCAGCGCCTCGTGAGCAACTTCCTCGGAAACGCCGGAGACCTCAAAGAGGACGCGACCGGGCTTCACAACTGCGACCCAGTACTCGGGAGAGCCTTTACCGGAACCCATACGGGTCTCAGCCGGCTTCTGGGTGACGGGCTTGTCGGGGAAAATCTTGATCCAGACGTTACCGCCGCGCTTCATGTAGCGGTTGATGGCAACACGGGCTGCCTCGATCTGGTTGCTGGTGATCCAGCTGGGCTCGGTCGCGACCAGACCGTAATCGCCGTAAGCGATGAAGTTACCGCGGGTCGCCTTGCCCTTCATACGACCGCGCTGAACGCGGCGATACTTAACTCTTTTCGGCAGAAGCATTAGTTGTTGCCTCCTTCCTTGGGTGCTGCGGGGGCGGCGTTGCGGGGAGCGTAGCCGCCGCGGTTGTTGTCGCGGTTGTAGCCGCCGCGATTGTCACGGTTGTAGCCGCCGCGGTTATTGTTGCGGCGATCATTGCGGCGGTCGCCGCGGCGGTTGTCACGGCGGTCATCGCGCTTGTTCATATCCATGACGCGCGGGGTGGAGCGCAGGGTGGTGGTCAGGACCTCGCCCTTGTAGATCCACACCTTGATACCGATGCGGCCGTAAGTGGTGGCAGCCTCGGCGAAGCCGTAGTCGATGTCGGCACGGATGGTCTGCAGGGGGATGGTGCCCTCGTGATACTGCTCGTTGCCCGCGATCTCGCGTCCGCCCAGACGACCGGAGCACATGACCTTGATGCCGAGCGCGCCGGCGCGCATGGCGCGGCCGATGGCGTTCTTCATCGCGCGGCGGTGGGAGATACGCTTCTCGATCTGCTGGGCAATGTTCTCGGCGACGAGCTGGGCGTTGGTGTCGGGCGTGCGGACCTCGACGATGGAGAGGGCAACCGGCTTGCCGATCAGCTTCTCAACCTCGAGGCGGATGCGCTCGATCTCCGTGCCGCCCTTGCCGATGACGACGCCCGGACGGGAGCAGTGGATATAGATGCGGACCTTGGCGCTGTCGCGCTCGATCTCAATGGTGGGGACGCCTGCGGAATACAGGGTCTTCTTCAGATACGTGCGGATCTTGTGATCCTCGACGATGAGATCGCCGACTTTGTCAGGACGCGCATACCAGCGGGAGTCCCAATCCTTGATGACGCCGACACGGAAACCGTGCGGATGAACTTTCTGTCCCATATTCTGCCTCCTCCCTTACGCTTTCTCAGCCACGACGATGGTGATGTGGCTGGTTCTCTTGTTGATACGGTACATACGGCCCTGGGCGCGGGGCATACCGCGCTTCAGGATCGGGCCGGGATTGGCGTAAGTCTCGGAGACATAGAGCTTCTCGGGGTCCATACCGAAGTTGTTTTCCGCATTGGCGACTGCGCTGCCCAGGAGCTTGATCATCAGCTCGCTGGCGGCCTTCGGGGTGTTCTGAAGAATGGCCTCGGCCATCTTGACGTCCTTGCCGCGGATCAGGTCGCAGACGATCTTGACCTTTCTGGGAGAGATACGCGCAAATTTCAGATGTGCTTTTGCTTCCATTTTTTATATCTCCTCCTTACTTACCGGTCTTGCCGCCGGAGTGGCCGCGGAACGTGCGGGTCGGAGCGAACTCGCCCAGCTTGTGTCCGACCATGTCCTCCGTGACGTACACGGGAACGTGGCGGCGGCCGTCATGCACGGCGATGGTGTGTCCGACGAAGGACGGGAAAATCGTGGAAGCACGGCTCCAGGTCTTGATAACGGCCTTGTTGCCGGACTTGTTCATTTCATCGACTCTCTTCAGCAGCTCGGGAGCGGCGAAGGGGCCTTTTTTCAGACTTCTGCTCATTTAGCTTTTTCCCTCCTTACTTCGCGTTGCGGCGCTTGACGATGAACTTGTCGGTCTGGTTCTTCGTCTTGCGGGTCTTGTAACCCAGCGCCGGCTTGCCCCACGGGGTGACGGGGCCGGGACGTCCGACGGGGCTCTTGCCCTCGCCGCCGCCGTGCGGGTGGTCGCAGGGGTTCATAACGGAGCCGCGGACGGTCGGGCGAACGCCCATGTGACGCTTGCGGCCGGCCTTACCGATGTGGACGTTGGCGTGGTCGATGTTGCCGACCTGGCCGATGGTCGCCATGCAGTTCATGCGGACCTTGCGGTACTCGCCGGACGGCAGACGGACGGTCGCCATGCCGTTCTCCTTCGCCATCAGCTGCGCTGCGACGCCGGCGGAACGGACGAGCTGGGCGCCCTTGCCGGGGTAGAGCTCGATGTTGTGGATCACGGTGCCGACGGGGATGTTGGCGAGCGGCAGGGCGTTGCCGGCGATGATGTCGGCTTCGGGACCCGCGACGACCTTGTCCCCGGCCTTCAGGCCGTTCGGCGCCAGAATGTAGCGCTTCTCGCCGTCTTCGTACTGGACGAGCGCGATAAAGGCGCTGCGGTTCGGGTCATACTCAAGGCGCAGGACCTCGGCGAACATGCCGAGCTTGTCGTTGCGCTTGAAGTCGATGACGCGGTACTTCTGGCGGTTTCCGCCGCCCTTGTGACGGACGGTGATGCGGCCGTAGCTGTTGCGGCCGGAATGCTTCTTGAGGACCTCGACCAGGCTCTTTTCCGGAACGGCGTGCTTATCAACGCCGTCAAAACCGGAAACCGTCATCTGGCGGCGGGCAGGAGTGGTCGGTCTGTAGGTTTTAATAGACATCTCTTACTTCCTCCCTTATGCCATGTTCTCGAAGATCTCAATGTTCTTGGAATCTTCGCTGAGCTTGACGACGGCTTTCTTCCAGGAGCGGGTCTTGCCCTGGGGGTTTGCGCCGACGCGCTTGGTCTTGCCGTTCACGTGCAGCGTGGTGACCTTGATGACGCGAACGCCGAAGATCTCCTCCACTGCCTTGGCGATCTCCACCTTGGTGGCGTCCTTGGCGACCTCAAAGACATACTTCTTGATGTCCAGATCCTCCATGGACTGCTCGGTGATGATGGGACGGATCACGATATCGTAAGCGGTTCTCATTATGCGTACACCTCCTCGATCTTCTCAAGGGCATCCTGGGCGATCACCAGCTTGGTGTTGTTCAGGACCGTGTAGGGGTTGAGCACGGTGGCCATCGTGGTCTGGACGCCGGCGATGTTGCGGGCGGACTTGACAACGTTCTCATCCGGGCCGGCGGTGATAACCAGCGCCTTGCCGGTGACGTCGATGGCTTTGAGCAGCTCGGCAAAGGTCTTGGTCTTGATCTCGGACATCTTCATATCCTTGATGACGACGATCTCGTCAGCCTGCGCCTTGGCGGACAGAGCGGACTTGAGCGCCAGACGGCGGACCTTCTTGTTGAGCGTGTAGCTGTAATCGCGCGGCTTGGGAGCGAACGCAACGCCGCCGTGGGTCCACACGGGAGAACCCTTGTAGCCCGCGCGGGCACGGCCGGTGCCCTTCTGACGCCACGGCTTGATGGTGGAAAAGCTGACCTCGCCCTTGGTGAGCGCGCTCTGGGTACCCTGACGCTGGTTGGCGAGATAGTTCTTGACAGAATCGTGCAGAACGGACTCGTTCGGCTCGATACCGAAGACGGCTTCGGAGAGCTCGACTTCGCCGGCTTTCTTGCCGGACATATCATACATAACTGCTTTCGGCATTTAAGACACTCTCCTTTCCTTACTTCGTGCGGGCGGAAGCCTTCTGCGGGTTGACACGGGCAGACGCCTTCTGCGGGTTGAGGCTGATGCCGGCACCGGCCTGCTTCTCGACGATGGTCTTGACGGTGTTCTTCAGATAGACGATGCCGCCCTTGGGACCGGGGATGGCGCCGCGGACAACGATCATGTTGAGCTCCGGATCGACCTTGACGACGTCAAGATTCTGGACCGTGACCTGCTCGACGCCCATGTGACCGGCGCCGATGTGCCCCTTGAAAATGCGGGACGGAGTGGACGTGGAGCCCATAGAACCGGCGTGACGGTGGACAGGACCGCCGCCGTGACTGGTCGGGGTGCGCTGGGCATGGAAGCGCTTGATGGCGCCCTGATATCCATGACCCTTGCTGGTGCCGGTGACGTCGATGTGGTCGCCCGCCTTGAAGGCATCGGCCTTGACGACATCGCCGATGTTCAGCTCGTCGCAGTTCTCCAGACGGAACTCCCTGAGGTACTTCTTCGGCTCAACGCCGGCCTTGGCCAGATGGCCCTTCTCCGGCTTGGTGAGCTTGCGCTCGGCGATGTCTTCAAAGCCGAGCTGGACGGCGGCGTAGCCTTCCTTTTCGACGGTCTTCTTCTGCACGACCACGCAGGGGCCGGCTTCGATGACGGTCACCGGAACGACTTTGCCCGCCTCATCGAAGATCTGCGTCATGCCGACCTTCTTGCCGATGATGGCTTTCTTCATTGGAATATTTCCTCCTTAAAGGTTATTGGTTACCTCGCTTGACTCCGGCTTCAACTCATTGCCGGGACAGAGGCTGGCAACTTAACCCGCTTTCTCCTCACGCAAGTCGGAAAAAGCATTGGGTCGTTGATGGGTTTTTGTTCCCCGGACACATCTTATATAATGTATCGGGGCGCTGGGAAAAGCGTTTTTGCGGGACCTTAGAGCTTAATTTCGATCTCGACGCCGGCCGGGAGCTCAAGGCTCATCAGGGCCTCAACGGTCTTCTGGGTCGGGTTGATGATGTCGATCAGTCGCTTGTGGGTGCGGCGCTCGAACTGCTCGCGGCTATCCTTATACTTGTGGGTAGCGCGCAGGATGGTGACGACCTCGGTCTGGGTGGGCAGGGGGATGGGACCGGAGACCTTGGCCTCGGTGCGCTTTGCGGTCTCAACGATCTTCTCGGCGGCAGCGTCGATGAGCTGGTGGTCGTAAGCCTTGAGACGGATGCGGATCTGCTTCTTGGTTGCCATTGCTTGATTTTCCTCCAAATCGTACGATATTTGGCAGCATTGGGAACTGCCTCGTTGGTTCGTACGGATGAAATTTTCTCCACCGCGCCGTGCGTATCAGGCTCTGGGCGAAAAACAAACCGGCTCGGACCTCGGCTTTCTCGCGAAAACCTCCGCCCCAAAGTGGCCGGTTTCTTCCCCGATCAGACGATATACGCATAAGTATCGCCCGGTTTCAGAAAATCTCAGCCGCCCGATTGCGTGCCGTTCAAACGAAAACGGCACCGGACATACTCCACGGAAGTTACCTCCTGCGTAAGGAGCAATCTCCCGCTTCATCGCATTTGCGTTTTGGACGCAATTACGCCCAAACGCCCTGATAGGATATCAAAAATCCCCCTCGTTGTCAAGGGGGATTTTTCATATTTTTTGATTTTTTTCATTTCTGAGAGCGAGAGATTTCGGTTCAAATCGCCCGTTCGCGGCGCGAAGGAATACTTTGTGTATTTCGAGCGCCGCGGGCGGGTGCGTCGGGCCGAAAGCTCCGCTCTCAGCCGCCGCTGGGCAATACGGAGAAGTGCATATAATCGAATTTCTGGCGCCCGGAGCTGTTGATGCTCCAGCCGTTGCCGCCCCAGCCCCAGCCGTAAGTCGCAAAGGCGCGGACGACGGAGTAGCCGTACTGTCCCTCGCTCTTGCCGATGGAGTAAACGCTCGGCGCCGTCAGCGAGCCGGTGAAGCGCGTGTCGCTGCCGTTGACGGGCCAGTAGCCGTAGCCGCAGGTGACCTGGAGCTGGCCGGAATAGTGGTAATAGTAGCACTCGCAGTTAAACAGGGCGTTCACGTCGATGGCGCAGCCCCAGCTGTGGCGCATCGTGTCCGTAAAGCGCGCACCGCCGGCGCTCCAGCCGCCGTAGATCGGGAACTGCTCCGGATCGTCGAAGATCATCTGGAAGATGCTGCGCACCTCGTCCGCGACGAGCTTGTGGACCGTGATGCCGAGGGTGGACGCGACCTTCGCGCCGCTGCGGTCCAGCGTCCAGATCGGGACGGAGACGGTGGTCATGTAGTTCGCCGCGTCCGCGGAGGAATAGAACGCGGACTTGTTCGCGCTTCCGAACAGGCGGATCTTCGCTTCGGAGTCAAGATTGCCCCAAGCGTCGATGTGGTTCTTCAGCCAGTTGGCGAAGGACTGGGACGGGTCGAGATAGCTGCTCGTGTCCGCCTTGGGGTATTCCGCCCAATCCTGAAGCCCGTCGCCCTGAATGGTGTCCACAAAGAGGAAGCGGTAGAGCACGACGACCGCCTCGGCGCGCGTCAGGGTATCTGCGCCGTGGAACACGCCGTTTTCGTTGCCCGTCAGCAGCCCCTTGCCGTAAGACTGCTCCACGGCGGTGACATACTGCGTCGGGATGTCGCTGTAATCCGTGATGTGCTGTTCCGGCTCGTTCACGATGACGGTCTTCTGCATGGCGATGTTCGTGCAGACGTTATTCAGGATGACCGCCATCTCGTAGCGGGAGATGGGCGCGTTCAGCTCCTCGTAGCTGTCGCCGAACATAGGGTCGGAGCTCGTGTAAACGTCCGCGACGAGGATGTTGTCCTTCTGCGCCTTCAGATAGTATTTTTTTGCCCAGTGGTCCCAGCTGTGGTACTCGTCGGAGGTGACGATGGCGGTCTGGTTGCCGCTGACCTCCGCCGCCTCGAACAGCATCTTCAGGAACTGGCAGCGCAGCACCTCGTCGTTCGGACCGAAGGTCCCGTCCGGGTAGCCGCTGATGATGTTCATCTCGCCCATCTGCTTCTGGACATCCACGATGCGTCCGATATAGCTCTCATACCAGCTCCCCTCCGGAACGTCCGGAAAGTCCGTCGCCGGGGCAGCCGCAGCCGGCACGCCGACGGCGCAGACCAGCAGCAGCGCGGCGAGCAGGGCGGTCAGCCCGCGTTTTGCTCTTGTTCTCATGGCTCTCTTTGTCTCCTGACCTTGGATTTGCTTTTTACAATTTAAATGTATAGGGCATCAGCTTGCTCAGCGAATAGCTGACGTAGCTGCCGCCGGCTTTGGTGCAGAGCACCTCCATTTCCGGGGAAAACTCCGCCATCACCTGCCGGCAGGCGCCGCAGGGCATGCAGTAATTCTTCCCCTCGCCGTAAATGGCGATGCGGCGGAACTCGGTGTGACCCTCGCTGACCGCCTTGACGATGGCGGTGCGCTCGGCGCAGATCGTGGAGCCGAAGGCGGCGTTTTCCACGTTGCAGCCGGTGAAAACGCTGCCGTCGGCGCACTCGACCGCCGCGCCGACCGGAAACTGGGAATAAGGGACATAAGCATTGCGCGCCGCCTCGCGCGCGAGACTGAGCAGCTCTCTGTCGTTCATTTTTCCTCGTCATCCTCCTTTTTGATGCGGAATACCAGCTTTTTATAAACCACATAGTGGACCGCAAGGATCAGGATGCTCATCGCGACCTTGATGAGCAGCATCGGCACGGGGACGTTGACCTCCGCCCACTCCATAAACGCGCCGCTTAAGATCGCGAGCACGATATCGACGCCGACATACTGCCAGTACTGGCCGCGGCTTCTGCCCTTGCCCTCGGCGAAGGTGTAGCTGCTGTTCAGATAATAGCCGCAGGTGCTGCCGCAATAGGTCCCCGCGAACTGGGCGATCGAGACCGTGACCCCCAGCGCGTAATAGAGGATCGCGTAGATCACATAGTCCACGACCGTGTTCAGGCAGCCCATGAAGGCGTAAGTCAGCAGGCGGTGCCAGCTGTGGACGAGGTCCTGGAGCTTTTTCGGCAGGTGCGCGCAGATGATCTGGAGGATATGGTCCATCCATTTCAGCATTTTCGAGATCCAGTTCATGTCAGATCGATCGTCCATTCCGTAAAATTATGAAACACGTCGTACTGCGTGGCGTTCACGCCGGTGACGACGCCGCGGTGGGTCAGCACCTCGCGGCGCTCGAAGCAGATGGGCACGATGGCGGCGCTCTCCGCAACGTATTTCAGCACGGCGGCAAACGCCTCCGCGCGGTCCGGCTCCGCCGCCGCGAGATAGGCGGCGTAGAGCTCGCCGTACTGCGTGTCCGCGCAGTCGGCGTAGTTTCTGCCGGTGAAGGTCTCGTTCTTCTCGTCCGATTCGCGGGTCTTCTGGTCCCGCGGCTCGAAGAGATAGCTGAGATCCCAGTCGGGGGTGAGGCGCAGCTCGCCGTAATACATATCATAGTCCCCGGTCTCCAGCGCAGTCATGTAATCGTCCCAGCTGAGCTCATAGAGCGTCGTGGTGATGCCCATGGAATTGAGTTGCTCCGCGATATGGCGCGCGGCGAGGACCTTGGCGGTCGAGTCGTTATTGACGATGAACCTGACGTTCATCTCCACGACGATGCCGGTGACGAGCACCTCCAGATCGCCGTCGGCGTCCAGATCGCTGACGCCCGCCGCCTCGAACATGGCGGCGCTTTTCGCCGCGTCGAACCGGAAGGACTTGTCCAGCTCCGCGTCAAAGAGCGCGCTCTTGGGGTGGACGGGCAGCGCGGTCGTGACGGCGCAGCCGCCCAGATAGTCGGTCACGATCGTCTCGCGGTCCACCGCCAAGCTCATCGCGTAGCGCATGCGGAACATCTGGAAGAACATGCTGCGCATGTTGAAGCCGAGATAATGCAGGTTGCTCGTGTCGTAAAAGCGGGTCTCGTTGCTGCTGCCGTAGCCGAGGTTATACATGCCTGTGGGGTCGTTCGTCACGAGGTCGATGCTCGCGTCCTCGAAGGCGGTGATCTTCGTGCTGGTGTCCGGATAGCTCCGGAGATACACGGTGTCGACCGGCAGCTCGTTTTTCAGGCGGCTTTCGGGGTTTTTCACGAGGGCAGTGTGGTCCTCGTTCAGCATATAGGGTCCCGTGCCGAGGGGATAGTCCTCGAAATAGTCGCCGCTTTTGATGATGGGGATGTTCAGCATTTTCGGGAACTGGCTGTTGGCTTCGCTCGTCGTAATGGCGAAGGTACCGTCCCCAAGGGCGCTGATGCCGTAAATGCAGGCCAGGCGCTCCTTATAATAGCTCGTCTGCGCGGCGCGCTGGATGGAATAAACGACGTCCTTCGCGGTCATCGGCGTGCCGTCGCTGAAGCAGACGTCCGTGCGGATGTCGAACGCCCACCAGATATAGTCGTCGGACTTCGTGTCCAGAACGATGTCGGAGCTGAGCTCGAAATTTTCGTCCACGGTGAACACGCTGTCATAGAGCAGCGACCAGAACAGCATATTCGTCGAGCTGTCCGCCCGGACGGGGTTCGTGCCCGCCCCGGCGTCGAAGTTCAGCGAAAACACGCTGTCCGCCGGCTCGCGCGCCACGACCTCGCTGCCGATGAGCGAGCTGCCGCCCGGCTCATCGTCCGGCGCGGGCGCGTCGGGGTCCGTCTTGCCGCCGCAGCCGGTCAGCAGCGACGCCGCGAGCAGCAGCGCCGTCCAGATTTTTGCTCTTTGCTTCATATCCCGAATCTTTCTCCTGTGTTTTGTTCAGAGCACGATCAGCGCGCCCTGCGCGCCCCGGTCGCCGTGGGTATAGCGATGGGACCAGTATTTCTGCGGCAGGCAGAAGGTGCAGTCGTCCGAAACGGCGACGGCTTCCGGGCGCAGTCCGAGCTGCATAAGCCGCCGGGCGTTTGCGCCCTTCAAGTCCAGCAGATACTTGCCGGGGACGCCCTCGCGCGGGGCGTAAAGCCCGTTTAAGTCCCCGCCGAGCCAGCGCGCCGCGGCTTCGACGACCTCCTCCCCCACCTCAAAGCAGCAGCGGGAGATCGCCGGTCCGATCGCGGCGGCGGTCCGGTCCGGCTGCGCGCCGAGGGCGCGCATTTTTTCGACGGCGGCGCCCAGAATGTCCTGCACGCTGCTGCGCCAGCCGCAGTGGACCGCGGCGGCGACGCCGTTTTCCGCGTCGCAGAGCAGCACGGGCACGCAGTCGGCGGTGAAGCAGATGAGCGCGAGCCCCGGCACATTCGTCACGAGCCCGTCCGCCGCGTAGGGCACGGGCGTGCCCAGCGTGTGGGCATCCGCGTCCGTGACGGTACGCACCTCCGCGCCGTGGACCTGGCGCGTGAACGCCATGTGGGACGTGTCGATCCCCGCCGCCTCACCGAGACGCCGGTAATTTTCGCGCACCGCCTCCGGCGAGGGGTCGCGGCTCATCGCAAGATTGAGGCTCGCGAGCGCGCCGCGGCTCACGCCGCCGAGCCGCGTCGTGAAGCCATGCCGCGCCGCGATGGTCGGCGCCGTCAGATAGAGCACGCCGTTCGCGTGGCGGTGTTCGGTGAATGTCATGGTACCTCGGAATTGTATCGTTTTTGAAAGATGAATATTTCCGCTTTTAACGCCTCCCCTGTGCAAGGGGAGGTGGCGCGGCGAAGCCGCGACGGAGGGGTTGTACGCCCCCGCGAACGCCAAGCTTGGCAATTCCGGAAGCTTACACCCCTCCAGTCAGCCTTCGGCTGACAGCCTCCCTTACACAGGGAGACCTTTAAAACCGCTTTACTCGTTTCTCCCGCAGCAGTCCTTATACTTCATCGGAAGTCCGTTCGGGCGCAGCTTTCCGCAGGGGCAGGGGTCGTTTCTGCCGGGCTTTTTCTCGCGGCGGACGGGCTGCTTTTTGACGCTTGCGTCCCCGCCGACGTTTCCGACGGCGTTTTTGGCGACGCTCTTGCGCTCGACGCCCTGATCCTTGCGGACGCGGGCGAGATAGATGCGGCGGACGACCTCCTGCCGGATGCCGCCGATCATCTTCTCGAACATATCGAAGCCCTCCTGCTTATAGGCGTCCACGGGCTTGACGTTGCCGTAGCCGCGCAGACCGATGCCGCGGCGCAGCTCGCTCATCGCGTCGATATGGTCCATCCAGTATTCGTCCACGACGCGGAGCAGAACGACGCGCTCCAGCTCGCGCATGAGCGGCGTGCCGTCCGGCATCGTGCCGAGGTCGGCTTCCTTTTTGCGGTAAACCTCGTCCGCGGCGGCTTCGAGCTGCTCCCGGATCTCCTCGCAGCGCAGTCCGGGGCGATATTCCACCGCGCCGCGGCGCAGGAACAGCGGGTAAAACGGCGTCAGGATCTCCTCCAGCGCGGCTTCGTCCGCCGGGTCGGCGGTGCCGACGGCGTCCGTGATGAACTCGTCGACCATGCCGCGGATACTCTCCTGCACGTCCTCGCCGTTCAGAACTTTATAGCGCTGCTCATAGATAAGCTTGCGCTGGGTGTTCATCACGTCGTCATACTCCAGCGTCGCCTTTCGGGTCTGGAAGTTGCGGCTCTCGACGGTCTTCTGCGCCTGCTCGATGGCGTTGGAGAGGATCTTGTTATCGAGCGGGGTGTCCTCGTCGAGACCGAGGGACTCCATCATGCCGATGACGCGCTCGGAGCCGAACAGACGCATGATGTCGTCCGTCATGGCGAGGAAGAAACGGCTCTCGCCGGGGTCGCCCTGACGTCCGGCACGGCCGCGGAGCTGGTTGTCGATGCGGCGGGATTCGTGGCGCTCCGTGCCGAGGATATAGAGTCCGCCGGCGGCGCGCACCTGCTCGGCTTCCGCGGAGATGACCTCCTTGTGCGCCGCGAGGCGCTCGGCGTACATCGTGCGCGCGGCGAGGATGTTTTCATCGTCCGTGTCGGCATAGCCGGTCGCCTCGGCGATGGTCTCCTCATCGAAGCCGGCTTTTTTCAGATCGTTTTTCGCGAGGAACTCCGCGTTGCCGCCGAGCATGATGTCCGTGCCGCGGCCCGCCATGTTCGTCGCGATCGTGACGGCGCCGAGCTTGCCCGCCTGCGCAATGATCTCGGCTTCCTTCTCATGGTTCTTCGCGTTCAGGACGTTATGACGGATGCCCGTGCGCTGGAGCAGCTTGGAGAGAAATTCGCTCTTTTCGATGCTGACCGTGCCGACCAGAACGGGCTGTCCCTTTTCGTGGCACGCCTTGATCTGGGCGATGACGGCGCGGTATTTGCCGTTTTCGTTTTTGTACACGACGTCCGGCTGGTCGATGCGCGCGAGGGGGCGGTTCGTCGGCACCTCGATGATGTCCAGCCCGTAGATGGAGACGAACTCCTCCTGCTCCGTGACGGCGGTGCCGGTCATACCGGAGAGCTTGTCGTACATGCGGAAGTAGTTCTGGAACGTGATGGTCGCGAGGGTCTTGTTCTCGCGCGCGACGTCCACGTGCTCCTTCGCCTCGATCGCCTGATGCAGACCCTCGCTGTAGCGTCTGCCGAGCATGAGGCGGCCCGTGAACTCGTCGACGATGATGACCTCGCCGTCTTTTACAACATAGTCGATGTCGCGCTTCATGACGCCGTGCGCCTTCAGCGCCTGATTGATATGGTGGCTGAGCGTCGAGTTTTCAAGGTCGGCGAGGTTTTCGAGTCCGAAGTGCTGCTCCGCCTTGGCGATGCCCTGCGCCGTCAGCGTTGCGGTCTTGGCTTTCTCGTCCACAACATAGTCGGCGTCGAGCGACTCGTCCTCCTCCGCCTTCTCGTCGATGCTGGCGAAGACCCGGCGCTTTAAGCGCGAGACAAAATCGTCCACCTGCCGGTAGAGGTCCGTGCTCTCGTCGCCCTGCCCGGAGATGATGAGCGGGGTGCGCGCTTCGTCGATGAGGATGGAGTCCACCTCGTCGACGATGGCGAAGCGGTGGCCGCGCTGGACCATCTCGCCTTTATAGATCGCCATATTGTCGCGCAGATAGTCGAAGCCCATCTCGTTATTCGTGCCGTAGGTGATGTCCGCGGCGTAAGCCGCGCGGCGCTGGTTGCCGTTCAAGCCGTGGACGATGAGCCCGACGGAGAGCCCCATAAAGCGGTGGACCTTGCCCATCCACTCGCTGTCGCGCTTCGCGAGGTAATCGTTCACGGTGACGATGTGGACACCGCGGCCCTCCAGCGCGTTCAGGTAGCTCGGCAGCACGGCGACGAGGGTCTTGCCTTCGCCGGTCTTCATCTCGGCGATGCGCCCCTGATGGAGCACGATGCCGCCGACGAGCTGGACCGGGAACGGCTTCATCCCCAGCACGCGCCACGCCGCCTCGCGCACGGCGGCGAACGCCTCCGGCAGCAGATCGTCGAGCGTTTCGCCCGCGGCGAGGCGCTCGCGGAATTCCGGCGTCTTCGCCTTCAGCTGCTCGTCCGTCAGCGCGGCGTAGTCCCCCTCCATCGCGAGAATTTTATCCACGACGGGCTTGATCTTCTTCAGCTCGCGGTCGGAGTAAGAGCCGAAAATTTTATCCAGAAAGCTCATGCTTTTTTCTTCTCCTCTTGCAGACAGTAATTGCAGTGATCGCATAGTATCAGTGTATTTTAACACACAATTATGAACAAATAAAGTATATTCCGCCGCGGCGCGGCAAAAGTTTTTTGCCGCAGGGCGAAAAAAGGCGAAAAAGCCCTTGCAGATATGCCCTGCGCGTTGTAAAATTAGGTGTTTGGAAATAAAAGAGAGAGGGTTAAACGGCTATGGTCAACATCGGCTTTGACAACGACAAATACCTGAAGATGCAGTCGGAGAACATCCGCGAGCGCATCGACCGCTTCGGCGGCAAGCTCTATCTGGAGTTCGGCGGCAAGCTCTTCGACGATTACCACGCATCCCGCGTTCTGCCGGGCTTTCAGCCGGACAGCAAGGTGCGCATGCTGCTCGAAATGCGCGACGAGGCGGAGATCGTCATCGTCATCTCCGCGGACGACATCGAGCGCAGCAAGCGCCGCGGCGACCTCGGCATCACCTACGACGAGGACACGCTCCGCCTGATCGACGCGTTCCGCGGCATCGGGCTCTACGTCGGCTCCGTCGTCATCACGCACTACAATAACCAGCCCGCCGCGGAGCAGTTCCAGCGCCGACTTGAGCGCCTCGGCGTGCGCACCTTCCGCCACTATATCATCCCGGATTACCCCTCCGACCTGCCGCTCATCGTCTCCGACGAGGGCTTCGGCAGAAACGACTATATCGAGACGAGCCACAACCTCATCGTCGTGACCGCGCCGGGTCCCGGCAGCGGCAAGATGGCGACCTGCCTGAGCCAGCTCTACCATGAGCACGAGCGCGGTCAGAGCGCGGGCTACGCCAAGTTCGAGACCTTCCCGATCTGGAACCTGCCGCTCAAGCACCCGGTGAATCTCGCCTACGAAGCCGCGACCGCGGACCTCGATGACGTGAACATGATCGACCCCTTCCACCTCGAAGCCTACGGCGAGACGACGGTCAACTACAACCGCGACGTGGAGATCTTCCCCGTGCTGAACGCCATGCTGGAGCGCATCTGGGGCACGAGCCCCTACAAGAGCCCGACGGACATGGGCGTCAACATGGCGGGCTTCTGCATCACGGACGACGACGCCTGCCGCGCCGCGAGCCGGCTGGAGATCATCCGCCGCTATTACTCCACGGCGTGCTCCGTGCGGCAGGGGCTGAGCTCCCCGGCGGAGCTGCGCAAGATCGAGCTCATCCTGAACACCGCGGGCATCAGCTTCGACGAGCGCCCCGTCATTGCCGCGGCGGTGAACCGCGCGGAGGAGACCGGCGCGCCCGCCGTCGCCCTCCAGCTGCCGGACGGCAGAGTCGTCACCGGCAAGACCTCCTCCCTGCTCGGACCGGCGAGCGCCTGCCTCTTAAACGCCCTGAAAGCCCTCGCGGGCATCGACAAAAAGCTCCTGCTCATCTCCCCGAACGTCATTGAGCCGATCCAGCACCTCAAGGTCGAGCATCTCGGCGGCCACAATCCGCGCCTGCACACGGACGAGACGCTCGAAGCGCTGTCCATCTGCGCCGTCACGAACCCGATGGCGGAGCTCGCGATGGACCAGCTCTCCGCCCTGCGCGGCTGCGAGGCGCACTCCTCCGTCATCCTCTCCCGCGTGGACGAGAACCTGTTCCAGAAGCTCGGCGTCAACGTCACCTGCGAGCCGAAGTATCAGGTGAAGAAGCTGTTCCACGGCTAAGGAAATAAGCAAAGGACCCCGTGCGCAAAAGCGCATGGGGTCCTGAATTGTCCTTTATAGGTCGGGCGCTTTGCGCCCGGCATTTTTTAAAGAAAAGTCCCGCCCTGCGGTGAGCAGGGCGGGAACTTCACTTGGTGGAGACTAATGGACTCGAACCATCGACCTTCCGCGTGTGAGGCGGACGCTCTAACCAGCTGAGCTAAGCCTCCTTAAAATGGTGACCCGGACGAGAATCGAACTCGTGTTACCGCCGTGAAAGGGCGGTGTCTT
>CAVCTM010000003.1:0-65832 GCA_963605115.1 Pseudobutyrivibrio sp. | reverse complement strand
CTTGTTCTTTTGCGCCCTTTTGAAAATGGTGCTTAGGTTACAATGTTTCAACCTTTGTTTACCTCCATTTTGTGTCGTTTGGTTTCGTTTTACTCTTTTGTGACGCACCAGATACCCAGCTCCTCGTCAAATGCGAGGCTGAGCGCGGTGCGTCCGACGGTGAGACGATAGGTCTCGCCGGGGGTCGGGTGCGCAACGGTCCACTCCAGCCGGAGCGGGCAGTCAAAGCTGCCGGACACACCGTTGAAAACAGTCTCGCCCGTCTCCGCGTCGAAGACGGTGAGTGTTCCGCTCTCTGCCGTGAGCGCGACCTGCTTTCTGCCGCCGGTCAGCTCCAGCGGCACGGTGATCGCGGCGGGCATGCGCGGCGCGGGTCCCTCAAGGCTCATCATCGCCGGCGTGTCGATCGCGACGGGATCGCCGCCGAGCGGCGTTCCGCCGACCGTCAGTCCGGGACCTCCGGCGCGGTAAGTCAGCAGTGCGCCGACGAGCAGCACGACGCAGGCGGCAGCCGCCAGCATCGGTCGGAGGGCGCGGCGGCGCTTTTTGGTTCCGGCGGCGTAAGCCCCGGCGACGAGGTCTTCGTCGATCTCGCCGATCGCGCACATCATGATCTCGTTTTTCAAAATTGATAGCCCTCCTTTTCCAGATAGGTCCGAAGTCCGTTTCGGGTGCGGAGCAGCATGGATTTCACCTTGCTGAGCGAAAATCCGAAGCGCTCGGCGATCACGTCCAGCGGCTCGGCGTAAAAATACCGGGCAAGGAACACGTTCCGCGCATCTGTCTTCTGCCCGCGCAGAAAGTTGCTGATCGCGCTGCCGAGCTCCTTGGCGCAGACGGCATCCTCGACGTCCAGTCCGGCGGGCGTGCAGTCGTCCAGCTCATCCAGACTCTCGGCAAAGGCGTCCCCGCCGCGCTTCTGGGTCTGGCGCGCCTTCAGGCGGTTCAGTGCCAGATTGCGGGCGATCCTTCCGAGAAACGCCGCAAGCGAATCCGGTCGCCGGGGCGGGATTGCGCGCCATGTCTGAAGATAAGTGTCGTTGACGTTCTCCTCGCTGTCGGAGCGGTCGCCCAGAATGTTCAGGGAAATGCGCATGCAGTATGCTCCGTATTTATCGGCAGTTTCGCGGACGGCTTGTTCGCTGCGCTGCCAGTAAAGCTCGACGATCCTGCGGTCGTCCATCCCGCGTCTCCTTTCTTCGTTATGCCGTCATGAATAACAGACAACATTTTTTCTCTTTGGTCGCAAAAATTCAAAAAACTTTCTATTTTTCTTTTAACACTATACCAGATTTTTCCGAAAAGGGAAGTGGGAATACAAAGTCTTCCCTACAGGCTAAGAAAGCTTTGCAATTTGTCGAAAAATATCGTATAATTTCCTCGATTGTATTTTTTCGAGGTCAGACATGTACATCACTGGGAAATATCGGAAAATTTGGATATTTTTTCTTACGCTCATCGTGCTCGCCGCGGCGCTGGCGCTGCCGGTCTCGGCGGAGGACGCGCGGTTCGACGGGAAGAGCTGGGATGAGATCACGGAGGAATTTCTCGCCGGGCGGAGCGTGAACACTGAGCGCATCACGATCGGCTACGAAAACCTCGTCAGCGGGGAGGGCGGCTATTTTCAGGGCGACCAGTATATGGTCGCTTGCAGCGTGTATAAGGTGCCGCTGAATATGGTGCTCTCCGAGCGCGTTTATAACGGGGAGATGGACTTCGACACGCTGATCGAAGGGGTCCCTTATTCCTATATTGAGGAGCACTCCATCGTCCATTCCAGCAACGAAATGGCGGAGGCGGCTCAGCGCGCGTTCCGCGACTACGCCGATTACCGCGCCGCGCTCTGCCCGCTGCTCGGCGAGGACCCGGAGGCGATGGACTATAACTTTTTCCACCGCAACGTGTTCACCGCGCGGCAGATCATCCACTGTCTGAAAATGCTCTACGCCGCCCCGGATCGTTATCCGCGCGTGCTGGACTATATGCTCGTTTCCAACCCGGCGGACACGCTCATCGCCTCGATGCGCGAGGAATACGACGTCGCGCACAAATACGGTTTTCTTGAATATGAGGACCATACATATTTTAATGATATCGGCATCGTCTATACCGAGGAGCCCTTCGCACTTGCGGTGTTCACCGCCGACCTCGGCGCGGCGGCGCGCATCATCGCCGATTACACCGCGCTGATGTGCGATTACACCAACTACCGCACGGTGAAGCGCGCGGAGGAGGAAGCCGAGGCTGCCCGCCTCGCCGCGGAGCGCGCGAAGGACCCGGCGATCACCGTGCTGGCGTATACCGAGCCGGAGGAGGAGACCGCGGCTCCCGCGCCGACGCCGGTGCCGGCACCGGAGCCGTCCGGGACGCGCGCATCTCTCCCGTGGCCCGCATTTGCACTCGCCGCCGCGGCGCTCGCCCTGCTTATTTTCGGTCTCGCGGCGCGAAAGAAGGCGCTTGCCGCTGCCGCGCTCGTGCTGCTCGCTGCCGCGGCGCTCGGTGCGCTGCGCTATGAACAGCTCATTCCTGCGGAGACGCCGCAGCCGTCCGCAGCGCCGGCGGAGACCTCCGCTCCATACGTCCCCACGCTCGCCGACGCCGTCAGCATCCGCATCGGTGCCTCTGCGACGGAGGAGGAGATCCTTTCGCTGGGATCGCTCACGAAGCTCCGGAGCGTGGACGCGCTGGACTGCTATTATCCCGAAGCGGCGGCGGAGCTCCAGCGTCGGCTGCCGGACTGCGACGTGCAGTGGACCGTGACGGCTGCGGGGCAGACCTATGACAAAACGACGCAGGAGCTCGACTTCCGCGGCAAGACCGCGCCGGACACGGACGAGCTCGTCCGCATCGTCCGCGCGCTCCCGGCGCTCCGGCGCGTCGACCTGCTGGATTCCGGCGTGCGCTACAGCGACTGTGTGGAGCTTTCGGAGCTCTTTCCGGACATCCGCTTCATCTTCGAGGTCCGCTTCGCGGGCTACAGTGTGCCGAGCGACGCGCTGTGCTTCTCGACGCAAAAGCGCGGCGAGAGCTGGGGCCGCCTCACGACCGAGGACATTCAGCCGCTCCTGCGCTACTGCACCGATCTCGTTTCACTGGACCTTGCGAACAACGATATCGGCTCGCTGGAGGGGATCGAAAATCTGGAGCATCTCCAAGTGCTTTTTCTCTCCGGCAACGGCGCGCTCACGGACATTTCGCCGCTCGCGGCGCTGCCGGAGCTGCGCTATCTCGAATGCGCGCTCTGCCGCGGTATTACGGATTTTTCGCCGCTGGAGAAAATGACGAAGATGGAGTATCTGAACGTCTCCTATTCTCCGGCGCTGACGGACCTCGCGTTTCTGGACGCGATGCCGGAGCTCAGGATGGCTTGGGTGCGCTCCTGCGGTATTCCAAGCACGGAATGGACCGCCGCGCCGAAGGCTTATCCGGACGTGCGCTTCCTGTTCTGGAGCGAAAACGTCTCCGCCGGGGCGGACGGCTGGCGCACGGAGCCGGCAAACGTCGCGATCCGGACCGCGTTTGCCAACTGGAAGCTCGTGACCGCCTTCGACGGCTGGGAGGGCATCGCTTACAGCGACGAGAGCAAGGTCGTCCGGGCTTTTCCGAGCAAGGAATGAAAAAAAGAGGGTTTGAGAAGATGAAAAAGAGGAAAATCGGCGGCACGATCCTTGCGCTGCTGGCGCTTGCCGCGGCTGCCGCGGGTGTATGGCTCGGCTTTTTCGGACAGGGACGCGCCGCGCTGCTGCTGGGAGACGCGGCGGACCCGGCGGACGCCGTTGATGCGTTCTTCACCGCCGTCTGCGCCGAGCGCTATGACGAAGCAAACGCGCTGCTCAGCGGCTACAGTACGCTGGGACTGGAGAACGAGCCCGCGGACGAAAACGCCCGCGCCCTCTGGACGCTCATCCGCGGCGGCTGCGAATGGCAGCGCGCCGGGGAAGCCCGCCGCGAGGGGCTGCGCGCCTTTCAGGACGTCGTTTTTGCCGTGCCGGACGCAGACGCGCTGCTGGAGGGCATCGACGCGGACGTGAACGCGCTGCTCGCCCGCCGTGTGGAGAACGCGCGCCGCAGCGAGGATGTTTATAATGACGACGGCAGCTACCGCCGCGAGATCGTGCTCGACGTTTATGACGAGGCGCTCTCCGCGCGGCTCGGCAGCGAAGCGCCGCGGCGGAGCTTTTCCGTGACAGCAGAGCTGGAGTATCAGGACGGCGCGTGGAAGATCGTTCCGACGCGCGAGCTGCTCGCCGCGCTCAGCGGCGGGCTGGAATGAGGGGAGGGAAGAAGCCATGCAGCATGCAAAGTGCGGTCTCCGCGTCCTTGGCGGCGTTTTCTTCACCCTGCTGCTCGCAGCGGCGGCAGTCGTCTGCTCGCTCTGCGTCCACCCGGCGGATCCGCTCTCCGGGACCGGGGAGCTTAAGAAAGCGGACCTCTCCGCCCGCGCGGTGAGCTATGCGACGAACACGGCGAGCGCTGCGCTCGCGGACCTCACCCACATTGAAAAGGTCTATATGATCGATGCCGACGCCCAGAGCGGTCAGACGCCGGACCCGGCGTGCTACGGCTCCACGACCGATCCCGCGGAGGTCGCCGCCGTGGTCGAGCGCGCCGCGGCGCTTTTAGACGGGCAGACGCTCACATGGAATCCGGACATTCAGCTCAAGCCCGGCTCCACGATCGAGTGGTACTGCGACGAGACCATTCTCGCCATTTCGTGGCAGGAGGTGCTCCACAACTGCGTCCACAATTTTGCGGAGATCAAGATCGCCCACCCGTCCCAGTTCCGCCGCTTTCTCGCCGGCGGGAGCTACGGCGCGAGCAAGCAGCTTTTCTGCTCCGCGATGGCGGCGGACGCGAACGCGGTCGTGGCATCGAACGCGGATTTTTATAACTTCCGCACCTACGGCATCAACGTTTATCAGGGCGACCTCTACCGCTTCGTCGGCAACGTGGTCGATACCTGCTTCATCGCCGGAAACGGCGACCTTCTGATGAGCCCGGTCGGAGAGTTTTCCTCCGCCGCGGAGGTCGAGGCGTTCATCGCCGAGCACGACGTGCAGTTCTCGCTCGCCTTCGGACCCATTGAGATCTTAAACGGCGAGGTCCAGCCGCTCGACTATTACCCCATCGGCGAGATCGAGGACAAGTATTCCCGCTCCAGCCTCGGACAGCTCGGCGAGCTGCATTATCTGCTGATGTGCGCCGGCGGGGAGGGGAACTACACCGATTACTGCACCATCAAGGAGGCGGCATCGGCGATGGCGGCGAAGGGCTGCGAGAGCGCTTACGCGCTCGACGGCGGTCAGACCGCAGAGCTCATCTTCGGCGGCAAGATCCGCAACCGCATCGTCTATGATTCCGAGCGCGCCGTCAGCGACATTATCTATTTCGCAACGGCGCTGCCGCCGCAGAAGGAGGGCTGAGGAAGCAATGGATCAGATCGCATTCGTCTATCTCGGCGTCCCCGTCTATTGGAGCGGGATCATTTCGGCGCTCGGCGTCGTCGCCGCGGTGCTGATGACGCTCGCGCTGCGCGCCCGGCAGGGCAAAGCGATGTGCAGTGCGGCGGTGTTCTGCCTGCTCGCGCTCGTGCTCGGCTTTTTCTGCGCGCGCTTTGTCCACTGGTACTGCTTTTACCGGCAGTACAGCTCGCTCTCTCAGGCATTTTCCGACTATTCCGTCGGCGCGTTTGCGCTGCCGGGCGCGTTTCTCGGCGCACTGCTCGCGGCGCTCGTCCTGCGCGCGCTCGGCGCGGTGCGGGACCTCGGCGCGCTGCTCGACTGCGCCGCGCCCGCGGCGGCGCTCGGCATCGCGGTCGGACGCTTCGGATTTCTGTTCAATTCCCTCGACCGCGGAAAGACCGTGTTCACCGACCCGCGCTTTCAGGGGCTCCCGTGGTCCACGGCGGTGGAGAGCGCCGGCGGCGTGCAGTGGCACGCGGCGGTGTTTTTCTGGGAGGCGTTCGCGGCTTTCGCCGTGTTTCTCGCGCTCATCCTCGTGCTTTTCCTCGCGCGCGGCAGGCTGCGGAGCGGGGAGGTGTTCTGGCTCTTCCTCGTACTCTACGGCGCGGCGGAGATCTGGCTCGACAGCATGCGCTATGACTCCTGCTATCTGCGCTCCAACGGCTTTGTGAGCCTCGTGCAGATCATCGGCGCGCTCTCCTGCCTCGCGGCGCTCATCGTCTTCAGTGTGCGCAGCGTCAAGCGGGACGGTATGCGCGCCGGGCTCATCGTCTGCTTGGCGCTCTGGCTGCTGTCGCTGGGGCTTGCGGGCTTTATGGAGTATTATGTCCAGCGCCACGCGGACAAGTTCCTGCTCTGCTACGGTCTGATGGCGGTCGGGCTCGCCGTGATGGTTTTCTCCACCCTGCGCTGCCGCCGCACCCCGCGCCGCCGGGGACTGCATTAAAAAGCAAAAATTTGGTTTTACATTTGCGCATCCCTGCGATATAATGAACGAAACGAACAATAAGGAGGCTATGGTCTATGCCGGCGATCACCGAATACAAGTGTCCATCCTGCGGCGCGCCGCTCGCGTTTGACGCGGAGAGCGGCGAGGTCACCTGCGCGAGCTGCGGCAACACCGTCAGCATCGAAGCGCTGCGCGCCCTGCGCGAGAGCGACGGGGAGGAGCGCGATTTTCACTGGGGAGACTACAAAGCCGGGCTCGACCGGGACGCAAAGCTCGACCACACGGCGGTCTATGTCTGCGAGTCCTGCGGCGCGGAGATCGAGGCGGACGAGAACACCGCGGCGACGACCTGCCCTTACTGCGGCAACAACGTTGTTTTAGATGACCGCGTCGGCGGCGGGCTTCGCCCGAACGCCGTGATCCCGTTCCGCATCACAAAAAAGCAGCTGCCGGACGTCATCCGGAAGTTTTATAAGAAGAAAAAGCTTCTTCCGAAGGACTTTTTCAGTGAAAATGTCGTCGGCAGGGCGCAGGGCGTTTACGTCCCGTTCTGGCTGTTCGACGCCGACATGACGGGCAGCGTCAGTCTGGACGCCACGAAGGTCCGTACATACCGGCAGGGCGACTATGACTGCACGAAGACCTCCCACTATCTGCTCCGGCGCGACGGCAGCATGTCCTTTTCCAAGCTGCCCGTGGACGCGAGCACCAAGATGGACGACGATCTGATGGACTCTGTTGAGCCCTTCGACTATTCCGCGCTGACGGACTTTGACCCGGCATATCTCTCCGGCTATCTCGCCGACCGCTTCGACTCCGATCCGGACGCGGAGCTCCCGCGCGCGGAGTCGCGCATGCGCGAGAGTGCGAAGCAGCAGTTTCTCTCCACTGCGCCGGGCTATCAGGGCGTAACGCTCCGGTCCGACGCCGGACTGCATCTGGACAAAGCCTCCGTGAAATACGCGCTTTTGCCCGTTTATCTGCTGAACTGTGAATACCGCGGCAAGCACTATCGCTACGCCGTGAACGGTCAGACCGGCAAGGTCGTCGGCGAGCTGCCGATCAGCAAGGCAAAGAAATGGGGCTATTTCGGGCTTTATTTCGCCATCGCCTTTGTTGTCGGCTTTCTCGTGACGCTGCTGCCGCAGCTTTGATGAGGGGAGGGGAGCAAAATGAAAAAACGTGTTTTGACCCTCGTGCTCGCCGCGCTGCTCTGCTTCGCGCTCGCGGCGTCCTGCCTTGCGGCGGACGGAATGCCGGACTGGTATCCGGAGGACATCTCCGCCTTTGAAGATTTCCACGCGGAAAATGCACCGCTCATTGTGGACGACGCGGACATGTTCACGGACGCGGAGGAAGCCGCGCTCAGCGAAAAGATCGCCGCCGTTATCGCCGCCCACGGCTATGACCTCGTGCTCTACACCGCGCCGAGCACCTACGGGCTCAACCACAGGATCCTCGCTGCGGACTTTTATCAGTTCTGCGGCTACGGCACCGGCGACGACTACAGCGGCAGTGTGCTGCTCATCTGCATGGACCCCGCCGATCGCGGCTGGTACACCGCCGCCTGCGGCGCGGCGCGGGACTATTTCACCTCCGAGAGCGTAAACCGCATTGACGACATCATCGAGCCGCTTATGCTGGACGGCGACTATTACGGCGCGATGGAGCAGTATTTCGACGCGGTGGACTATCTCTACGCCCACGGCGAGCCGCCGAAGGAGCCGGCGAGCTTCGGTTTCTCCGCCCTCTGCGGGATCATTCTCGGCGTAATCGTCGGCTTCGTCGCGATGGCGGTGCTCGTCTCCCAGATGAAGCCGGTGCGCCGCGCCGCCCACGCCGCGGGCTACCTCGTCCCCGGCTCATTCCGCCTCGGCGCGAAGCAGGACCACTATCTCTACAGCACCGTCTCCAAGCATCTCCGCCCCAAAAACACGAGCAGCGGCGGCAAGTCGGGCTATTCCCGCAGCTTTTCCTCCTCCGGCGGACGCAGCTTCTCCGGCGGCGGACGAAAATGCTAAGCGCAGAACAACTTTCCATATACAAATCCGTTAAAAATCGAAAGGAGCAACTACATATGGGACTTATCAAAGCAGCGCTCGGCAGTGTCGGCGGCGTGATGGCGGACCAGTGGAAGGAATACTTCTACTGTGAGGCTCTGCCCGTGGACGTGCTCGCGGTCAAGGGCAAGAAAAAGACCGGGGACCGCTCCAGCAACACCAAGGGCGAGGACAACATCATCAGCAACGGCTCCGTGATCGCGGTCGCGGACGGTCAGTGCATGCTCATCGTCGAGCAGGGCAAGATCGTCGAGGTCTGCGCCGAGCCGGGCGAGTTCGTCTATGACAGCTCCACGGAACCCAGCATCTTCAGCGGCAAGCTGGGGCAGAGCATCGTCGATGTGTTCAAGAACATCGGCAAGCGTTTCACTTACGGCGGCGAAGCCCCCAAGGACCAGCGTGTTTACTACTTCAACACCAAGGAGGTCGTCGGCAACAAGTACGGCACGCCCTCCCCGGTGCCGTTCCGCGTCGTGGACCAGCGCGCGGGCATTGATATCGACATCTCCGTCCGCTGCTTCGGCGAATACAGCTACAAGCTCGTGAACCCGCTGCTGTTTTACACCAACGTCTGCGGCAACGTCACCCTCGACTATACCCGCGACGAGATCGACAGCCAGATGAAGACCGAGCTGCTCACCGAGCTCCAGCCCGCCTTTGCCCGCATCAGCGAGATGGGCATCCGCTACAGCGCGCTGCCCGGCCACACCACGGAGCTCGCCGGCGTGCTCAAGGAGCTCCTGAGCGAAAAATGGACTCAAGTCCGCGGCATTGAGATCGTCAGCGTCGGCGTTTCCAGCGTGAAGGTCAACGAGGACGACGAGAAGATGATCAAGGAGATGCAGCGCAACGCGGCGTTCATGGACCCGACCCGCGCGGCGGCGCACCTCGCCGGCGCGACGGGCGACGCGATGAAGGCCGCCGCCGCGAACCAGAACGGCGCCGTCAACGCCTTCATGGGCATGGGCATGGCAGGCGGCATGGCAGGGAACCAGATGGCGGGTCTCTACCAGATGGGCGCCCAGCAGCAGACCGCCGCTCCCGCTGCTCCCGCTGCTCCCGCAGCAGGCAGTTGGAAATGTCCCTGCGGCGCGACCGCTACAGGCAAGTTCTGCCCGGAGTGCGGCGCAAAGAAGCCGGAGGAAAACGGCTGGAAGTGCGCCTGCGGCGCGGTGAACCAGGGCAAGTTCTGCTCCGAGTGCGGCGCGAAGAAGCCCGCCGGTGTTCCGCAGTATAAGTGCGACAAGTGCGGCTGGACCCCTGAGGACCCGGCGCACCCGCCGAAGTTCTGCCCCGAATGCGGCGACCCGTTCGACGACGGGGATATCGTCTGATAAAAACCGACTTCACTTAAGCACATAAGCGCCCTGCCGAACGGCAGGGCGCTTATGTCGTTATTTTCCACCTTTTGTCGCTTTTTTCCACCTTGCTTTTTGCTATGTGTTGTAGTATTATACAAGAAGGGCAGAATCAGAGTGGAGAAATTTGACTTATCTAACAAATTTCGTCGCGCTTTTCTGCCAAAAAACAGAAGGGTATGAAGGAGAACAGCAATGAAAAAACTCAGCAGATGGCTTGCGGTCATTCTGGTGATCTGCCTTGTGGCAGCGCCGGTCACCGCATCTGCGGACGGTACGAACGGCGGCGCCGCTTCGCTTACTTACCGCAGCATCCAGATCTCCATCGACGGAGAGACCATCACCCCGACCGACGTGACGGGCGCGGTGACGGAGCCTGTCATTCTGAATGACAGCACCTATCTTCCGGTCCGTGCCGTGGCGGAGGCGCTCGGCTGCGACGTCAAGTGGACGGACGCGACCAGCACCGTCTCCATTGAGTCTGCGGACACGGAGAGCACCGACGAGCTCTATGCCGGCGCAGGCGCGGCGGCGATGAAGTTCGACGCGGCGATGTTCCCGGTAGAGGGCTTCAGCGGCGAGGTCAACGATGACCCCTACGCCCGCGTGCTCGTCCTCGGCAGCAACACCAGGACCGCGATCGTCTCCCTTGAGCTGGTCAACGCCTCCGCCGAGGCGATCCAGATCTGCAAGGAAGTCGTGAGCGAGAAGTGCGGCGTTCCCGAAAGCCGCATCTGGGTCCACGCCACCCACGCCATCACGACCATGCACGCCCCCAGCGAGCAGGACAAGAACGAAATGTATCTGAAGAGCGTCCGCGACGCGATCACCGCCGCGGCGGAGCAGGCGGCTGAGAGCTATCAGCCCGCCGTCATGGGCGTCGGCACCGGCACCTGCGACGTCAACGCCAACCGCGACATTGAGCTGAACGGTCAGTGGTACTACGGTCTCGGCAGCGAGCTTGAGAGCAACAAGACCATGACCATTCTGCGCTTCGACTCTCTGGACGGCAAGCCCATCGGCTTCTTCATCAGCTACGGCATCAAGCCGACCTGCATCGACAACGTTGAAAAATCCCAGAACACCCGCAAGATCTCCGCGGACGTTCCGGGCTATGCCTGCGTTATGATGGAGAAGGAGTTCGGCGCTCCGGCGATGTTCTGCATGCCGGCTGCCGGCGACCAGATCCCGGCGGAGACCGCCATGTACTGGGAGCTCGATGAGAACGGCGAAGCCAAAGAGGTCCAGCTGACCGTCGGCGAGGGCATCGCTCTGATGGAAAAGCAGGGCAAGGTCATGGGCGACGACGCCATCGCTATCGCGAAGGGCATCACCTGCACCGACAGGACCCCTGAGATCGCCGTGCAGAACACCGCTTTCACCTATCCGACCAAAGCCGGCGACGGCGAGGTCGCGATCGCGGTCTCCGGCATGCAGATCGGCAAGGATGTCGCCCTCGTCGGCTTCAAGCCTGAGGTCAACGCCATCACCGAGCTTCAGCTCTGGGAGAAGTCCCCGTATGAGAACACCCTGCTCGTCAGCTTCCTGAACGGCGACCAGAAGTATATGCCCGATGAGAAGGCCTATGAGCGCAACACTTGGGAAGCCAAGCGCGCCGGCGGCGCTGCCGGCTGCGCAGAAAAGTTCGTGGAGGTCTCCGCCGAGATGCTCACCAACATCAAAAACCGCTGCGAGGCGGCGAGCAAGCCCTACACGGGCCACAATGAGACCCTGACCGCGAACGTTACCTATCGCGGCATCAAGATCGAGATCAACGGCAGCGTCATCACCCCGACGGACGCTAACGGCAAGACCGTCGAGCCGTTCATCCTGAACGGCAGCACCTATCTGCCCATCCGTGCCGTCTGCGAGGCGCTCGGCTGCGAGGTCAGCTGGGACGACGCTGCGAGCACCGTGAACATCACCTCCGCCAAGAACGTCGTCCTGAAGGCTGGCGCGGGCGCGGCGGCGATGAAGTTCGACGCGGCGATGTTCCCGATGGAGGGCTTCAGCGGAGAGGTCAACGACGATCCTTACGCCCGCGTGCTCGTCCTCGGCAAAGGCACGAAGAGCGCCATCGTCTCTCTGGAGCTGGTCAACGCTTCCAGCGAAGCCATCCAGATCTGCAAGCAGGTCGTCAGCGAGAAGTGCGGCGTTCCCGAAAGCCGCATTTGGGTCCACGCCACCCACGCCATCACGACCATGCACGCCCCCAGCGAGCAGGACAAGAACGAAATGTATCTGAAGAGCGTCCGCGACGCGATCACCGCCGCGGCGGAGCAGGCGGCTGAGAGCTATCAGCCCGCCGTCATGGGCGTCGGCACCGGCACCTGCGACGTCAACGCCAACCGCGACATTGAGCTGGGCGGCAAATGGTACTACGGTCTCGGCAGCGAGCTTGAGAGCAACAAGACCATGACCATTCTCCGCTTCGACTCTTTGGACGGCAAGCCCATCGGCTTCTTTATCAGCTACGGCATCAAGCCGACCTGCATCGACAACGTTGAGAAGGAAACCAACACCCGTAAGATCTCCGCGGACGTTCCGGGCTATGCCTGCGTCATGATGGAGAAGGAATTCGGCGTTCCGGCGATGTTCTGCATGCCCGCCGCCGGCGACCAGATCCCGGCGAAGACCGCCATGTACTATGAGCTCGATGAGAACGGCGAGGCCAAGGAGGTCAAGCTGAGCGTCGAGGAGGGCATCGCCCTCATGGAGGAGCAGGGCGAGGTCATGGGCACCGATGCCATCGCCATCGCGAAGGACATCGCCTGCACCGACAACGCGCCGGAGCTGCTCCAGTCCGCCACGAGCTTCACTTGGGCGAACAAGGCGGGCGACGGCGAGATCACCGTGGACGTCACCGGGCTTCAGATCGGCAAGGACGTCGCCCTCGTCGGCTTCAAGCCTGAGGTCAACGCCGTCACTGAGCTCCAGCTCTGGGAGGCTTCTCCCTACAAGCACACCCTGCTCGTCAGCTTCTTAAACGGCGACCAGAAGTACATGCCCGATGAGAAGGGCTATGAGCGCGACACTTGGGAAGCCAAGCGCGCCGGCGGCGCTGCCGGCTGCGCGGAGGAATTTGTGAAGGTCTCCGCCGAGCTGCTGCGCGATATGCAGGCTGGCAAGACGAGCGACAAGACCAGCGGCGGTCAGACCGGCGGCGGCAGCATCGCCGACTACTACGCCACTGTGGAGTTTGCCGGCATCAAGTGGTACGCCATTGATAAGAAGGACGGCAAGACCCTGCTTCTGAGTCAGGACGTGCTCGAAAAGCGCGCTTACCACGCCGCCGGCGGCGATGTTACTTGGGAGGAGAGCGAGCTGCGCGCTTATCTGAACGGTGAGTTCTATGAGAAGACCTTCTCCGCCGAGGAAAAGGCGAAGATCGCCGAGGTCACGCTCGATAACAAGTCCAACTCCAAGTACGGCATCCGCGGCGGCAACGCCACGACCGACAAGGTGTTCCTGCTGAGTCTGGACGAGGCGGGCGTTTACCTCCTTGACTTCACCGGCGTTACGGTCGCGAAGGACAGCGAGGGCAACGCCTGCTGGTGGCACCTGCGTTCTCCCGGCGAGGCCAAGGACGTTCAGGCATGCGTCACCGCGAACGGTCAGATCGACTACCACGGTCCCACGGAGGGCGTCACCGATCCTGAAGGCGGCATCCGCGCCGCGATCTGGGTCACGCTTGGGTGATTCACCCCTTACAGTTAAAAGAGGCGTCCGGGCTTTTAGCCCGGACGTCTTTTTTGGTCATAGCTGCTTTTGGAAAAGCATATCCTTGTACAAATCAAGGCATATCGCCAAAAACGGAGGACGGGATGATCATGACCGAGACCGCAATTTATCAGGAGATGGCGGAGCGCACGGGCGGCAGCATCTATATCGGCGTTGTCGGACCGGTACGCACCGGAAAATCCACCTTTATCAAGCGTTTTATGGAGACGATGGTGCTGCCGGGACTGGACGACGTTTATGCACGCGAGCGCGCCCGCGACGAGCTGCCGCAGAGCGGCTCCGGCCGCACCATTATGACCGCGGAGCCGAAATTCGTGCCGGAAAAGCCCGTAGAGCTCTCGCTCGGCGAGGGAAGCGTCTGCCGCGTGCGGCTGGTGGACAGCGTGGGATATATGGTGAACGGCGCGATGGGAAACCTGGAGGACGGCAGGGAGCGGCAGGTGATGACGCCGTGGTATGACCACGAGATCCCCATGACGCAGGCAGCCGAGGAGGGGACGCGCCGCGTCATCGCGGACCACTCCACCGTCGGGATCCTTGTCACGACGGACGGCAGCATCAGCGGCATCGCACGCGAGGATTACGCCGCGCCGGAGGAGCGCGCCGCGCAGGAGCTCGCCGCGATCGGCAAGCCCTATCTCATTCTGCTCAACTGCGCCGAGCCGGAGAGCGAGGGCTCTCAGGCGCTCGCCGCGGAGCTGGAGGTGCGCTACGGCCGCCGCTGTGTCCCTGTGAACTGCCAGCAGCTGGAGGCGGAGGACTTTGCCGCGCTGCTGCGTGACCTGCTCTATGAGTTCCCGGTGCAGCGCTATGAGATCACGCTCCCGGCATGGATGGACGCGCTCAGCGCGGAAAACGAGGTGCGCAGCGCGCTTTACGGCACGATCCTGTCCACGGCGGAGGGGATCGAAACGATCGGCGATGCTGAGCACCTCGCCGCCGCCATCCGCGAGAACGGAAGTGTGGAGCGCGCGGAGGTGAACGCGCTGGAGCTCGGCTGCGGCTGCGTCCGCGTGTCCGTGGCGCTGCTGCCGCAGCTCTATTATGAAACGCTCAGCAGCGAATCCGGCTTCGAGATCCGCTCCGACCGCGACCTGATGGCGCTGCTCCGCTCCGTCAGCGGGCTGAAAGGAGAGTATGAGCGCGTTCACGAGGCACTTGAGGACGTGCGCACCAAGGGCTACGGCATCGTGATGCCGACGATCGAGGAGATGACCCTCGCCGAGCCGCAGATCGTGCGGCAGGGAGGGCGCTACGGCGTGAAGCTGAAGGCGAGCGCACCGAGCATTCATATGATCATGGCGAATATTGAGACGGAGGTCTCTCCCGCCATCGGCGGCGAAAAAGCCTCCGAGGAGGTCATCAACTTCCTGCTTCAGGGCTACGACGGCGATATCAACCGCATCTGGGAGAGCAACATTTTTGGCAAGTCCCTGAACGATATTGCAGGGGAGGGGCTCACCAACAAGATCCGCGCCATGCCGGACGACGCGCAGAGCAAGCTGCAATGCACCGTGCAGCGCATCATCAATGAGGGCAGCGGCGGACTCATCTGCATTCTGCTCTGAAAGCACGGAAAAACTTTGAAAAAAAGGCTCATTTGCGTCTCCGCCGCCTTGCTTTTTGCCGGGATAACTGCGATAATGTTCCATGCCGCACCGCGCCGCGCCGCTGTTCCCGCCGCGCTGGAAAGCGCCAGCGTGCTCGTCATCGACGCAGGTCACGGCGGCGCGGACGGCGGTGCGGTCGCGGCGGACGGCACCGTAGAGAGCGGGATCAACCTCGCGATCGCGCTGCGGATGAAGGCTGCCGCCGGGCTGCTCGGTCTGCCCAGCACTCTGACGCGCAGCGCCGAGGCGCTCGATTATCCGGAGTCTGCGTCCACGATCCACGCGAAAAAGGTCTGGGACCAGCAGCAGCGCGTCGCACTCATCAATGCGCTGCCGAATGCGGTGCTCATCAGCATCCACCAGAACAAATTTCCGGACACCCGTCCCCACGGCGCGCAGGCGCTTTACGGCAGGGAGGAGGGCTCCGAGGCGCTCGCCGCGCTGGTGCAGGACGCGCTGACGCGCTGCCTCTGCCCGGATAACCGCCGCGTCGCCGCGCCGATCTCGGACAGCATCTATCTGATGAAAAGCGTCCGCTGTCCCGCCGTTTTAGTCGAGTGCGGCTTTCTCTCAAACCCGGAGGAGCTCGCCCGGCTCAAAACGCCGGACTGCCAGACGCAGCTCGCGCTTGTGCTCGCGGCATCGTATCTGCAATTTCTCGGCGCGGAAATCTGAAAAACCATCACACCAAGGAGATTCCGATATGAAAGACAAAACAAAGTTTTACTGCACGGAGTGCGGCAATGAGACGGCGAAATGGTTCGGTCAGTGCCCTGCGTGCGGTCGCTGGAACACGGTCGTGGAGGCTCCGGCGGACACGCCGAACAAGAGCAAGGCAGGCGCGGTCAAGGCGGCGGGCGCCGCCGGCTTGAACCGCCCGAAGCGGATTTGTGAGGTCGACACGCAGGAGGAGATCCGGTTTTCCACCGGTATGGGCGAGCTGGACCGCGTGCTCGGCGGCGGTGCCGTCGTCGGCTCCATGGTGCTCGTCGGCGGCGCGCCGGGCATCGGCAAATCCACGCTGCTGCTCCAGATCTGCGGGCTGCTGGACGATGCGATGCGCGTGCTCTACGTCACCGGCGAGGAGAGTCAGCGCCAGCTCAAGCTGCGCGCCCAGCGTCTCGGCGTGGAAAAGGAGAATCTCTACGTTCTCGCCGAGACAAACCTCGACAATGTGCTCCGCTCGATCGACGAACTGAAGCCGGACGTCGTTATCATCGACTCCATCCAGACCATGTTCAACGGTGATCTCACGAGCGGTCCGGGCAGCGTCAGTCAGGTCAAGGACTGCGCCATGGCACTGATGCAGACGGCGAAAAGCAGCGGCTTTACCTGCTTCGTCGTCGGTCACGTCAACAAAGAGGGCGCGATCGCGGGTCCGAAGGTGCTGGAGCACATGGTGGACTGCGTGCTCTATTTTGAGGGCGACCGCGCGATGACCTACCGCATATTGCGCGCGGCGAAAAACCGCTTTGGCTCCACGAACGAGATCGGCGTGTTCGAGATGGTCGATAACGGTCTCGCCGAGGTGCCGAACCCCTCCGAAATGCTGCTCTCCGGTCGTCCGAAAAACTGCCCCGGCACCTGCGTCACCTGTGTGATGGAGGGCACGCGGCCCATTCTGGCGGAAATTCAGGCGCTCGTCGCTCCCTCCGGCTTCGCCGGCGCGCGGCGCAACACGAACGGCATGGATTATAACCGCGCCGTGCTGCTGCTCGCCGTCATGGAAAAGCGCGGCGGCATCACGCTCAGCGGCAGCGACGCCTATATCAACGTCATCGGCGGTCTGGAGCTGGACGAGCCCGCCGCGGACCTCGCGACGGTGCTGGCGCTCGCCTCCAGCGCGCGCGACCGCGTCATCAGCTACGACACCACCGCCATCGGCGAGGTCGGGCTTACCGGTGAGATCCGCTCCGTGAGCGCGCTCAATCAGCGCCTGACCGAGGTCGCGCGCCTCGGCTTCAAAAAATGTGTCATTCCAGCCCACGTCCGCGGCGAGATCGCCGCGCCTGCCGGTCTGGAGCTGATCCCGGTCCGCAATGTCCGCGACGCCATCGACGCTGTGCTGTGAGCGGGGAGGGGGCTATGGAGCTGAATGTAGAGGCGTTCTGGTCCGCCGTACTGCGGCAGGACGCTGCGGCAATGCGGGACTGTTTCTGTCGGGACGCCGCCGTGTGCTGGCACAACACGAACGAGCGGTTTACCGTGGAAGAGTATCTCCGCGCGAACTGCGAATACCCCGGCGAGTGGGAAGGGGAGGTCGAACGCATTGTCCCGGCGGGGGACTGCATCGTAACAGCGACGCACGTCTGGCTGCGTGACCGCTCGGCATCGTTCCATGCCGTGTCGTTTTTCCGTGTACGCGATGGGAAAATCGCAGCGCTCGACGAATACTGGGGCGACGACGGTCCGCCACCCGCGTGGCGGCAGGAGCTGAAAATCGGCAAAAAGATCAAATAAAGCGACAGGAGGGGATCAAGCCCCTCCTGTCGCTTTATACCATTTGTCAAAGTTTTAACTATTGGTATAACAACAAATCATTTGCGCCACCATCAGAGCAGAAAGGACACCGGTTTCTGGCGGCTTGATTTGGTGCAAAAATGCACGAGCAATTCAGAGGCAGTTAGAGGAGCACTCAAGCCACAGACTGACCATGAAAAAGTCTCATCAGCTGATGAAGTGGCTTGGATCGCCGCTGGGACCGCCAAAACCGCGTGTGCTCTTGTTTTAAACGATGGTAACGGCACAGCATCAGACTGCTCAGTTCAAGCTGCGAAGCAACCGCAGGTAAAACACAACAAAACCGCACGCGCGCAGTCAGCCATATAGCAGCCGCGTTTCGCCCAAAATTCCAAACCCGCCGTGTTTTCGTGCGGCTCGTGTTTTTTTACAATTTCGCACAAAATTTTAATTTTGTTCAATCGCGCGCGATTGAACAAAACAGCCGTTCTTGTCCAATCGGCTGCTGCCTAATACAAGGACCGCCCGTCTGCACCCCCCTCCGTCGGCAGGTCCATGCCCAAGATACCAGACCGCCGCGGGCTGCTGCCCATCGCCGCCGCGGTCGTAGAGGGTGACGGACCAGCCGTTCCCTCTCATCTCAAAGCTTTTGAGGGCGCTCAGGTCCAGCCCGTCCAGCTCATCCGGGCTGGACGGTCCAAAGAACGCCATCTTCATCACGTCGTTGACGCTGCTCATAGTCTACCTCCCTTGTCTCATCGTCCGGACCACCGCCGCGGCGAGCTGCGGCGTCGTCCGGTCCTTCAGCTCCAGCCCCAACGCCGCCAGAGTCTCGCTGTCGGCGTCGAGGATCGGCGAGAGCGCCGCCCGCATCTCGCCGTAAATCCTGCCGTGCGTCCATCCGGTCCGGCGCACCATCTCGCGGACGACCTGCGCCGCCGTCCTGCCCCTCCACATCTGCCAGCAGAGCTCCAGCCAGAGCGTCGCCCCGGTCGTCGTCTGCTCGATGCTCCACAGCTCCAGCAGCTGCTGCGGCATCATCGCCATCGCCTCCTACCTCGATTTTGACGCATTTTGCGCCGAGCTCAGGGAGTTCAAATCCATACCCCCCATTATACCCCGCATAGTCCGCCCAGTCAACGTCGCAGGTGCTGACCTCCGGACGGCGCAGAGCGCCGCCGGAGTAGTACCAGCGCCCGCCGATCTTCTCCTGCGCCTTAGTGATATATTTGCAGACGTAGCCGACCGCGGACGCCCGCTCGCCGTAGAGCTCAATCGCCGTCGAGAAGCCCCAGTCCCAGCGCGGGAGGTTATAGACCGGATGCCCGCCCCGGTCTTTGTGTCCGCTGTCAACAGTGGGCAGGGAGTCAGAGAAGAGCCCGTGGAAATGCACAGCACCGTCCTTGTGGTGCTCCGGCACGAGGACGTACCGGAGCCCACAGCGGCGGACCTGATTATCCAGCCAGTGGTTGAGGTACCGCGTGATCTCCTTGATGTCGTAGCGGTCGATTTTGGTCTGGTCGAGGGTCAAGGTGACGAACCAGCGGAAATCATTGGAAAGCGCGAGATCGCGGACGGCGACGCGGGCGCGGCGCTTCGCGCGCGCCAGCGACGCGCGGCGTCGCTGTTCCGCGTCGTCATCCTCGCGCATCAACTTATAAGACGACTTTTCCACAGCCTCAAGCGCGGTCATCTGGTCGACGTGCTGCCGCCACGCAGCAGCAGCCTCCTCAGCAGGATCGTGCCGCTGCTCCCAGCCGCGCTCCCGAAAGATAGCCCGGTCGGAGATGAGGACGCATCGGCTGCCGTCCGGATAAGTCTTAATGTGGCAGTTGTGCGTGATATGGTCGCCGATCTCGATGGGGACCGGCGAAGGTCTCGGAATAGTGCAGTCCATTAGTCCTGACGGAATAATGTCCCTGTATCAAGTAGTGGGGCTCGCTGCGCTCGCGACCGCGCGCTTCGCGCGCTACGACCGCACACCGGTCGCGCTCCGCTGCGCGTGCGCTCGGCTGGTGGTCGCGGGAATCCCGCTGCCGCTCGCTTGTCCAATCGGCTGCCGCCTTCTGCGTTTTCCGCCTCCCCCTGCTGGTGATTTTGTTTTTAGGGCTTGAAAATCGAAGGAAGAACCGTTACAATGGGATCGGGTGATAATTATGAGCGAAACTCTGAAAATCGTGCTCGTCGTGGTCGGCGTTGTGATTTTGGCGCGGATCGTGGACGAGATTCTGCTTCGCGTGACGAAGAAAAAGCCGGTTGACAAGAGCGAACGGCTGAACGACGACCGCTGACGTACACAACCGAAGACACCCCGGAATAGGATGGTCCATCCTTGCTTCCGGGGTGCTTTTTCATGTCTGAGTTTTTCTACGATCGCGCCGCGGCGCTGCGTTATGCGGAGCGCTGGGCGCTTGACCGCGATCCTGTTTTCTACGACTTTGATCCCCTCGGCGGCGACTGCACGAGCTTCGTATCCCAGTGCATCTTCGCCGGCGCGGGCGTGATGAATTTTTCCCGCGAAAGAGGTTGGTATTATGTTAACCTCAACGACCGTTCCCCTTCTTGGGCGGGTGTAGAGCCGCTTTACCGCTTTCTGACGTTGAACCGCGGACCGGGACCGTTCGGGGCGCCTGCCGCTGCGGTGTCTCTGCTGCCCGGTGACGTCATCCAGCTCGGCGCGCCGGACGGCAGCTTTTATCACTCACTGCTCGTGATGGAGCTCTCCCCTCCCCGAATCTTCGTCGCGGCACACACGCTTGACGCCCTCTGGCGTCCGCTGGACAGCTACGACTTCGCGCAGCTGCGCGGCATACACATTGAGGGCGTTTGCGAATAACCAAAAGGACCGCTTCGAAAAGCGGTCTTTTGCCTGTCTATGCGTGATGATCGTGGCGCACCGCCTTTTTCCGGTGCATCAAAAACGCACGAAGGGAATTCAGAACGACGATCAGCGTGACGCCGCTGTCGGCAAAAACGGAGACCCAGAGACGGGAGATGCCGAAGGCGGAGAGAACGAGAACAACGAGCTTCACGGCGATCGTAAAGACAATATTCTCCGCGATGATGCGCCGCGTGTGGCGCGCGATGGAAATTGCGGTCGCAAAGGTTTCCCCACCCTCCGTCAGAATGAGCTCGGCGCTGCGGGGTTCGGCTGCGTCGGACGCGGGCCAGACAAGCGCGTGGCGCTGACCGATCGGGACGTGTGCCAGCTCCTGCCCCGCCGCGCTGTGCAGGCGCGATACCGTGTCGATCGCAGCGCTGTCGCGGAAAAATATCCCGTGGCGCGAGGCGACGCCGATCCCGGCAAAGTAAGCCAGCGGCACGGAGATCACGATGGCACAGGGGCACGCCAGCACGAGGAAGCTCAGCGCACGGTAAACGGCGTCGCTCCAGCCCGCATTGCTGAAAACCGGAAGGCAGACCGCGATCAGGACCGCGAGAACAAGGACAATGGGCGTATAAACGCGGGAAAAGCGCGTGATGAGCTTGTCGGAAATCTGCTCGTCCTCGTCGACATGCGCCATCGCCTCGCCGGTCAGACTCGCGATGGTCTTACGGCTGCGGCGCACGGCGAAGGACTGGCAGAACTCGCCGATGCGGTAAAGCACAAACACCGCCGCGCCTTCCTCAAACTCGCCGAGGATGCACGCCGCGACAGCGGCAAAGGTCATAAGAAAGCAGTCGTCAAAAAAGCGGAGGCGGAAAATGTTCCTCACCGCCTGCCAGAGCACGTCGTAGCCTGCGATGAGCGCCGCCGCGATCATCAAAACCGCCTCGACCGTCTCGCTGACAGGCAGGAACATGCCGCAGAGATAGGCGGCGACGGCGGCGATGAGCCGCGCGAGCAGCAGCTTGTCCACGCCGTGATACTCCTCCGCGTGGTAGCTGCAGCAGCAGCTTCCGTCCGCGTGGTGATGGTGCTGGTGTCCCTCGCCGTCGCAGGGGTGCTGGGGGTATTCGTCGTGGTGATGGTGATGTTCGTTGTGTTCGTGTTCTTCGTGCTCGTGGTGTTCGCTCATAAAAAGGGAGCCTCCTGTTTTCGCTTCCAAAAAGAGACGCCGTTGCCGGCGTCTCCCCTCGTGGTATGCCCGACTGGATTCGAACCAGCGACCTTTGGAGTCGGAGTCCAACACTCTATCCAACTGAGCTACGGGCACATATTCGTCTGCCCTTCCGCAGACACGCATAATATTATAACCGAAGCCGTAGGAAAAGTAAAGGCGAAATTTGTCTTTTTTCCCGCTTTCGGCGATTGCTTTTTTCGGCTGGCTTTGATATACTGAGCTTTGCACTGAAAAAAAGAAAGGAAACCGGGTGTATTCGTTATGTCCAGCAGGAAAAAGAACGCCGATCACTCCCGGACCGTCGTGATGGCGGTCATACTCATTATACTGCTCGCCGCTTTGGTCTTCGTCGTCGTGAAGCTCCACGGCGCGGAGCCCGCCCAGCCGGAGCCCACGCAGGCGGCTGTGGAGACCCCGCAGCCGACCCCAACGCCGACGCCGGAGCCCACGCCCGAACCCACGCCCGAACCCACGCCTACTCCCATTCCGGAGTTTGAGCCCTATCACACGGAAAACACGGACCCGGACATCTATGTCACGAACACCGCCGTAAACGTGGACGGCACGACGCTCGGCAGCGACGAGGTCTACGAGGCGGCGGAGCCGATCGACTTCCTGACCGGTGACGATTACACCGATATGGAAGGCATCATCACCTTCCGCGGCAACAACTTCCGCGACGGCGGCAGCTACGGCTACGCGAACCTCAAGGAGTATAAGTTCGGTGAATCCTGGAGCTATACGACCGGCTCTCTGAGCTACAACGGCGCAACGTGGACCGGCAGCGGCTGGGTCGGGCAGCCCCTTATCGTCAAATGGCCGCGCGAGACGAAAGCCATTATGAACATGTATGACTGGGCAAAGGAGGATGACGAACTCGTCGAGGTCATCTATGCCACGATGGACGGCAACGTCTACTTCCTCGACCTGAACACCGGCAAAAAGACCCGCGACACGCTGACGCTGGGCTTCACCTTCAAGGGTGCGGGCGCGCTCGACCCGCGCGGCTATCCCCTGCTCTATCTCGGCGCGGGCTACGACAGCGACCGCGGCTATTCCCGCGCGTTCATCATCAGCCTCATCGACTTCAAGGTGCTCCACACCTTCGGCAACGTCGACCCCTTCACGCTGCGCGGCACGCTCTCGTATTTCGACGGCTCCGCCCTCGTGGACGCGGAGACGGACCAGCTCATCTACCCCGGCGAGAACGGCATTCTCTACATCATCAAGCTGAACACGGACTATGACCCCGAAGCGGGCACGATCAGCATCGACCCCAAGACCGTCAAGTGGCACTATTACGGCACACGCACGACGCTCTATCAGTACTGGGTCGGCATGGAGGACAGCGCCGTCATCTGGCGCAGCCATCTGATCGTCGCGGACAACGGCGGGCGGCTGATGTGCATCGATCTCAACACGCTTGAGCTCGACTGGGTGCAGGACATTCTGGACGACTCCAACGGCTCGCCCGTGCTCTCCATCGAGGACGGTCATCCCTACATCTATATCAGCACCTCCTTCCACCTCGGCTGGCGCAGCTGGACGACCGCGCCGGTGCCGATCTTCAAGATCGACGCGGAAAACGGCGAGATCGTCTGGCGCAAGGATTACACCTGCCACACGGAAAAGGGCGTGTCCGGCGGCGTGCAGTCCACCGTTGCGCTCGGTAAGAATGATCTGGAGGGCTACATTTACGTCACCGTCGCAAAAACGGACGCGAATAACGGCGGCGTGCTCGTCTGCCTCGACCGCGAGACAGGCGAGGTCGTCTGGGAGCACAAGGCGATCTACACCTGGAGCTCGCCTGTGCTCGTCTACAACGAGGACGGCAGCGGCTGCGTAGTCTATTGCAGCTTCGGTCAGACGATGTATCTGCTGGACGGTCTGACCGGCGAGGTCTATGACAAGTTCGACCTTCAGGGCGGCGTGGAGGCGAGCCCCGCGGTGTATGAAGACACCGTCGTGATCGGCACGCGCCAGTGCAGGATCTGGGGCGTGAAGCTCAAATAAACGCATAAAAAAGCAGCCTGACAGTTTGTCAGGCTGCTTTTTTTCAAAATACTTGAGCCGTCTGCTTATGACGGGTACTGATGCGGACATCGAGCGCCGGGAAGCGACCGCGCAGGAGCGCGGCGAGGTGCGGGACGACGACGTTTTCCGTGCAGAAATGGTCCGCGTCGATGAGATTGAGCCCCATCTCCTTCGCCCAGAGAAAGTGGTCATACTTGAGGTCCGCGGTCACATAGGTGTCGCAGCCGGCGCGGAACGCCTTCTCGATCTCGCTGCCGCCGGCTCCGCCGCAGCAGGCGAGGCGCTTCACCGGCTTGCCGCCGGAAACATAGCGCAGCGCATTGACGCCGAGGGCGCGCTTTGTGTGCGCCAGAAACGCCTCCAGCTCCATCGCCTCCGGCAGCTCACCGAGACGCGCAACACCGTAGGGTCTGCCGTCCGGGTGGACGCCGTGGGGGTCCAGCAGCCCGGTCACGGTGCCGCCGAGCGCATCCATCAGGCAGTCGTTCACGCCGCCGTCCGCCGTGTCCAGATTCGTGTGGAGGCAGATGGCGGAGATATCCTCCCGGATAAGCCGGTAGAGCTTGCGTCCCTTATAGTCGTCCGCAAGCACGGTCTTGAGCGGATCGAAAATAAGCGGATGATGGGACACGATGAGCTGCGCACCGAGCTCGCCCGCTTCGGCGATGACGGCATCCGTAATGTCCAGCGCCGTCAGCACGCGATGCACCTCCTGCGCCGGGTCGCCGACGAGCAGACCGATGTTGTCAAAGTCGAATTTCGTATAAAACGGCACGTTTTCGTTGAAAAAATCGCAGATCTCTCTTACGCTTGCCATGTCTTGACCTCCTGATAGAGTGTTTGCAGTGCGCTGAGCTCCGTTTGCAGGCGGCGGAGCGTTTCCGCGTCCGCGCGGTCGGAGCGCGCCATGCCCTGCGTCTGGCTCAGCAGACGCTTGATCTGCTCCTCCAGATAATGCCGCAGGAGCGGGTCGCGCTTTTCGATGAGCGCGCGGTCGATGGGATAGTCGTCCGGCTCCCCCTCCCCCTTTTCCACGAGCCAGACGAGATAGAGCCGCCCGGCGTCATAGCTGAGCGCGGCGTCCGCAATGCGCAGCCCGTGGTCACGCAGCCAGCGGCGCAGCTCGTAAAACTTGGTCTGCGGCTGCAAAATGAGCCGCTTTTCCCAGCTCCACGGCGCGGCGGCAAGGATATTCTGAATGGTCTCCCCGCCCATTCCGGCGGCGATAACGGTGTCCACACTGTCCGGGTCCACGCCGGTGAGCCCGTCGCAGAGCGTCAGCGTCAGGCACTCGGAAACGCCGCAGCGCTCCGCGTCGCGCAGCGCGTTGCGGAGCGGACCGGGCTTGATATCCGTCGCGACGGCGCGGGCGGAAACGCCGCTTTGGAGCAGCCAGATGGGGATGTAGGCGTGGTCCGTGCCGACGTCGGCGACGACCGCGCCGGGGGGCACAAAGTCTGCGATGCGCCGCAGACGCGGCGAGAGGGTGATTGGCATATTTTTCCAGCGTCCCTTTCATAAAAATCGGCGGGGTCCCACAAAAGACCCCGCCGCTTTTTGAGCACTTTCTCAGCTGTTCGCGATGAACTCGTTGAGCTTCTTGAGGAAGGCGTCGACGTCCACACCGTGGGCAGCGCATGCCTGCTCCACGTTCTCGCCGGTGGCGAGGGCGCAGCCCATGCAGTGCATGCCGATCTCCTGAAACAGGGGGACGGAATCCGGCGCGTTCATCATGATGTCGGAAATAACGGTATCCTTGGTAACTTCAAACATAGCTTGTTTGACCTCCGGTAATTTATATTTGCATGGATATTATATATCAGACCGCGTGCAAAATTCAACTATATTTTTGATATTCCCTGCCCTTTTTCCGAAAAAAGGCATAATAAAAAGGACGCGGGAGGAAAATCCCGGCGTCCTTTTTATATGCTGAATCTTACTCAGCAGCCTTCATCTTCGCAAAGCAGTCGCTGCAGTAGACCGGGCGGTCGTCGCGGGGCTGGAAAGGCACGCGCGCCTCGCCGCCGCAGGCAGCGCAGGTAGCGGTGAAGAACTCGCGCGGACCGCGGGAAGCGGTCTTGCGGGCATCACGGCACGCCTTGCAGCGCTGGGGCTCGTTCTGGAAGCCGCGCTCCGCGTAGAACTCCTGCTCACCGGCGGTGAACACGAACTCGTTGCCGCACTCTTTGCAAATAAGGGTCTTGTCTTCGTACATTTTGAATCCTCTCTTTGATCTTGCCTTTAGGGGCGTGTAATATTTGCGTCAGCTTAAATCGCTGAAATCGCCGGAATGAAGGTGTCGCGCCAGTTTCTTCCTGATGCGCTGTACGGCATTGTCAACGGATTTCGGGGACCGGGAGCGGCGCTCCGCGATCTCCGCATAGGATAGACCGTGTAAATAATCGGACAGGATCTTTCGCTCAAAATCTGACAAATACCGTGAAAAGGTGGAAATAAAATCGCATTCGCGCTCTCTGGCAAGAATCTGGTCTTCCGGCGACCGGGCAAAGGTCTGTCCGATCAAAGCAGAGTCGAGTTGGGCTTCTTCAGAGAGGATCTCCTCCAGCGAAATGCCGTCATTCAAAGGGGCATGCTTCAATCTGGAGGCGGACTTCGCCGCGCTGATAACGCGGCGCTTGATGCAAAGCTCCGCAAAGGTCTTGAACGAGGCTCCCGCCTCAGGGTCAAACTCGCGGATGGCATGGAGCAGACCGATCATCCCCTCCTGAAGCAGATCCTCGCTGTCGCCCCCCGCCAGAAAATACGGGCGGATGCAGATCTTTACGATCCTGCGGTAGCGGAAAACGAGCTCGCTCGCGGCGTCGTCATCGCCCTTTGCGGCGAGGCGCTGCAATTCCTGATCAGTCAGTGCGGGATAATTCATGGGGGATATCAACTTACTCCAAAAAATCTAAATTGGATTATATCCGCTTTCGTACAATTTGTCAAGGATTTCTGTGAAATTGTAAAAAAATTGTGAAATCCCGACAAGCTTGGTCGGCGATTCGTCACAAATCGAGCCTGCTTTGCCCCTGAAACGGGATGCCGAGGTGCTCATACGCCTTCTGCGTAACGCAGCGGCCGCGCGGCGTGCGCGTCAGGAAGCCCTGCTGGAGCAGGTAAGGCTCATAGACGTCCTCCAGCGTGACCGCCTCCTCGTTGATCGTGGCGGCGAGGGTGTCCAGCCCGACGGGACCGCCGGAATAGAACTCGATGATGCTGCGCAGCATGCGGCGGTCCAGCGCGTCGAGCCCCATGTGGTCCACCTCAAGCCGCGTCAGCGCCTCGTCCGCGACCTCGCGCGTGATAACGCCGTCGGCGCGCACCTGCGCAAAATCGCGCACGCGGCGGAGCATGCGGTTCGCGATCCGCGGTGTTCCGCGGCTTCGGCGGGCGATCTCCTCCGCGCCGCTGCGCTCGATCTCAACGCCGAGAATCCCCGCGGAGCGCAGGATGATGCGCTGGAGCTCCTCCGGAGTGTAGAGCTCCAGACGGAGCGCCACGCCGAAGCGGTCGCGCAGCGGCGCAGTGAGCTGACCGGAGCGGGTCGTCGCGCCGATGAGCGTGAATTTTGGGAGGTCGAGCCGGATGGAGTTCGCGCTCGGACCCTTGCCGATGATAATGTCGATGGCGTAATCCTCCATCGCGGGATAGAGGATCTCCTCCACCTGCCGGTTCAGGCGGTGGATCTCATCGACAAAGAGAATGTCGTTTTCCTGCAAATTTGTGAGCAGTGCGGCGAGGTCGCCCGCCTTTTCGATGGTCGGACCGGAGGTGATGCGCATATTGACGCCCATCTCGTTCGCGATGATGGACGCGAGCGTCGTCTTGCCGAGTCCCGGAGGTCCGGAGAGCAGAACGTGGTCCAGCGGCTCGCCGCGCAGTTTCGCCGCCTCGATAAAGACCTTCAGGTTCTCCTTAGCCTTCTCCTGTCCCGTGTATTCGCTCAGAAAGCGCGGGCGGAGCGAGCCCTCGATCCGGTCCTCCGGAAGGCTCGCCGCCGTCGTGATGGGCGGCTGCTGCCGGTCAAAGCTGCTGTCCGAAAATTCGATTGCCATAAGCTGTCCCCTCCTCCCCTCTTACTGGATCAAAAGCTGATTCAGCGCCGCCTTGACGAGCTGCTCGGTATTAAGCTGCTCCGCGTTTTCCACGCGGCGGAGCGCGGCGTTGATCTCCGCCGTGCCGTAACCGAGGACGGCGAGGGCGGCGGCTGCGTCCGCGCGGATGTCCTTGCCGAGCGGTGCGGGCGTCGGTGCGGCGCCCTTGCCGCGGAAGGAGAGCTCCGTCATCTCACCGCCGAGCTTGTCCTTCAGCTCAAGGATCACGCGCTGCGCAAGCTTTTTGCCGACGCCCGGCGCGGCGGTGATCGCCTTCTCGTTCTCCGAGACGATCGCCAGCAGCAGGTCCTCCGGTGTTCCCGCGGAGAGAATGGAGAGTGCCGCCTTCGGTCCGACGCCGGAGACGCCGATGAGCATCTCGAAGCAGCGCTTTTCCTGCTTGGTGCAGAAGCCGTAAATATCAAAGGCGTCCTCGCGGATATAGACGAAGGTATAAAGCTTCGCCGGCTCGCCCACACGGAGCTGGCTCAGCGAATAGGCGGAGGTGTTGATCTCGAAGCCGATCCCGCCGCAGTCGACGACGGCGAGGTTCGGCAGCAGCTCCGCCGCGGTGCCGTTTATATAGTGGAACATGAGTTGTCTCCTCCATTTCTGCTGAGCAGCGAGGTCGCGCTGCGCGCGTGGCAGATCGCCATGGCAACGGCGTCCGCCGCGTCATCCGGCTTCGGCGGCGCGGGCATGTTCAGGATGCGCCGCACCATGTCGATGACCTGCCGCTTTTCCGCGCGCCCGTAGCCGACGACCGCCTGCTTGACCTGAAGCGGGGTGTATTCGAACACGGGGACGCCGCGGCGGTAAGCGGCGAGCAGGATCACGCCGCGCCCCTGCGCCACGGAGATGCCGGTCGTGATATTCGTGTTGAAAAAAAGCTCCTCTATGCTGATCGCATCGGGCTTGAAGGTGTCGATAAGCTGACCGAGGTCCTCGTAGATCTGGTTTAAGCGGGACGAGAGCGGCGTATGCGCCGGGGTGCTGATGACGCCGCAGGAAACATAGCTCTGCCGCCCGCGGTCCGCGTCGATGACGCCGAAGCCGACGGTCGCGATGCCGGGGTCGATGCCGAGGATGCGCATAGCGTCCCTCCTTTCCGATTAACCGTATCATTATAGCACACTGTCAGCAGCCTTGGCAACAGCAAAAACCGGCCGGAGTTCCCTCCGACCGGCTCGCTCTCTTTTTTCACGCTCTGGGGTGCGCCTTATTGTAGACGTCCTTGAGCTGCTTTTTCACGAGGTGGGAATAGATCTGCGTGGAGCTGATGTCGGCATGTCCGAGCATCTCCTGAATGGAGTGGAGGTCCGCGCCGTTTTCCAGCAGGTGCGCCGCGAAGGAGTGGCGCAGGGTATGGGGCGTGATGTCCTTCTCGATGCCCGCCTTGACCTGATAGGACTTGATGAGCTTCCAGAATCCCTGCCGGCTCATGCGCTCGCCGCTGACGTTCACAAACAGCGCCTTTTCGTCCGGCGAGGCGATCATCCGCGGGCGGATGAACTCGACATATTCGCCGAGCGCCTTGATCGCCGCGGAATAGAGCGGGATGGCGCGCTCGTGGTCCCTGCCGCGGCAGGTGACGATCCCGGCGGCGAGACTTAAGTCGGAGACGTCCAGATTGATGAGCTCGCTGACGCGGATGCCCGTCGCGTAGAGCAGCTCCAGCATCGCGCGGTCGCGGTAGCCCTTGGCGTCCACGCACTCCGGCTGTTCGAGCAGCAGCTCGACCTCCTTGCTGGTGAGGATCTGCGGCAGCTTCTGGGTGGTCTTGTCCGGAACGAGGACGGCGGCGGGATTATGGTCCACCGCGCCGGAATCGAGCAGGAAGCCGTAAAACCCCTTGATGGACGCGATGGCGCGCGACACGGTGGCGACGGACTTGCCCTTCCCCTTCAGCCACGCGATGTACTCCGTCAGAATAGCCTCGTCCGCTGCGGTGAAGCCGAGGTCCGTGTGGGAGGAGAGATATTCGCCGAGCTGTCGGATATCGCGGAGATAGGAGGCGAGGGTGTTCGCCGAGGCGTTTTTTTCGTTTTTGAGGTAGCTCTCATACTTCGTAAGACAGAGCGAATCCTTCATCCTTCGTATCTCCTTTCTCTAAGTCTCTAAAGCTGCCGGAGCAGCATGGGTGCAAAATAAAAGCCGTAGACGGCGTCCAGCGCGACCAAGGGGAGGATCAGCAGCATGCGGCGGAGCGCGGCGGCGCGGTCCGCCGGAGCGGAGACGCCGAAGCGCATCGACGCGAGCGCACGGGAGGCGGAAAACGCATCCCCCGCCGCGCAGAGGAAGCACGGCAGCGACCAGAGCGCCGGCACGCCGACCACGATCAGCGCGGCAAGCAGCCCGCGGTAAGAATAGGCGGCATAAAGAGCCGCCACGCCATGACCGAGGAACGCGCCGCGCAGCAGCGCCGCTGCCGGCGTGAACACCACACCGAGCCAGCTCGTCCCCAGCAGAAAAAGCAGAAGAAAAAACCGCAGCGCGCGCCAGAGCGAGCGCAGCAGCGTCGTCGGCGGAAGGGCGGCGATCGCGGCGGCGTCAAGCTCCCCCGCCGTGTCAGCGCGGAAAAGCATCGCCGCGGCAGCGCCAGCCAGCACGCCGAAAAACAGCATTGCGAGCAGCAGCGGCAGCGCGCCGCCGTCCCGCCTTGTCCAGCCCCGCTTCGGGGGCGGCAAAAAGAAAAACCTGCCCATTAAAAATCACGCACCTCTCCGTGCGCCGCGGATTCCGCTGATTTACATAACAGCAGGCGAACATAATATACCGCAAATTCCTCCCGTAATCAAGAGCTTTGGAAAAATAAGTTGATTTTTGTGGATTATGCTTAAATATTATGTCAACTATATTATGTTAACCTTGTCAATCCGGCAGCGCTTTCTCACTCGATTCTCCTGCAATTTCAGTCATTGCAAACGATATCTTGTGACTCCATTTTGTAATCAATCCCATATCTTGGTAATCAAGTCGGAATTATGTTAACTCTCATATTTGATGACTGTATGTTATCTTCCGGATTCACCTTCTCCTTCTGCGCCGCCTGCGGGCGGTCAACATAGTCCCGGCGAAAACACCACATAGCACGGCGAGAAGATTCCAGAGAAGCGAGATGTTGATCAGCGTAGAACTTTCGCAGAGAAGCCCCAAAATGATTACAAAAAGTGACAGCACCCCGGCGGTCATTGCGGCGTAGGTCAGCTTCCCCGTCTTGACCCCGCCGGCGGCGACGAGCCCCGCGGCGGCAGACGCGAACAGCAGCGCGGCGCGCGCCCACAGCCCTTCCCTCCCCTGCGGCAGCCGTCCCGAAGCGCAGAGCGCAGCCTCCAGCAGCACGAGCAGCAGCGTCCCCGCCGCGGCGCCAAGCCCCGCAAGGACCGCACGCCGTACAAGCCGACGCTCCGCCGTCATTTTCTTGTCCATGCAAAAAACCTCCCCGAATAAGCTTGTTCCAAACTTATTCGGGGAGGCTTCGTTTGATGTTCGGTTTTTTACTTGCCGGGCTGTTCTTCCTTCTGGATGCTGTTCGTGGAAATCGCCCACTTGGTGACCTGGACGCGGACGCGGTCCTCGCCGGTCTCGAAGGTAATGAGGTCGCCGCTGATGTCAACGACCTTGCCGACCATACCGCCGATGGTGGTGATCTTGTCGCCGACGGCGAGGCTGTTGCGCATCTCCTCGGCTTTCTTTTTCTTCTTGTTCTCCGGACGGATCATGAAGAAATAGAACACCGCGATCAGGACGACGATCATGATAATAGACGTATAGCCGCCGCCGGAGGACGTGCTGCCGTCCGTACCGGTGGTGGCACAGCCGGTGAAGGCAACGCAGGCGAGGATCGCCGCGGAAAGGACGCCGAGCAGAGATTTGATCTTCTTTTTCATTCGGGAATGAACCTCCTCATTTAGTAACAAAAGTTAGTATATATGCTCTCTTCCGGAATTGCAAGAGTTTTTCTAAAGAAATCCGGCGTTTTTCGGAAGATTTCAGATACGGACCGAGAGCCGCTCGGAATATTCGCGGCGGAACGCGGCAAACTCCCCGGCGTCCAGCGCCTCGCGGATGCGCTCCATCAGGTGGTTATAGAACCAGAGATTATGTGTCACCATCAGACGCAGGGCAAGCGGCTCCTGCGCCTTGAGCAGATGCCGGATGTACGCCTTGGAATAGCGCCGGCAGGCTGGGCAGCCGCAGCCGGGCTCGATGGGCTCCGCGTCGTGGTCATATTTGCGGTTATTGAGGTTGATGACGCCGTTCCATGTAAAGAGGTGCCCATGCCTGCCGTTGCGGGAGGGCATAACACAGTCGAAAAAGTCGATGCCGCGGGCGACGGACTCGATGATATTGCTCGGTGTGCCGACACCCATGAGGTAACGCGGGCGGTCGGCGGGCATGTAAGCCTCCACCGCCTCGATCGTGTCATACATCTCCTGATGGGTCTCCCCCACCGCGAGCCCGCCGATGGCGTAGCCCGGAAGGTCCAGCTCCGCAATGCGCTGCATGTGCTCGATGCGCAGGTTGCGGTAGACCGCGCCCTGATTGATGCCCCAGAGCACCTGTCCTGGGTTCACGGCGTCCGGCTCGGCGTTATACTCCGCAAGCGCCGCCTTGCAGCGAACGAGCCAGCGCGTCGTGCGCTCGCAGGATTTTTTCACATATTCGTATGGCGACGGGATCTTGACGCACTCGTCGAACGCCATGGCGATATCCGAGCCCAGATTGGACTGGATCCGCATGCTCTCCTCCGGTCCCATAAAGATCTTCGCCCCGTCCACGTGGGAGTTGAAGGACACGCCCTCTTCCCGGATCTTGCGCAGCACGGCGAGGGAAAAGACCTGAAACCCGCCGGAATCCGTCAGGATAGGACCGCTCCATGTCATGAATTTATGCAGACCGCCCATCTCGCGGATGAGCCGGTCGCCGGGTCGGACGTGGAGGTGGTAGGTGTTGCTGAGCTCCACCTGCGTGCCGATCTGCTCCAAGTCCCCGGCGGAGAGCCCGCCCTTGATCGCCGCCTGCGTGCCGACGTTCATGAACACCGGCGTCTGGATCACGCCATGCGGCGTAGTATAAGCCCCGCGCCGCGCCGCACCTTCTTTTTTGATGAGTTGAAACATTAGCTTACCTCAGTGTTGGTGTTCAAAGTGTTTTTTCAATGAATGAGCATCGCATCGCCAAACGAGAAAAACCGGTAGCGCTCCTCCACGGCGGTGCGGTAGGCGTTTAAGATGTTTTCCCTTCCGGCTAAGGCGGAGACGAGCATGATGAGCGTGCTCTCCGGGAGGTGGAAATTTGTCACGAGCGCGTCGATGCACTTGAACTTATAGCCCGGATAGATAAAAATATTCGTCCAGCCGCTACGGGGGTCCATGGTGCCGTCCGGGTTTGCGAAGCTCTCCAGCGTGCGGCAGGAGGTCGTGCCGACGGAGATGATGCGGCCGCCGGCGCGCTTGGTCTCCGTGATGATCCGCGCCGTCTCCTCCGGGACCATGCAGAATTCCGAGTGCATCTCGTGGTCGAGCACATTGTCCTCCTTCACGGGACGGAAGGTGCCAAGCCCGACATGGAGCGTTACATACGCGAGCTTCACGCCCTGTGCGGCGATATTGTCCAGCAGCTCGCGCGTGAAGTGCAGCCCGGCGGTCGGCGCCGCGGCGGAGCCGAGCTCGCGGGAGTAAACGGTCTGGTACCGCTCGGAATCTTCGAGCTTTTCCTTGATATAGGGCGGCAGCGGCATTTCGCCGAGGCGTTCAAGCACTTCGAGAAAAATGCCGTCGTAGTGAAAGCGCACGAGGCGGTTTCCGCCCTCTATCTCCGCCTCCACCGTGGCGGTCAGCTCGCCGTTTCCGAAGCTGATCTCCGCGCCGGGGCGCAGCTTGCGGCCCGGACGGACGAGGCACTCCCAGACGCCGCCGCCCTTGTCCGTCAGCAGCAGCACCTCGCAGACGCCGCCGCCCGGAACGCGGTGACCCATCAATCGCGCGGGCAGCACGCGGGAATCATTCATCACAAGGCAGTCGCCGGGGCGCAGGTATTCTGGCAGATCATAAAAGTGGCGGTGCTCCATCGCACCGGTCTGCTTATCGAGACAGAGCAGCCGTGACCCGTCGCGCCGCTCCAGCGGCGTCTGGGCGATCAGCTCCTGCGGGAGATCGAAATAGAAATCAGATTTTTTCATAGCGCACCATAGCTGAGCCCCACACCGGTGTAGTAGAAGCCCAGAATATCCTTATAGTCTTTGTTGTAATACCGCGCCATCGCGTTCGCGCCCCACTGACTCATACCGACGCGGTGGCCGTAAGCCCCGCGGGTCCACACCGCCGCTTCATAGGGGTCCGTGACGCCGCGGAGATAGTCCAGCCGATTGGGGAACACAGCCTCGCTGTCGAGCGTGGAGCCGCCGTCGGCGGCGAAATAGAGCGCGCTGATAAGGCGGTTTTTATAGGTGAGATACTGGTTTTCCGTCTCCGCTGCGGCGGCGACGAGGCGCTCGGCGTCCGTATAGCCGAAATAGACCTGACAATAGTCATCGTTCGTCACGTCAAAGCCGAAGTCCGCGAAATACGCCTCGCTCTGGATATAGCTCTGACCGTAAGTCCGTGCGGCGACCGCCTGCGCCTTCAGCGCTTCGAGCGGAAAGCTGCTGCCCATCTCCGCGGCACAGACGCCGGAGACATAACGCTCGATGTCCACGCTGTTCACGACCGTGAGCTTCGGCTCCTCCGGGTCCAGCACGGCGTAGGCAAAGTCGCCGTAATAGCGCTTCTGCGCAAACCATGTGACCGCCTCGGCGCCGTCCGACACGGGGTGAACGGCGAGATAATTCTCCGCGTCCGTGGACTCCACGCTGTAAAGCAGTGTGTCCGTCCCGGTGATGTAAACGCCGATGCCGCTGCCGTCCCCAAGGGGACGCATCGTGATCTGGCGCTCGTCGGTGAAGGCGTCCTCGTAGGGGACAAAATTGCGGTCAGTGTCGAAATAGCCGAACTGATAACCGCTGCCGACGGCGTTTTCCAGATTTGCCGCTTCCATTGCGTTGTCGCGCTTTTCGGAATAAGTATAGCGCAGACCGACGCGGATGGTGCGTGCGGCGATGCGGACGTTGCCGTCGTCGTAGCGGAGTCCTCCCCCGCCAACCTCCTCCGCGCCGTCGAGCGACGTGACGCCCGCGGCGGTGAGGACCTTGACGCTCTCGGTGCCGAGCAGCGCAGTGCCGTTTGCGCCGATGGCATAGCTCTGCGCCAGATCCCCCTCCATCAGCTCGCCGCCGTTGACGTAAACGCCCCGCTTGGCGGAAACGAGACCGGTGCAGCCGAGAACGAGGCACAGCGCCAGTATAAAGATAACAGCCGATCGTTTTTTCATAAAAACACCGTTGACGCTCTTTCTCAGGAATGTTATACTGTAAAGCACCAAAGCGGCAAAATACGCCGCGTGATATTTTATTATAGTAGAATTCCGTCGCCAAATCAAGAGCTTTGTCGGAAGTTCTGTTTTTCCATGGCGGCGCATAAAGTAAGAACGGTCAGGAAACACCGGTCAGAAAGGAAGATACACAGCATGGAAAAATACAAGGTAGGCATCATCGGCGGCACCGGCATGGTCGGTCAGCGCTTTATCTCGCTGGTGGAAAACCACCCGTGGTTTGAGCTGAAGGTCATTGCGGCAAGCGCAAAGAGCGCCGGCAAGACGTATGAGGAGGCGGCGCGGAGCCGCTGGGCGATCGAAACGCCGTTTCCGGAGAAATATAAGGACCTCGTCGTGATGGACGCGGACGCGGACAAGACGGCGATCGCCGCGCAGGTGGACTTTGTGTTCTGCGCGGTCGATATGCCGAAGGATGCCGTGCTCGCGCTGGAGGAGGCGTATGCAAAGCTGGAGTGCCCCGTCGTCTCCAACAACAGTGCCAACCGCTGGACGCCGGATGTTCCGATGGTCATTCCGGAGGTCAACCCGGAGCATCTCGCCGTTATCGAGGAGCAGAAAAAGCGCCTCGGCACGACCCGTGGCTTCATCGCGGTCAAGAGCAACTGCTCCATCCAGAGCTACGTTCCGGCGCTGAGTCCCCTACGGGAAAAATACGGTATTTCCGACATCCTTGTCTGCACCTATCAGGCGATCTCCGGCGCGGGGAAAACCTTTGAGACGTGGCCGGAGATGGTCGATAACGTCATCCCCTATATCGGCGGCGAGGAGGAAAAGAGCGAGCGCGAGCCGCTGAAGGTCTGGGGCACGCTGGAAAACGGCGCGATCGGCGCTGCGGCGTCCCCCTCCATTACGGCGCAGTGCATCCGCGTTCCGGTCAGCAACGGTCACCTTGCCTGCGTGTTCGTGCGCTTTGAGAAAAAGCCCTCCAAAGAGGAAATTCTGGAGGCATGGCGCGCCTTCCGCGGTGAGCCGCAGGAGCTTATGCTGCCCAGCGCGCCGAAGCAGTTCCTGCACTACTTCGACGAGGATAACCGCCCACAGACAAAGCTCGACCGCATGCTCGAAGGCGGCATGGCGATCTCCGTCGGCCGTCTGCGTGAGGATACACAGTATGACTACAAGTTCGTCTGCCTGAGCCACAACACCCTGCGCGGCGCGGCGGGCGGCGGCGTGGAGCTCGCCGAGCTGCTCTGCGCGAAGGGATATATCGAGCGCAGATAATCATCCCCGAAAAATCAAATAGGAGGCGTTTGTTATTTTGAAGCAGCCCATATTCCGCGGCGCATCCACAGCCATTGTGACGCCGTTTACGAAAGATGGGATCGACTTTGAACAGATGAAAAAGCTCCTCGACTTCCAAGCCGAAAACGGCATTGCCGCGATCACGGTCGCCGGAACGACGGGAGAAAACGCCACGTTAGAGATCCACGAGTACGAGCAGCTCGTGGATCTCTGCGTTCAGCACACGGCAGGCAGGATGAAGGTCATCGCCGGCGTCGGCGGCAACAACACTGCCGCCTGCGTGAAAAAAGCCCGCTTCGCCGCGCTCCACGGCGCAGACGCCGTGCTGCTGACGCCGCCGTATTACAATAAGACGACGCAGGCGGGCATCGTCGCCCACTGCGCCGCCGTTGCCGACGCCTCCGACGCGCCGGTCGTTCTCTACAATGTGCCGAGCCGGACGGCGCTCGGCTTCACGGCGGAGACTTACCGCGCGCTCGCCCGCCATGAAAACATCAACGGCGTCAAGGAGGCGAGCGGAGATTTTTCGCTCATCGCGCGCGTCGCCGCCGAGTGTGCCGGGGAGCTCAATCTCTGGAGCGGCAACGACGACCACACCGTGGCGATGATGGCGCTCGGCGCACACGGAGTCATCTCCGTGGCGTCGAACCTCCTGCCCGCGGAAATCGCCGGGCTCTGTGAGCTCTGCCTGCGCGGAGACTTTGCCGCGGCACGGGAGCGTGCGGCGAAGCTCTCGGAGCTTTTCCGTCTCCTGTTTGTCGAGACAAATCCCATTCCGGTCAAGGCGGCGATGGATGCGCTTGGGCTCTGCTCCGGCGATCTTCGCCTCCCGCTCGTTCCGATGAGCGAAGCAAACCGCGGTCGGCTGCTTGCGGAGCTGCAAAGGCTCGGCTGCACGCTGCGGAGCTGAGAAAAAGAATACCTGTCCCAAAAACTGCATAGACTTTGGACGGGTGATGAAATTTTGAACGCAAAAACGAAAAAGGCTTTGACCTATATCCTCTGGATCGCGCTCGCGCTCGCGGTCGGCGGGGCGTCCGCGCTCGTGAACGCAGGACGGATGGAGGACCCGACGCTCATCCGCCCGCCGCTCTCGCCGCCGTCGTGGTTATTTCCTGTCGTCTGGGGGATCCTCTTTCTCCTGATGGGCGTTTCCGCCGCGCGCGTTTTTCTGAGCGGGTCGCCGGACCGGACCGACGCGCTGTTTCTTTACTGCACACAGCTCGTGGTGAATTTTCTCTGGACGGTGTTTTTCTTCCGCTTCGGCGCGCTGCTGCTGAGCTTTTTCTGGCTCATTTTCCTCATTTTCCTCGTGATACTGATGCTCGTGAGCTTTGAAAAATGCGCCCCCGGCGCGGGCAAGCTGCAAATTCCCTATACCGTCTGGCTCATTTTTGCCGCCTACCTCAACTTCGCCGTCTGGCTGCTGAATTGCTAAAAAAAATCAACCAAGACCCGCTTACGCTGGGCTCTCGGTTGAAGGGGAACGCTCCGCTCAGCGCACTCGCCTTGCGGCGAGCACGTTCCCTCCGCGCAGAGTATTTTTCGGCACGCACGTGTCGCGCCGAAAAATGATTGAACTCTATTCGCTGCTGCGGCAGCGAACTTAAGCGAGGCTTTTTTTGAAAACGATGGAGAGACCCTGCCGGTTCCCCGGCAGGATCTCTCCTTATTTTTATAACTTGTTCATCAGTTTGGATGCCGCCTTCAGCATCAGGCGCTTTCTGCCGACGCCCTCGCGCTCGAATTCGATCTCGACGAGATGGTCGCCGCCCATCGCGGTCATGGCGACGATCCTGCCGGGTCCGAAGCTCTTGTGCTCCACGCGGTCGCCGAGGGCGAAGGCGGGCGGCGCTGCCTTGGCGCTCGCGGGCGTAATGACCGGGCGGATGGGGCTCGGCGTGTGGCGCGGCTTTTGCCCGATGGAGCCTTCAAAGCCGCGGGGCGCGTCGCTGTAGCCATAGCCGCGCGGGACATAGCCGCGGTCGAGGTGCTCCGGCGGGATCTCCTCCACGAAGCGGGAGACGCGGTTGTTGCTCGTTCTGCCGAAAAGCATACGCTGCTGGGCGCAGGTGATATAAAGCCGCCGCTGCGCGCGCGTGATCGCAACATAGCAGAGCCGCCGCTCCTCCTCCATCTCCTCCGGTTCTCCGATGGCGCGGATGCCAGGGAAGATCCCCTCCTCCGCGCCGACGAGGAACACGACCGGAAATTCCAGCCCCTTCGCCGAGTGGATCGTCATCATCACAACGCAGTCGGCATCCGCGCCGAGCGTGTCGAGGTCCGTATAGAGCGCGACCTCGTCGAGGAAGCCGTGGAGCGAGGCGTCGCCGGTCTCCTTGATAAAGCTCAGGATGTTGGATTTCAGCTCCTTGACGTTCTCGATCTTCGCCTCGTTTTCGGGGATGTCCTTCTCCTGAAGCGCACGGATATAGCCCGTGCGCTCCATCAGCTCGTCATAGAGCTCGTCGAGCGGCACCTCCGCGCTTCTGGCGCGCAGCTCCGCGATGAGCGCCGCGAACAGCCGAAGCTTGGCGGCGGCGCGCTGGAGCTCCGGGTATTCGTCTGCGTGCTCCGCGACGGCGAAGGCGCTCCGCCCCTCGCGCGCGGCGATCTCACCGAGCTTTTCCACCGTCGTCACGCCGATGCCGCGGGCGGGAACGTTGATGATGCGCGCTAAGCGCAGATCATCCGCCGGGTTCGCGATGACGTTCAAGTAAGCGAGCACGTCCTTGACCTCGGCACGGTCAAAGAACTTCAGTCCGCCGTACATCCGGTAAGGGATGCCGCGGCGCTTGAAGGCGTACTCCAGCTTGTTCGACTGTGCGTTCATGCGGTAGAGCACCGCGTGGTCGCTCCAGCGCTCGCCGCGGGAGAAATCCTCCAGAATTTTGTCGGCAACGAACTGCGCCTCCTCGTCCTCGTTCGGAGAAACGTGGAGCACGGGCTTCTCGCCGCCGTCCTGCGCGGTCCAGAGCTTTTTGGCGCGGCGCTCGGAGTTGTTGCGGATCACGCCGTTTGCCGCCTCCAGAATATGGGCGGTGGAGCGGTAATTCTGTTCAAGCTTGATGACCCGCGCGTTTTTGTAGTCATTTTCAAAATCAAGGATGTTGCGGATCGTCGCGCCGCGGAACTTATAGATGCTCTGGTCATCGTCGCCGACGACGCAGAGGTTCTCATAGCCGCCCGCCAGCGTGCTCGCGAGCAGATATTGCAGATGGTTCGTGTCCTGATACTCGTCCACGAGGACATAGCGGAACTTTTTCTGGTAAAATGCGCGGACGTCCTCATGCTCCAGCAGCAGCCGCACGGTGTTCAGGATGAGGTCGTCGAAATCCATCGCGTCCGCCTCGCGCAGGCGCTTTTCATACTCCTGATACACCTCCGCGACGCGCCTTTTGCGGACATCGTAGCTCTTGTTTGCCTGTTCGAGCAGCTGCGCAGGTGTCAGCATCTCGTCCTTCGCCTTGCTGATGACGGAGAGAACATAGCGGTAAGGGAACATCTTCTCGTCGAGGTCCATCTCGCGGAGGATCTTTTTTGCGACGGACTGGGTGTCCGCCGTGTCATAGATCGTGAAGGAGCGGGAATAGCCGAGGCGCTCCGCGTCGCGCCGCAGGATGCGGACGCAGGCGCTGTGGAAGGTCTGCGCCCAGATATCCTCCGCCGCGGGACCAAGCGTCCGTGAAAGGCGCTCCTTGAGCTCCCCGGCTGCCTTGTTCGTGAACGTGATGGCGAGGATGCGCCACGGCTCCACGGGGTCGACGGCGGCGATGCGCTGCGCTTCGGCGGAGGGCCCCGCCTCCATCACGGCGATGTCCGCCTCCGTCGCGCTCTCCGGCACGAAATCGCTCTCCGATGCCGTTCCGTAGCGCACAAGGTTCGCGATGCGGTTGATGAGCACCGTCGTCTTTCCGCTGCCCGCGCCGGCGAGCAGCAGGAGCGGTCCCTCGACGGTCATGACCGCCTTCCGCTGCTCCGGGTTCAAAAACGCGAACTCCGACACGATGAGCGCGCGCCGCGCCGCGATAAATCTCTCTCTGAATTGGCTGTCCATAGCGTCTCCCAAAAAATTTGATTTCCGGGACATTATACTCTATTTTTCCGCGAAAGGCAAGGCAAACGAAAGCGGGGGCTCCGCCTTATCGGTGAGATCCCCGCTTTATCCGTTCTCCCCCGCTCCGAGCTTTTCGCGCAGGAACGCCAGCGTCTTTCGCTCCAGACGCGAGACCTGCACCTGCGACACGCCGAGGATGCGGGCGGTTTTGTCCTGCGTGAGACCGTGGAAAAAGCGCAGGGAGATGAGCTTCCGCTCCCGCTCGCCGAGAGCGTCGATCGCCTCGGAGAGCGCAAAGCGCTCGATGAGCCGCTCCTCCGCGCCGTAATCGCCGAGGACATGTTCGAGCGTGAAGCCGTCCTCGCTCTCGCGCTGGAGCGATTCCGTCGGTCCGGCGGCAGTCTCCGCGGCGGCGATATCCTCCGGCGAAATGCCGGTCTCCGCCGCGATCTCGCTGAGATAAGGCTCCCTGCCGAGGCGCTGCTCCAGCGCAGAGCGCGCCGCGCGGATGCGCTGTGCCTGCTCCTTCAGCCCGCGGCTGACCTTCACCGGTCCGTCGTCGCGCAGAAAGCGGCGGATCTCGCCGGAGATCTTCGGCACGGCATAGGTGGAGAACTGGGTGCCGAACGCCGTATCGAAACCGGCGACCGCCTTCAGGAAGCCGACGCAGCCGAGCTGGTAGAGGTCGTCCGGCTCCGCGCCGCGCCCGAAAAAGCGCCGCGCCACGGACCAGATAAGCCCGCTGTTCTCCTCCACGAGCCGCGCCGTCGCCTCGCCGTCCCCGGCTTGGGACGCCGCGATGAGCGCCGGGGTGTCCAGCCGCTCCGTCACGCCTCGCGCTTCCTTCGGATGCGGCGCAGCAGCGTCACGGTCGTGCCCTTGCCCGGCGCGCTTTTGACGCGCATTTTGTCCATGAAGCTCTCCATAATGGTAAAGCCCATGCCGCTCCGGTCCTCGCCGCCGGTGGTGAAGAGCGGCTGGCGGGCGCGCTCGACGTCCTCGATCCCGCGGCCCTTGTCCTTCACCGTAATCTCCAGATACTCCTCCCCAAGCAGCCGCACGCGCAGCCATACGGTGCCGATCTGATTCGGATAAGCATGGACGATCGCGTTCGTCACCGCCTCGCTGACGGCGGTCTTGATGTCGCCGAGCTCGTCGATCGTCGGGTCCAGCTGGGCGGCAAACGCCGCCACAGCGCTGCGCGCGAGCCCCTCGTTCGCGCTTTTTCCGGGAAATTCCAGCTTTATGTAGTTGCTGCTTTTCATCTCGCCTCCTGTGCCTCCTTTGCGATGCCGATCTTCACGATCCGCCCGATCCCCGCGGCGCAGAGCACCTTGGCTGGCTGCGACGCCGCGTTTTCCACCCATGCGCCGCCGCCCGTCTCCGAAAGCCGCCGGTGCAGCTTCAAGATCAGCGCAATGCCGGACGAGTCCATAAAGCTCAGCGAGCCGAGATCCAGCACGCACTCCCGCGGCATATATTCATCCAGCAGATTTTCGATCACGCTCATGGATTTTTTCACCTCATGGTGGTCCAGCTCCCCCGTCAGATAGATCGTGAGCCGCCCGTTCTGATACGCGGAAAACACCTTCACGCGCTCATCGCCTCCTTTTGCAGTCGCTATGCCGATGGTAGCAGGAATATGCGGAAAAATTTGTCAAAACAAAACCGCCGCTGCGAAAATTGCAGCGGCGGAAAGCTCGCGATAGTTCAAGTCTGGCCGTAATAGGCATTTTTTCCGTGCTTGCGCAGATAGTGGCGGTCCAGCAGCTCGCGCTGCATAGGTGCGGCGGCTGGGTTAATCGCGAGGGTGCGCCACGCCATGCATGCGACCTCCTCCAGTACAGATGCATTCACCGCAGCCTCCTCCGCGCTGCTGCCCCATGTAAACGGACCATGGCTGCGCACCAGAACGGCAGGCACCTCGGTCGCCGTGCCGCGGACTGTCTCCGCGATGACGAGACCGGTGGCGTGCTCATATTCCCCCGCGATCTCCTCCGGTGTCATCGCACGGGTGCAGGGGACCTCGCCGTGAAAATGGTCGGCGTGCGTCGTTCCGAGCGCAGGGATGCTCCGCCCCGCCTGTGCGAAAGCCGTCGCCCAGCGGGAGTGCGTATGGACGATGCCGCCGAGCTCCGGAAAGGTCATATAAAACGCAAGGTGGGTAGGCGTGTCCGAACTCGGACGCAGGCGTCCCTCGACTGTCCTTCCGTCAAGATCGACAACGACCATATCCTCCGGCTCCATCCGCTCATATTCCACGCCGCTCGGCTTGATCACGACCAAACCGCGCTCGCGGTCGATCCCGGAAGCATTGCCCCAGGTGAAGCGCACGAGTCCGAACCGTGGCAGCAGAAGGTTTGCGCGGCAGACCTCCTCTTTCAGCTTCTCCAGCATAGTTTTCTCTCCTCCTCAGAGCAGCTGGGCTGCGCGTCTCTCCAGCTCCAGCAGACGGCAGTGCTGCTCAAGCCAGACCGCAAAGCCCGCGGCGTCGGACGCGCGCGGCAGCTCCGTGCGCTGCGTCTCGCCGGAAAAGGCTCGCCGGTGCAGGAACTCCGTCAGCGTCTCGCCCGCGGCGCGTTCGGCGCGGTAAGCGGCAAGCAGCGCCATACCGTAAGGTCCGCCCTCGCCGGCGCTCGCGCGGCAGACGACCGGAACACCGCAGGCGGCGGCAAGATAGCGCTGGGCAACGCCGGGCGTTTTGAACAGCCCGCCATGCGCCGTCAGGAGCTCAAGCGTCACGCCTTCGGCGGTGAGAACATCCATGCCGAGCTTCAGCGCGGCGATTGAAGCATAGAGCGAGGCGCGCAGAAAATTGGCGAGCGTCAGCCGCGCGTCCGGGCGGCGCAGGACCATAGGCCGTCCGGCATCCAGCCCGGTCACGCTCTCGCCGGAGACATAGCCACAGAGAAGCACGCCGCCGCAGTCCGCATCTCCCTCAAGGCTTTTTTCATAGAGCCGGCTGAAAAGCTCTCCCGTCTCCGGCAGCGCACCAAACAGCGCCGCCGCCTCAGAGAAGAGTCCCGCCCATGCGTTCAGGTCCTGCGTGCAGTTGTTGCAGTGGACCATTGCGGCCGGCAGACCCTCCGGCGTTGCAACAAGGTCGATCTCGCCGTGGATCCCGCGCAGCGGGCGCTCCAGCACCGCCATGGCGAAAATGGAGGTCCCGGCGGAGACGTTTCCCGTTCGCGGAAGGAGGGAATCCGTCGCGGTCATGCCGGTCCCGGCGTCCCCCTCCGGCGGTGCAAGGGGGATCCCCGGCGGAAGCAGCCCGCCGAGGAGCGCGCTGCCCTCCGCCGTCAGTGCTCCTGCGTCCGCCCCCGCCGGAAGCGGCTTCGGCAGCAGCTCGCGCAGCTTCCACGGAAGACCGTATGCCTCCGTGAGCGCATCGAACCTTTCCAGGAGCGCCGCGTCGTAGTCCATCGCCGCACCGTCGATGGGAAACATGCCGGACGCCTCCCCCAAGCCGACCGCGTTGACACCGGTCAGCTTAAAGTGGACATAGCCTGCCAGCGTGGTAAGATGCGCAATGCGGAAAACGTGCTCCTCTCCGTTCAGGAGCGCCTGATAGAGATGCGCCGCACTCCAACGCTGGGGGATATTGACGCCGAGCGCCTCCGTCAGCATCCGTGCGGCAGGTCCCGTGCTCGTGTTCTGCCATGTCCGGAACGGCGTCAGCAGGTTCCAGTTCCGGTCAAAGGCGAGGTAGCCATGCATCATGCCGGAAACGCCCATCGCGCGGACCGTTTCCCTGCCCTCCAGCGCACCGAGCGCGGCGCGCAGACCGCTCCATGCCTCGTCGAGCGGGTAGGTCCAGTTCCCGTTTTCAAACCGGCTTTTCCACACGGATCCGCCGGAGGAAACCGGTGCGCACGCCTCGTCGAGCAGCGTGGCTTTGATGCGCGTGGAGCCGAGCTCCACGCCGAGATATCCGCCGCCCATCTTATGCAAACGGGTTTTCCGAGGGATAGAGCGCTCCCTTCGGTCGGTTATAGGACACGTCGCCGATCCCAAGATAACGGAGCAGGTCAAAGATCGCCTGTCCGCAATGAGCGAATGCGACCGCGCCATGGTGAGGAAAACGCTTTTCAATGAGCACGTGGCGGTAAAAACGCCCCATCTCCGGAACGGCAAAAACGCCGATCCCGCCGAAGGACCGCGTCGCCACCGGCAGGATCTCGCCCTCGGCGGCGTAGGCGCGCAGGACGCCCTCGCTGTCGCACTGAAGACGGAAGATCGTCACGTCGGAGGCGGCGATGTCGCCCTCAAGCGTGCCGCGGGTGAAGTCCGGGTCGCTGCCCTTCGGTTCGAGCAGGCGGTGCTGGATGAGCTGATATTTCACGGCGCGCGTGTCGCAGAGCTTGCAGCTCGGCGTATTGCCGCAGTGGAACGCCATAAACGTGTCGCTGAGCGCATAAGGGTATTTCCCGGCGATGTCCTCCCGGTACAGCGTCTCCGGGACCGTATTGTTGATATCGAGCAGCGTAACGGCGTCGCCGGTTATGCACGCGCCGATATATTCACTCAGCGCGCCGTAAATATCCACCTCGCAGGCGACGGGGATCCCGCGGGCAGCAAGTCTTGAGTTTACATAACACGGTTCAAAACCAAACGCCTCCGGAAATGCAGGCCAGCATTTGTTTGCAAACGCAATGTAGTCCCGTGCGCCTCGGTGGGTCTCCGCCCAGTCCAGCAGCGTCAGCTCATACTGCGCCATGCGCGTGCAGAGGTCTGGATAAAACCGTCCCTCCCCCATCTCCGCCTCCATGTCGGCGGCGACATCCGGAATGCGCGGGTCATCCGCGTGGGCACGGTAAGAAGTAAGAAGGTCAAGCTCGGAGTTTTCCTCGATCTCCACGCCCAGCTCGTAAAGGCCGCGGATCGGTGCATTGCAGGCGAAAAAGTCCTGCGGCCGCGGACCGAAGGAGATGATCTTCAGCCTTTTGAGCCCCACGACGGCACGCGCCGCGGGAATAAAACGGCGGAGCATCTCCGCGATCTCCGCGGCGGTCCCGACCGGTTGTTCGGGGATAAATGCGCGCAGGCGGCGAAGTCCGAGATTATAGGAGCAGTTGAGCAGACCGCAGTAAGCATCGCCGCGGTCGTCGATGAGATTGCCGTCCCCTTCCGCGGTGGCAGCGTAAAGCACAGGTCCGTCAAAGCGCTGAGCGAGCAGAGTCTCCGGTGTTTCCGGTCCGAAATTGCCGAGCAGAACGGCAAGCGCATTGCAGCCGGCGGCGTGCAGATCGTCCAGCGCACGAAGCGCATCGCACTCATTTTCCACCGTGACCGGACAGACATAAAGACCGGGTCCATACGCCGCCGCGACCGCGCTTCTCCGGCGCTCGGAGAGCGCGATGGGGAAACAGTCGCGGGAGACCGCGACGAGACCGAGCCTGATTTCCGGGATGTTCATAGGATGTCCTCCTTTGATTCAGAATAGATCTTTGATATCGATATTCTCACCCACGAGCCCAACGGCGGCGCCGCCGTGCACCTCGTCAGAATCCGGATGGGCGAGCAGCCACTTGTTGCAGGCGGTCCGGAAGCGGTCCTCCGGTGTTTTCGGCTCCGGCGCCGGCGCCGGAAGATTTGTTCCGCGCGGAAGCGCAACGAGAACACGGAAGCCGCGCCGCGGCGCGCTCTCGCAGGGGGCATAGTGCAGCGTTGTTGCATAGAGCTCGACCAGAACGCCGGCGGGAACACGGAAGGCACGGACACGCGCGGTATCCAGCATACCGTTTTCCAATTCCTCCCGCCGCGCGAGCAGGAGAATAAAGTCCTCCGCACCGAGATTGAACTCCGAGTTCCGGTGATATTCCAGACAGTTCAGCCGCGTGTTGTGACCGCAGCAGTGCCCAAGCTGGACCGGAAGTCCGCCGAAGCAGCGCTCCATAAGCTGCGCCGCGGCAGGATGATCCTGAAGACGCGGATCCTCCGGAACATACTCCACGCCCTCCGGAAGCGGCAAGCCCCGCAGCGTGTCCGCAAGCGCCGACGCCGCTCCCTCCATACCGGAGACGATCTGACCGTAAGCCGAAAATTCGGGGTCAAGCACCGAATAAAGTTTCATTTTTTCTCCTCCTCAAATGCCAGCCGCGGAAAAAGCGTGCGGCAGGCGGGGTAGATCAGCCGGAAGCGGCGATAAGCCGCCTCATAGCGCGCCGTCAGCTCCGGCTCCGGCATGGCGGCAGGTTTCACGGAGACCAGCGCGCCGGCGGCAGAACGGACGTCCGGGTAAACGCCGCAGCCGACCATGGCGAGCATTGCCGCCCCGAAGCCGGGTCCCTGCTCCGTTTTCGGGAGCAGGATCGGGATTCCGAGCACGTTTGCAAAGATCCTGCGCCAGAGCGCGGACCGACTCCCTCCGCCGCAGAGAACAGCGGAGCCGATCGTGACGCCCTGTCCGAGCGCGATCTCGCAGCTGTCACGCATCGCAAAAGCGACGCCCTCCAGCACCGCCTGCACAAGATCGGCGCGCGCCGTGTCGAGCGTCATGCCGATAAACGTGCCGCGCGCGGCGGTGTCGTTGATCGGGCTCCGCTCACCCATGAGGTACGGAAGGAAAAATACCCGGTTTCTTCCGAGATCCTCCGGTCGGACCGCCGCCTCCTCGCCGGTACAGTCGTCCGTGCGGAGGATGTTCCGGCAAAGCCATTGATAACAGCTTGCCGCGGAGAGCATGCAGCCCATCAGGTGCCAGCCGCCGTCCGCGTGTGCGAACGCATGCAGCGCGCCCGCATGGTCGGCACGGAACGCAGCAGCGGAAACGAAGATGGTCCCGGAGGTGCCAAGGCTGATCGTGCAGCCGCCATCCCCCACAGTCCCGGTGCCGACCGCCGCCGCAGCGTTGTCCCCCGCGCCCGCCACAACGTGCACGCTCTGCGGAAGACCAAGCTCCGCCGCAGCGCCGGGCAGCAGCGTGCCGATCACCTCCCAGCTCTCGCAAAGGCGCGGCATCTGCCGCAGGGAAACACCGCAGAGTTCAAGCATCTCCGGACTCCAGCGGCGATGCTCCACGTCAAGAAGCAGCGTTCCGGAGGCATCTGAGAAATCACTGGCGTGTACGCCGGTCAGACAATAGTTTACATAATCCTTTGGCAGCATGATTTTTTCGATCCGCGCGAAACGCTCCGGCTCGTGCTTCCGCATCCAGAGCAGCTTCGGCGCGGTGAAGCCGGCGAAGGCGATGTTTCCGGTGCGTGCGAGCAGCGCCGCGCGTCCGACCGTGTCGTTCAGCCACGCGGTCTGCTCCGCCGTTCTGCCGTCGTTCCACAGGATCGCCGGGCGAAGGACGCGGTCCTGCCCGTCGAGCGTCACAAGGCCGTGCATCTGACCTGCCGCGCCGATGGCGGCGACCTCGGATGCGTCAAAACCGCGCAGGAGCTCCGGGATCCCGGACCACACGGCGCGCCGCCACTCCGCCGGGTCCTGCTCGCTCCAGCCGTCGTGCGGAAAGAGCAGGGGGTATTCCCGCGTGACGATATTCCGGACCACGCCCCTCTCATCCGTCAGCAGCAGCTTCGCCGCCGAGGTGCCAAGATCAATGCCGATAAAAAGACTCATAATCAGAACGCTCCTCTCAAAACAACACACTGCGCAGAAAATTCCAGATACTGACCGCGATCAGCACGACCATCAAGACAAGATAGAGCACCTCGATGCTGCGCCCGCTCAGCCGGCGGTCCAGCATGCGTCCGATCACACCGCCGCCGATGCCTCCGGCAGCCATCAGGCAGAGCGTTTCCCAGCGAAAGGGTGGAACGCTCCCGGTCAGCAGCGATGCGGCAAGATTTGCCGCCTGCCCGAACAGGATAATGTAGAGGCTGTTCGCCACCGCAGCCTTGGCGTTCATGCCGAACAGCAGATACAGCACCGCCAAATTGATCGGACCGCCGCCGATGCCCAGAAAGCTCGATATCATACCGAGGAAGAGACCGACCGCCGCACAGAGTGCCCAGGTGATGCCGCAGCGCAGCCTGACACGGCAGCGCAGGAGCGTACACACAAGCGCGCCCGCAGTCACGGCAGCAAGGCAGAGCGACTGGACCGCACCGACCGTTTCCGGTCCGGCGGCAAGCGCCTGCACCGCCGCGAACAGGCGGTTTCCTGCCAGACCGCCCAGCGCCGCGCCAAGCGCCAGCGGCGTTCCGCGCCTTGTATCCACGCTCCCGCTTCCGGTGAAGAACGCGTGGAGCACGGAATAACAGCTCATCGCAAGCACCGTACAGCCCGAAAGAAAGCTGATCGCGGCGGCGCTCTCCAGCGCGAGCAGGTCGAGCACAGGCTTGATGATGACGCCGCCGCCAATTCCGCAGAGCGCACCGATCAGACTTGCGAAAAGACTTACAGCAAAGAAAATCAGTGATTCCATTTTTTGCCTCAAAGGTGCAGACCGTAGCGCGCATATTGCTCCGGCGGCGCATCGAGCCTGTCAAACTCCACCTTCATGGCAGCAAGCAGGCGGTCCCGGACGTCAGGCAGGTCGAGCGGCTCCCGCTGTTCCGGATCGCACGCCAGATCGAAGAGCAGGTCCCCGGTAAGCTTCCGCTCGTGATAGATCCGCTCCGCAGGGATGCGCAGCAGAGGGCAGCCCTTCGTAAAGGAGAACGGCGCTGCGAGCTGCGCACGACGAAGCACGTCCACGGAAAACAGCGCGTTCATATGTGTCGGCATCAGTGTGTATTCATAAACCGGCAGTGCAGGATCCGTTACCGCCCGCATGAGCAGATACCGTCCGTCCGTGATCGTGAGCGGGCAGCCGAAATAGCCCATCAGCGCATATTCGCGCAGCGGCGCATCGCCGGATACGGCGGCTGCAAGCGTCCTTCCCGTCATATCCGGCGGGATCGGCTGACCGAAAAACTCCAGAAGCGTCGGTGCAAGATCGATCGTCTGGACCAATGCGCTCCGCCGAACGCCCCGCGCCCCGCAGCGCGGGTCCCAGAGAAAGAGCGGGACATGAACGAGCTCCTGATAGTCCGGCATTGGACCTTTTCCCCACCAAGCATGTTCGCCGAGGAAAAAGCCATGGTCCGTGTTGCCGATCAGCATGGTGTCCTTCCAGAGGTCATGCCGGTCCATCGCGTCGAGGATGCGTCCAAGATTCCGATCGCAGAAGCGCAGCATCGCAGCGTATTTATCCCGCACGCGCTCCACCGTCTCCGCCGGCTCCCGGACGGGCGCATAAGGCGGCCAGTCGGGACCCGATCCGCTGTCCGGGTCAAAGCTCCGGGGCGCGTCGAAGGGCTCGTGGGGATCAAAGGTCTCGATCTGGAGGAACCAGTTGTCCCGCTCCGCACTGCGCTCAATGAAATCAAGACCGGCTTCAAAAGTGCGGTTCTGCGGGTAATCATCCTCCCCCGCGCGGCGGGCGCGGTTGGCGTCGTTCTGGCGTGCGGCGGCAAAGCGCGTTTTTCGGAACGGCGGCGCCATCTGCGCCGTTCCGAAAACATGTACTTCCGTCTCTTCGTCCTCCGGCATTGCGGGCACAGCCCATTTGTCGTTTTCCTGCCCGCGGAAGCACTCCCACGAAGAATACCGCTCATGGTAGGTCGCGCCGCCGTCCTGAAGATAGTGAAAATGGTCAGTAACGAGGTGGGTGTAGACCCCTGCACGACGCAGGAGTTCGGGCATGGAGTCCTCAAACGGCTCGATGGGACCCCACGAACGGTGGAGCAGATTCGGTCTTCCGGTGTGGAGCTCCTTACGCGCCGGCATGCAGGGCAGCGAACAGACATAGGCATTGTCAAAAACAGCCGTCCGCTCCGCAAGGCGGCGGAAGTTCGGCAGCTCCGGTCCCTCCGCACCATAGCAGGGCAGAAGACCGCGCCGCAGGGAATCGAACATCACCATGATCGCTTTCATCTTTTTCTCCTTCTCTGTCTCGCCGGAAAACGTTCTTGCTTTTTCCGGCGAAAGAAATATAATGGACACAGAAAAACCTTGAATGGGGAGGGACTCTCTTGCCTGCCGTTTCGCTTTTGATCAAGCCCGCCTCCGGTCTTTGCCAGCTCCGATGCCGCTACTGTTTTTATGCCGACGAGATGCGCTGCCGCGAAACGCCGTCCTTCGGTCTTATGACAGCGGAAACACTGGAGACCGTGATACGTAAGACCTTTGCTTACGCCGACGGTCCCGTCTCCATCGCTTTTCAGGGCGGAGAGCCGACACTCGCGGGGCTGGATTTTTTCCGGCATGCAGCCGCGCTTGCCTCGCGCTGCAATGTGCGCGCTCTGCCGCTCAGCTTCGCGATCCAGACAAACGGTCTCCTGCTGGATGAGGCTTGGGCTGGTTTTCTCGCGGAGCAGCACTTTCTCGTCGGCATCTCGCTGGACGGTCCGCGCGAGCTCCACGACGGATACCGCATAGGTCCGGACGGACGCGGCACCTTTGACGCCGTGATGGAGCGCATCGCCCTCCTGCGCAGCGCCGGTGCGGAGTTCAACACGCTCACCGTCGTGACCCGCCGGACGGCGGAGCACGCCCGCGAGGTCTACCGTTTTTTCCGGGAGCATGGACTGGACCATCAGCAATATATTGCCTGCATCGACCCGCTCGGTACGACGCGCGGCGGCGAGGATTACTCCCTGACGCCGGGACGGTACGCGAAATTTCTCAGGGAGCTCTTTGACTGCTGGTACGACGATCTTGCGCACGGCGAGCCTGTCCATAACCGTTATTTTGAAAATCTCGTCGGCATGCTGCTGCTTGAGCCGCCGGAGAGCTGCGGTATGTTGGGACGCTGCACCGAGCAGCACGTTGTCGAGGCTGACGGCAGCGTCTACCCATGTGATTTTTACGCGCTGGACCGCTGGCGTCTCGGCAATCTGCGGACAGACAGCTTTGAGGACCTCGCGCGCCGCCGCCTTGAGCTTGGCTTTATCGAATCCTCCTGCGCCGTCTGCGCGGATTGCCGCGCATGCAGATGGTACCCGATCTGCCGCGGCGGTTGCCGCCGCGACCGGGAGGCTCCGGACGGCACGCTCGGACGGAACTATCTTTGCAGCGCTTACCGCAGCTTTTTTGAGTATGCGATGCCGCGCCTTGAGCGGCTTGCCGCCGCCGCGGAGCGCCGCCGCTGAAAAACAAACAAGTCCCGCCGCTGCCCCCTCAAGCTCGAAGGGGCAGCCGGCGGGTTTTTTATTCTGCCGCGCTCACCGGATCGCGGCTTCGCGCAGCTCCCAGCTGCCACCGCCATCAAAGCGAAGGCGCAGCGGATGCCTGCCCTGCATGGCATAGATCGGAAGCTGAATGCAGTGCCACCGCGTCGGATCGTCGAGCGCGAGAGAAACACTGCCGACGGGCTCGCCGTCGCTGTCGTCCAAAAACACCCTCAGCGTTCCGCGGCAGCTGCCGCGGGCGGTAAGCATCAGCAGGCTCTCATTGCCGTCAAAAAGCAGATAGCGCCAGCCGATGACGGATGTATCCGTGATATTTGTCACAATACCGCCATCCTCAGCCGTGACAAAGGGCGCCCGGACCGTCCGCTCTCCGTTTCCGCCGAAAGGAATGAAGCTGCCGCCGTCCCCTTTGTAAAGATTGCAGGCGCACCATGCGGGGACCGTCCCGCGCGCCGGCGCGCAGCCGCCGCTCAGTCCGAAGCTTGTACACTCCACCTGCGCGATCGACCCGTCCAGCGCGATCGTGATCGGCTCCATGCAGCCCTGACGGGAAAACTGACGGCCATGGGTGTGGCGATGGTAGGAGATGTACCATTGCGCGCCGAAGCGCACCATGCCGCCATGGATGTTGGCGACCTGATTGCGCGCATGCGCTGTGCTGCGCCCCTGATACCCGATATCCGCGTTGGAGATGATCACGCCGCCGAAGCGGAAGCCCCGGTCCGGGCGGTCGCTGACGGCATAGCAGAGCTCATGCATCGCGCGCGAGCAGTAGACGAAATAATAGTGCCCGTCGATCTTCCGGATGGACGCCGCCTCAAAAAACGGGTGCGCCTCATACTCCGTGCCTGCCGCGTGGGTAAAATCGGGCAGAATGTTCACGCACTCGCCCCGCAGCGTCAGCATATCCGGCTCCAGCTCCACGCAGTAAGCGCCCAGCGTCTCCGGGATCGGCTGATCGCGCATGGGAAAATGGGGAGCGAAGCCGAAATAGAGATACACCCTGCCGTCGTCATCCGTCAGAACGGCGGGGTCAAAGGGCAGCGGCGTGTCCAGCTTCCTGCCGTCCGGATGGGAAACGACGCCGAGATATTCATATTGCCCCGCAGGTTCGTCGCAGACCGCGACGCAGATCTGGAGCTCGCTCCAGAGCGGCACCGAGAGAACGTAATAGAGATAAAAGCGCCCGTCCGGTCCCTGCGTGACGTCCGGCGCCTGCATATAGCGGTCGCCCGCCGGATTTGTCGGGTCCTGTGTCCGCCGGTAAATAACGCCCTCATACCGCCAGTCCGAGGGATCGTCCTCCGGCGCGGACCAGCATACATAGTCCTCAAGGCAGTAATCATGCCCGTCTATGCGGTCATGGGAGCCGTAGACGTAGACCCTGCCGCCAAAAACGTGGGGTTCGGCATCGGGAACGCATTCGTCCATCGGAAGATAGGGATTATAGATGATCCTGCTCATAGATTAAATGTTCTCCTCCTTGTAAACATACCTGCGGCGCGGAAGCGGAAGCGGGTCCTGGGTCCGGATAAGCCAGAGTGCGAGCTGCTCCGTCAGCTCGGCGCGCGCCGCGGCGCAGTCTGGGTCCTTGCTCCGATCCCGGAGCTCCGCCGGGTCTGTCGGAAGGTGATAAAGCCGCAGCGACCCCTCCATATCGAGTGTGAGCTTCCACTCACCCTTTTGGATGCCGCGCTCGAAACCGCACTGGGTCCAGCTGTTCAGGCAGTCAAAAATCGAATAGGGATTGCCGATAGCCCCCTCCGCGCGCGGATCGAGCGCATCGCTTTCGTCATAATAAGCCCCGCCGAAGCCATGCTCGATAAACGCGCTGTCGCGCGGCGTTTGCTCCTGCGCGGGGTCCGTCAGAAACTTTGCGAGACTTCTGCCCTGTACGCCGCGCGGGATGGGTGCGCCGATCAGCTCGCAGAGCGTGGGCAGCACATCCGTGATGGAAGCATAGGCTGCGCCTCTGACCTTTCCGCGCGCCAGAATTCCCGGTCCGGCAAAAACCAACGGGATCCTGCTCAAAAACTCGCCGACGCCGGGACCTTTGCGCATCAGGCCGTATTCCCCGGCGAATTCCCCATGGTCGGAGAGATAGACAAAGATCGTGTTGTCCAGCAAACCGCTGCTTTTCAGCCCCTCGCTGAAGCGGGCGAGCTGATCATCTATAAGGCGCAGCATACCGCAGTAGTTTTTCCGCATACGCACGAGCTGCGCATCGAGATCCGGGAGGACCTGCTCCCACATACCGCGCAGCCAGCGGTACTTAAAGCCCATGCGCGGAAGGTCATCTTTCGAGCTGACCGGCGGCGGGAGTTCATTATCAAACATGGAAAAGTAGGGCTCCGGGACCTGATAGGGGCTATGCGGCTCCGCGAAGCTCAGCCAAAGGAAAAACGGCTTTTCGGACGGTTCAGCCGCCCATGCAAGTGCCCTGCTGACGGCGCGATAAGGACCTTGGCATTCTACGGGATAGGGCGAGGCACTCATCTCCGTCCCCTGCCGCAGTGCGGCGAGATGCTCGTCAAAGGCGTGTTCCGTCTCCGACGCGCTGCGGTCGACGCGGTGACCCGCCGCATGCATCAGTTCATAGGCATAGTCGAAGTCTGCCGAGGCGCGGTGGGAGTGGTTTTTTCCGCAAAGCGCCGTGCGATAGCCCGCACCGCGAAAGACATCCAGCATATCCTCGGTAAAAAATGCGTCCTGAAGATTATGATTGGTCTTCACATGGTGCGCGCTCGGATAGCGTCCGGTGAACATGCTGACGCGCGCAGGGCAGCAAACTGGCATGGAGGTGTGGGCGTTTCCGAAGTCCGTTCCGCTCCGCCCAAGACGGTCCAGAAACGGCATCGTGTCGCAGGCAAAGCCCTCGCTCGCGCGCAGATCGGCGCGCTGCTGGTCGGTCATGATCACAACGACATTGGGTCTTTTTATTGCCATCTTATTTTCCCTCTTCCCCTCTCAGGCGGACGCACGCTTTTCGCGGACCTCACGGGCGAGCGCGATGCGCTCTTTCCGCGCCCGCCGGTCGCGGAAAATGGTCTCGTTTGCACGGAAGATCAGAAACACGAGGAACAGCACGAGCGTGAACACCCGCTGCTCCGTCATGGAATATTTCATAATGGATAGACCGGTCTGGAACAGCTTGATCGTCATTGCCGCGACCAGAATGCCGACAGCCTCATTGGTCCACCGGCTCAAATATTTGCCGAGATACATCGGAAAGCAGTTCGTCATGACGACGGCATTGCTCGTCATCCCCATCGCCGCGTCCATAGAGCCGCTGTAGGCTGCCTCAAAAACGCCGGCGCAGCCGATCGCGCCGCCCGCCAGCGTGTAGCAGCAGACCGCATGGCGAAAGATGTTGATGCCGCTGTTGTGGGCAATGCGCTGCGAGCCGCCGATGGCACGCATGTGATAGCCGAAGCGGGTGTATTTGATGAGCACAAGAAACACTGCAAGCACCAGCAGAAGGACCGTGATGCAAAGATACATGTTGGAGAGATTGCGGACATTGGGCGCAGCATAGAGCTGGAGCCCCTTGGAACCGGAGCCGACAAAGGCGACGCACTCATAAATGAGCGCCATGCCGACGCCGAGGACCATGGCGGGCGTTCGGAAAATGACAAAAATGAGTCCGACCACACCGCCGAGAACGAGCCCGAACACAATGGCAAATGCCAGAACGCCGAGGCCGCCGAGACCGAGCCGGATTGCCAGATTTCCGCCGAGGATCGCCGCGGCAAGCCGCTGCGCGCCCAGCGAGAGGTCAAACCTGCCGTTGCTGAGGTTCAGCGAGAGCGCGAGGGCGGTGCAGGCGGCGATGCTCGTCGCGCGCACAAAGTTCTGTACGTCCAGCACCGTCACAAAAATGCGGCGCCCTTGCACGATCAGGCACAGGATATCCATCAGGATCAGCATGATGACCGGAAATGCCGCCGTGATCAGAACGCTCTTCAGTTTTGAGGTCTTGTTTTTCTGCATTATTCTTACCTCCGGCTTTGGTTCGCTTCCCGGTCCGCGCCGAAAACGGCGCGGACCGGGTGCATTCGGTGGGTGAGGACGGTTTATTCCATTCCGCGCGCAGCAAGAACACTGTCCGCCGTCAGAGTCTCGATCGTCTCCTGAAGCGACTGCGCCGTGACATCCGGGTGGTAGACACAGAGAATGCTCTGAATATCCTCCATGCTCATTTCGAGCTTGTCCGCGTCGCTGTTGAGCTCGGTCAGCTTCAGATAGGTCTCCGCATCGGGAGCGAGCCAGAGCGGGATGTAGAACACGGTTCCCTTGCCGTCCGTGCGCATGGCGTCCTTATAGCCGCTCAGCGCGTTGTGGAGCACAGCGAACATGCCGCCGACCAGAACGTTGCCCGGATTGACGATCACGGAATCGACGCTCGGATTTCCGTTGACGTCCAGCGTTTTCACGGTAGCAATCGTCGCCTCGTCAACGCTGGAGGAGACATAGCCGACCTTGATATCCGTGTTGTAGGCGCGCTCGACCTCGTCGATGGCGACAGCGAATTTTGCGGTAGCCTGATTGCAGCCGAGGACGATATCATAAATGCCGGTCTGGAGCTCGGCGGAGAGACCGGAAACATAGGTATCGGCGTTGGGATAACCGGGATAGATCAGGATCTTCATATCCGTTCCGGTCTCCACCTCGACCATGCCGCGGGAAGATGCGAGGTTCTCGATCTCATCGGCGTAGGTCAGCCCGTAAGCCTCCTGAAGCGCTTCGAGAATGGAAACCGTGCTCTCATAGTGCTGTGCATTGCCGAGACCGGCGCCGGCGGAGATGATGACGACATTGTGGGCATTGCCGTCCGCCGTGAAATGCTTTACCATTTCCTTGAACGCCGCAGCGACGCCGCTGACGGGAATACGCATGCTGCCGACAACATAGGGAAGGTCGTCGTTCTCGGCGGGAGGCGCGTTGCTGATGATGTACATGCCGAGCTCGTTGGCTTTGGCGTTGATCTGCTCCACGGAGCTGTTCTGGAAATTCATGATCGCCTGACAGCCGGCGGCATAGGCATTTTCGATGAAGGTCATGGCGACCTCCGCGCTGTCCACCGCCTCGGAGAACATAAATTCCACATTGAAGGCAGGGGCAACGTAAGTCTTGAGATACTCCTGCTGGGCGAGCGCGGTCGCGTTGATCTGGGTAAAGGCGACGGCGATCTTATAGGGTTCCAGCTTCACTTCCTCCCCGCCGTTCTCATCCGGGGCGGGCGTGGTCTCGCCGGCGGGAGCGGCAGTCTGTTCGGGAGTCTTCGTCGGATCGGGGGGCTCTGTTTTTCCGCCGCAGGCTGCGAGGGAAAACACCATAACGAGCGCGAGGAGCAGGCACAGTAGCTTTTTCATTCGTTGTTTCCTCCTGTTTTTTGTTTCTCTCTTTGCTGTTTTTTTATCCTTCACGGGCAGGCAGCAGCTGGCTGCGTTTGCTGCCCGCAAGAACCAGAAGCAGGAACACCACGCCGCGCACGCCCTGCACGATGGAGGTGCCGACACCCACCATGAGCAGACCGTTGTTCAGCGCTGTGACGGTCAGGGAGCCGATGACCGCGGCATAAGCGCGCGACTTGCTGCCGCCGGAGATCGGCATGCCGCCGAGCACGATGGCGAGCATGACATCCATATTCATTGTGGCGCAGGTCGTCACGCCGACGGAGCCGGAGCGGATCATAGTCAGCAGCGCGCCGGCTCCCGCGCCGACGCCCGCCACGAGAAAGGCAATCAGAACATATCTGTCCCAGAAAATCCCGGTCAGATGCGCGCATTTCCCGTTGGACCCGACCGCGCGAAGGCTTCTGCCGAGACTCGTGAAATGGAATGCGATCACCGTGACGAGTACAAAAACGCCGAAGATGATATAGGGCACGTGGTGCGCGTGCATCGCGCTCGTCAGGCTGTAGGGCAGGCTCAGCGTGCTGCCGTCGAGCACCTCCTCCTGAAGTGCGGTGAGCAGGACCATCATCACGATCGTCACATGGATGACCGAGACGCGCAGCAGTGTGGAGAGCAGCGCACAGATCGCCATGATCGCGACGCCCGTCGCGATCGCTGCGGCGAACATCAGCGGCGCGGACTGGGTCTTTTCAAAGCAGAGGGCGCAGACCGCGGCGGTGAGCGCCGTAGAGGATCCCATCGCGATATTGACGTTGCCGGTGGCGAAGATATAGCTTGCGCCGGTCGCCACGACGCCGACGATGAGCGCCTGATCCAGGATCATATTCAGATTGACCTTCGTCACAAAGCGCCCCTTTGTCGCGGCGGCAAAGATCGCCACGATCGCAGCGAGGCAAAGGATGGGAAGGATCGTTTGCAGCCAGCGGTTTTCCGCGAGCCGCGATATCTTCTGCTTCATTCTCGCCGCCTCCTTTCAAAGCATGTACTGGATAAGCTGACTCTCGTTCGGGTGCTCGCTCCGCAGAGTCTCGTGAACGATACCGCCGTCGCGCATAATGAGGATGCGGTCGCTCATTCCGATGAGCTCCGGGAGCTCCTCGCTGATGAGGATAATGCTCTTCCCCGCCTTTTTCATCTCATAGATCAGCTTGTAGATTGCCGCCTTCACGCCGACATCCACGCCGCGGGTCGGGCAGTCGAGGATAAGGATCTCCGCGTCCGCGGCGAGCCACTTTCCCATGGCGACCTTCTGCTTGTTGCCGCCGGAGAGCGTATCCACCGCGTGGTAGCACGAGGCACACTTGATGGAAAGATCGCGGATCTGCCTGTCGGTATAGCGCTTCTCCTTTCGGAAGGAGATGAACGGTCCGAACAGTCGGTTTATGCGGTAGCCGGTGCTCTTGATGTTGTCGAGGATGGACGCGGCGAGCCAGAGCGACTCCGTATCGCGGTCTTTGGAGAGGTAGCCCATGCGGTTTGCGATCGCCGTCCGCGTGCTGCGGATGAGCGCGCCGCCGACGCGGACCTTGCCGTCCAGGACCTCCTCCGCGCCGAACAGCGCCTTGCCCAGCCGATGCATGCCGCAGTCGCTGAGTCCGCCGATGCCGAGGATCTCGCCTCGGTGGAGCTCCAGCGAAACGCAGAGCAGGTCCCGCATCGTAGTGATGCAGTCGGCGCGGAGCACGACCTCCTCGCCGAAGCCGTCCTCGTCGGTCCGGTAATAGTTGTCCTTCAGCTCGCGGCCGACCATCATCTGCTTGATGGTGCCGCTTTCAAACCGCTCCTTTTCCAGTGTGCCGACGATAACGCCGTCACGCAGAACGGTCAGGCGGTCACACTGCTCCATCAACTCGTCAAGGTCGTGAGAGATGAAAAGCACGGAACTGCCCTCCGCAGTGAGCCGCTTCATCAGGTCGTAGAGCAGCGTGCGTCCCCGCTGGGACAGCGCCGTCGTCGTCTCGTCCACGATGAAAAGCCGCGGCTTCCAGTGCATGGCCTTGGCGACCTCCACGAGCTTTCGGCTCTGGATATCGAGCTTCCACGTTGTCATATCCCCGCGGATCTCCTCGATCCCAAGGGAATCGAGCAGCGCGTCCGCGGCGCGGACCATCTTGGCATGACTTACGAAGGGACCGGTCAAAAACGCCCCCTCGTGACCAAGAAGGAGATTCTCCGCGACCGTGATGCTCGGAATGGTCCCCGCCTCCTGTACGATCATCGTGATCCCGGCGCGTTCGGCGTCGAGCATCGACTGCGGCGCCCACGGCGCGCCGTCGTAGATCATATTCCCGCTCGTTGCGCCCTGGATCCCTGCAATGATGGAGGAAACGGTGCTCTTTCCGCTCCCGTTCTCCCCGATCAGACCAAGGATCTCTCCGCGGCGCACGTCAAAGGAGATGTGGTTGAGTGCAACGGTGACGCCGAAGCGCTTGAACATATCCCGCACCTGAAGCAGCACACCGTCCGGCATATAGCATTCCTCCTCTCACTCGCCCGTTTTGCACAAGCGAGTCCCCTGTTTTTTGATTCAAGCTGGCTATATTATACAATTTTCCTTTTCGTATCTCTACCAATTCACCGCGCTCTTTTTTGCGAAAATGCGACGACTTGCCCGTCCTTTTTTCCGAAAAGCCGGTCGGCCCTTTCGGATTTTTGGAAAACCAGACCTTTTGCCTTGTGCAAACACGACAAAAATCAAAGCGGGACCGGGTGCGTTTTTTTGCACCCGGTCCCGTTTCAAGCGGCGATCGGCACCGCATTATCCGCCGCCGGCGATCTGGCGGTCCAGCTCCTCGCGCACGGCGGCGACACCGGCGCTTTGAAGCTCCGTGTCCATTCTGGCGATTCCCTCCTCCGGATCCAGCATCCCGGCGCAGAGCGCCTCAAAATACTTTTCCGCGATTTCTCCGCATTGATACGCCTCGCTCCGGACAGCGGCGGTGTCAAAATAGACGGTGCTCCGCCTTACGTTTTCGCCGGCGAGAGCCGTTTCCACCGCGCGCATCGGCGCAGGGAGCTCGGCACGCAGCGGCCAGCACCAGCTGACATAACGTCCGCCCTGCACATCGGTGAGCGGCAGGGCAGCGCCGTCCGCCGCGAGGATATAGTCCGCTTTCTCCTCCCCATAAACGCACATTCTGCGCGTTTCCGGATCGGTATAAATAAGCTCCAGCACGCGCAGGCAGAGCGCGGGGTCCTCCGCATAAGCATAGACCCCGAAGGACAATTCCTCCCCGTTTTCCGCCCAATAGGGCTCCGCCAGCTCCGCACATACCAGCGCAGTTCCCGCCTCGTATTCCAGCGAGCGCAGCGTGAGCGCGTCCAGCCGCACGAACGCGCCGAATGCCAGCCCGCTTCCAAGCCACTCCGCGCAGCCCGCCTTGTTGAACGGTGCGTTCTGCATAATAAGTCCTTCTTCCTGCCAGCGCCGGAAAACGGCGCAGCGCGCGGCAAACTCCGGCAACTCCGTGATAACGGCGGCACCCTCCGGCGTTTCCAGACAGCCTGCGCCTCCGCAGATAAGCCTGTGGTCACCAAAGGTCTGCATGTTCCCGTAATCGGAGACGACCGGGATCAGCTCCGGTCTGTCGTCGCGAACGCGCAGGAGCACATTCTCAAGCGCGTCCAGCGTCCGGATCCCCGCGGCGTCGATGCCGAGCGCATCTGCCTCGTCCGCGCGCATCACGAACCCCCACGCCGCCGTGCCGCCATTTGCAAAGGGGATCGCATAGGTATAGCCGTTTTTTTGAACTGCGGACCAGTCTGCCGCGTCCGGCACAGCCTCAAGCAGCGCGGGCCGGTCCTCCAGATAGCGGTCCAGCCGGTAGATATAGCTGCCGTCCATCAGCTCGCTCAGCGTCGACCTGCCGCGGCAAACGAAGATATCGGCGAACTCGTTTTCCAGCAGCAGATCGCTGATACGACCGTCGTATTCGTCCGGGCGGACCATGCACAGCTCCACGCGGCAGCCGACCGCGGCGGCGGTCCGCTCGCTGAGCGCCGCGGAAACGCGCTCCAGCGCCGCATCGGAGCACTCGCCGAGCGTCAGGATGCGGACCGTCGGCAGTGCGGGTGTTTCCTTGCTTGCCGGAACCGGACGGAACGCGAAGAGCAGCGCCGCACCCGCAATGCAGACCGCCGCAAGCGCAAGCGGCAGCCAGATCTTTCTTTTCATGTCTCCCCTCCCGCCGCACCGCGCTGATAGGCGTTGCGGCTTTCGAGCGGGCTCTGTCCCGTCACTTTTTTATAGGCATAGGAAAAGTGGGAAAAATTGTCGTAACCGACTTTCGCCGCCACGAGGCTGACCGGGAGCCGTGTGAGCTGGAGGATCTTTTTTGCCTCCGCCATCTTGCGCTCGATAATAAATTCCTTCAGCGTTTTCCCGGTCTGCTTTTTGAAGAGCCGGTTCAGATAATCCGGGTTCAGATACACGAGATCGGCGAGATCCCGCCGGTGGAGCTCGCGGTCGAGATTTTCGTCGATATAGCGGATGACCTCCTCAACGACGTCCCGCTCCTGCCGCGGCTCGCGGCCGCTGAGCCGCTGCTCGCAGAGGCGCACGAGACGCATCGTGTGCTCGATCGAACGGGAGCCCTCGCGGTAGAGGTCATAGCTCTCCGAATCGACAAGCGTTTCCCGCCAGAAAGCGTCGGGATCCCCGCTTCGCTCCCGGATCGCAGTAAGAAGATGGCTGAAGATCGCCGCGGCGCAGGCGGCATGGTCCTCGCCGGAGGCGCAGCGGTCCTTCAGCTCGCGCTCCGCGCTCTCCAGCAGCCCCAGCTCCGGGCTCCAAGGCTCCGGTGCAGGCTGCGTCTGCGGCGGCTGCGGAGCCTCCTCCGGAATGTGCCGGCGTGCGTCGCCCCGCAGGGATGCCACCGCGCGGGCGACCGTCTCCCGGATCTCCGTGTAAGGCGCGGGCTGGACAACGTAATCGAAGGCGCCGAGACTCACGGACTTCTGGGCGTAAGCAAACTCCGCATGGGCTGTCAGAAAAATACACTTCGTCTCCATCCCCTGCGCGCGCATCCACGTGACGAGGCTCAGCCCGTTTTCCACCGGCATCTCGATATCGCAGAGCAGCACATCGACGCGCCGCTCCGACAGGACAGCGCGCGCCGCGGCAGCACTGTTTGCACCGAGCGCGAGGTCAATGCCCGCCGCGCTCCAGTCGACGGAGCGCAGCAGACCGTCTACCACGGTCTTCTGGTCGTCAACGATCAGCAATGTCCGCATGTTCTCCCTCCTCTCCCTGTTGCATGGGCAGATAAAGCTCAATGACCGCACCGCCGCGGTTGAAAAACGCCATGGAAAACTCCTCGCCGTACAGGATGCGGAAACGCCGCGCAACATTTTGCAGACCGACATGGGTCGAAGCGTTTTCCTGCCACGCCTCCCCGTTGAACCACGCAAGCTGCTCCTCGGTAAAGCCGCTCCCATTATCCTGCACGCTCAGGCACAGGACCCTGCTCTCCTCCGTCCGGATGCAGCGCGCCCGAATGCGGATGATGAGCTCACGGTCCGGCGCAAGATTGATGCGGATGCTGTTTTCCATGAGCGAGAGCAGGCTGACCGGCGGGATGGCAAAGCGCTGAAGTCCCTCGTCGACCTCCGCCGTCAGGCGCGGCTCCACATCGCTCATCACACCGCAAAGGTGAACGTAGTTCTCGCACATTTCCAGCTCCTCGTGCAGCGTGACCGTGTCGCTGCGGACGCCGAGCGCATAGCGGAGGTGGCGGGAGACGAGCAGGATGCAGGTCTTGATCTCCGCGTAGCGCTCCTGCTGGGCAAGGGCATAGATCACCTTGAGGCAGTTCAGATAAAAGTGCGGGCGGATCTGCGCCTGAAGAAAGCTCATTTCCGCGCGCTGGGTGCGCAGCTCCTTCTCATAGTGCTCGATCTTCAGATTCCGGATCTGGCTGAGCATCTGGTCAAAGGTGCGGTCGACCTCACGGAACTCGTCGCAGGTCTCCCCGCTCTCCGGCAGCGCGTCCGTTTCACCGTCGCGGATGCGGCGCATGGTTTCCACGAGGTCATCCAGCGGACGGAAAAAGTCCCGTCGGAGCTGGATATAAAATATAGCGATGGCAAGAAGCACTGCCGCTGTGACTGCGAGCACCAGCGCGAGCGAGGCGCCGGCGCCGCCGCTCAGTCCATCATAAGGATAGAGATATGTCAGCTCCATGCCGCAGAGCGACTCGCCGAGCACCGCATATTTTCTTCCGCCGAGGCGGAGCAACCTCGCCGACCAATCCGCGTCCTCAAGCGGAAATTCCGTCAGCACTGCGTCGCCGTCCCGGAAAACGAGGAAGCAGTCCTCCCCCATCTGCTCCGTCAGCCGCGCCGCGACCGGCGGAAGATCAAAAAGCGCCGCGCAGTACATGCCCTGATAGCTGACCGAACGGCAGAGGAACCAGCGTTCTGCGATCTGCACGGTGAACCAGCTCCGCCGGCGCCCGTTTTTCTGAAGAAAAAAGCGCAGGAAACGCCGCTCCGCGGCTTCCCGGAGATGAGTCCGGTCGGCGAGCGGGAGATAGGAAAGGTCGTTGTCGCGGTATGCATAATACTCGCCCGCTTCACTGTAAAGGATAAGAAAGGAGAGATCCCGCTTCGTGCGGAAAAGGTTGTCCGCGCCCTCCAGCACCTCGTAAGCCTGCGCATAAAGCTCCGTTTCGTTCTCTTCCCCTGCCATAGAGCGGAAGCCGCGGTTTTGAAGCACAAGGTCGTAGAGGTATTCCTCCACCTCGCGCGTTTCCGTTTCGAGCTGGGAGACGAGCAGCCGCAGGCTCGTCCCCTCGCTGGTGCGGAGCTGGTCATAGGTTTTCCTCACTTGAAGCACCGCATTTACGCCGACGAGCGCCACAAGCGGGAGCAGGAGGGCAAACACCCAGACCAGAACGCGGTATTTTATTGAAAAGCTCTTTTTTTCCATCTTTCCGTCCTCGGCAGCATTTCTCTGCAAGCTTACCAAATTTTCATCCGGTTTTCAAGCCGCCGAGGGCATTTTGCACGATTAAAACTGCAAAATCGTCCACATATCAAAAGCCGAATGTCGGTTTTTTGATAATTTGTCAAAACAAAACCGCCGCTGCAAAAAATGCAGCGGCGGTCGGTATTTTGTTTGTCAGCCCAGATTCTTCAGACTCTCGTTCAGGTTTTCGATCAGCGCTTCGAGCTTGGCTTTTTTCTCGCGCTCGGCGTTCACGACCGCTTCCGGGGCGCGGGCGACGAAGTTTTCGTTCGCGAGCTTGGCGTTCTGTCCGGCGAGCTGTTTTTCCGCGTTCGCAAGCTCCTTCGCGATGCGGGCGCGCTCTTTTTCAAAATCGACGAGGTCCGCCATCGGCATGAACATTCTGGCGCGTCCGGTGACGACGGAGACCATACCCGCGGTATCCTCCGGGGCGGCGTCCGTAATCTGAACGGTCTCGGCGTAAGCGAGCTTGCGGATATACGCCGCGCCGCTTTCAAACGCGGCGGGCGCGTCCGTCGCGATGATGAGGTGGCTGCGGCGGGAGGGCGGCACGTTCATCTCCGCGCGGCGGGCGCGGACGGCGCGGATCGCCTCCATGACCATCTCGAAGTTCGCCTCGTCCTCGGCAAAGCAGAGGTCGGCGCGATGCTTCGGGTATTCCGCGGCGATGAGCGCCTCGCCCTCGTGGGGCAGCGCCTGCCAGATCTCCTCCGTGATGAAGGGCATGAACGGGTGCAGCAGCTTCAGAATGTCCGTCAGGACATAGAGCAGCACGTGCTGCGCGCCGAGCTTCGCCTGCGCGTCCTCGCCCTGAAGACGCGGCTTCGTGAGCTCGATATACCAGTCGCAGAAATCGTCCCAGATGAAGTCGTAGATCTTCGCGGCGGCGACGCCGAGCTCGTATTTGTCGAGGTTCTCGCAGACCGCCTTCACGGTGTCGTTCAGCTTGCTGAGGATCCACTTGTCCTCCAGTTCAAGGCGGGCGGGCAGGACGTTTTCCTCCACCGTGAGGTTCATCATGACGAAGCGGCTCGCGTTCCAGATCTTGTTGCAGAAATTGCGCATCGCCTCGCACTTTTCGGTGTAAAAGCGCATATCGTTGCCGGGGCTGTTGCCGGTGATGAGGTTGAAGCGCAGGGCATCCGCGCCGTATTTTTCCGCCATCTCAAGCGGGTCGATGCCGTTGCCGAGCGACTTGCTCATCTTTCTGCCGAGGCTGTCGCGCACGATGCCGTGGATGAACACGGTGTCGAACGGATGCTGCTTCATCTGCTCCATGCCGGAGAAGATCATGCGCGCGACCCAGAAGAAGATGATATCGTAGCCCGTCACGAGCACGCTCGTGGGGTACCAGTAGTCCAGTTCCTCGGTCTTGTCGGGCCAGCCGAGCGTGGAGAAGGGCCAGAGCGCGCTGGAAAACCACGTGTCGAGCACGTCCTCCTCGCGTGTGATGTTTCGGCTGCCGCACTTTTCACACTGGCAGGCGTCCGTGCGGCTGACGGTGATGTGGCCGCAGTCGGCGCAGTACCATGCCGGGATCTGGTGGCCCCACCAGAGCTGGCGGGAGATGCACCAGTCGTGGCAGTTCTCCATCCAGTTCATATAGGTCTTGGTGAAGCGTTCGGGAACGAACTTCACCTCGCCGTCGCGGACGGTGCGGATGGCTTCCTTCACGAGCGGCTGCATCTTCACGAACCACTGGGCGGAGATGAGCGGCTCGACGTCGTTATGGCAGCGGTAGCAGGTGCCGACGTTGT
>CAVCTM010000002.1:0-70348 GCA_963605115.1 Pseudobutyrivibrio sp. | reverse complement strand
CGCGGAGACTGGCTGCGGTTTACGAATCCGGGCAACCTGCAAAGCCTCTGCAAGACCTGCCATGACCGCAAAACGGCGGCGGAACAGGCGGAGGAAAAGCGTGCGAAAGTGAGTGCGTTTTAGCTGCTGATGCTACGTCTGCGCGCCGACGTGCGGCAGGGCGCCCACGTGCCGGCGCGCCCGGACTGGCGCGTTCCAGTCCGCGCGCCCGGACCCCCCCGGCATCGAAAAGTTTTGGCGGTCGCGGTGCGAAACCCCGGGCGCTCTCAAATGCGAGAAATATTCCCCTTTGGGAGTTTTGGACTGCGGCGGTTTGCTACGGCGATGTTTTCCGGTTCTGTGCCGGGTGCCCTTGACCAGAGGGGCGCCCGTCTCATTCTCTTTCCTTTTCCTCCTGCGGGTGCCGGCGGCGACGCCGGCATCTGGCAGAGAACCGGAACCGACGGAGGTGATAATGTGGCAAGGCAGGCGAAGAGCCTTGAGAATATCGAGAAGCACCTCACGCAGGGAGAGATCGCGGCGCGGGAGCAGGCGGAGCGGGAGACCATGCCGCTGCGGGCTCTGGATCCGCAGCGCCCGCCGAAGAGCTTGGCAAAGGACACAGCCGCCAAGCGCTACTGGCAGCAGATCCTGCACAAGATGGAGGGCTATGCCATTCTGGACGCGCTGGATGCGGACACGCTGGCGCTGTTCTGCTCCATGCTGAGCCGGCGGTGCGCGATGAACGACCTCTGCGTCCGGCTGATGAACGACTCCGCGGCAAAGGATATCCGCGACAACGTCGACGCGCGGCTGGAGCTACGCTGCTCTCCTATGCCAGAGAGCTTGGGCTGACGCCGAGCGGCCGTGTGGCGCTCGCTCGGAAAAAGGCGTCCGCGGCGGCAGAGGAGAGACCGACGGACGATATGTTCGGGGATTGAAAGACAGGCAGGAGCCGCAAAGGGGCCGGGGCCGGGAAACGCAGTGCGCGTTTGCTCGCCTCGGCTCTTTGCATTTGGAGGTGAGGACCGCGGCTGAACTGAAAGCAAGATCCGGGGCGAGACCGACGGGACTCCATCACCCGGCTGCCGTCTATGCAAAGCAGGTGACGCGGGGGAAGCTCCGCGCGCAGTGCTGTCCGTATGAGATCAAGGCGTGTCAGCGGCATTTGGACGACCTGAAGCGCCAGAACACCGAAGACTTCCCGTATGTCTTCGACGAGACGCGCGCCGACCGGGTCATCCGCTGGTTTGAGTTCTGCATCCAGATCCGCGGTCCGGAGGCGGGGCAGCCGATCCGACTCCAGCCCTGGCAGATCTTTGACCTCAGCTGCGTTTACGGCTGGGTGAACGCGGAGACCGGCGCCCGGCGCTTCACCGTGACCTACAACAAACGCGGGAGAGGAAACTTCAAGTCGACGGAAAAGTCCGGGCAGTGCGGCTATCACATGTGCGCGGACGTGATCTATCCACCCTATCACCCGGAGCTCGCACGCTGGGAGCAGGAGCCGGAGGTCGAGTGCGCCGCCGTGGACCGGACGCAGGCCATGCGCGTCTTCGGCGATGCAAAAAAGATCATGCAGCGCTCGCCGGAGATCGCCTCCCGGCTCGTTATCCCGCGGAGCAATCCGGTGGTAAACCGGAAGTACGGCGGCTATATGCGCGCCCTGAGCCGGGATACGAAAAACAAAGACTCCGGCGCGCCGACCTATTTCGTCATCGACGAGTACCATGCCCACCCAACGAGCGAGATCCGCGACGTCGCGGTGGACTCCTTCGGCAAACGCGCGCAGCCGCTGCTGGACGTGATCACGACCGCCGGCGACGACGCGCAGAGCAAGCCCTGCTTCGCGGAGGAAAACTACGCGAAGCGCATTCTGGACGGCGAGGTCCGAAACGACAACTATTTTGTGATGATCCGCGAGCTGCCGCAGGGCGAGGATCCGCACGACCGCACAAAGTGGGCGTGGAGCAATCCCTGCCTGCGCTATCCGACGGATTATTCCGCCGTGCTGCTCCGCGAGATCGAGCAGGAGCACGCCGCAGCCTATGACAGCGGCGACGCCTATAAGATCCGCCGGTTTCTGACACGCCGCATGTGCCAGTGGCAGAGCGGCAGCGTCAACCGCTATCTGGACGAGCGATGCATGAAGCTGCTGCGAGACGCGCAGATCCCGCCGGACGAGTTTGCGGCGCTGACGGATGGCCGGGAGTGCTGGGGCGGCTTCGACCTCGGCAAGCGGATCGACCTCAGCGGCGTCGGCGCCGTGTTTCTGCTCGACGACGGCCGCATAGCGCTCAAGGGACACGGCTTTATGCCGGAAAACCGCGCCGCGGAGCATGAGCACAGCGACCACGTCCCGTACCTGTCATGGGCAGCGGCGGGGCACTGCACGCTGACGCCCGGCGACGTGACGGACAACAGCTATGTGGAAAACTGGCTATGCGCCGGGGAGCGGGAGCACGCATGGCGGCTGCTGGAGGTGGACTACGACGGGCATAACGCGACCGACCTCGCGATCCGGCTCTGCGAGGCGCGGAACAACGACGATTTCTGCGTCGAGATCGCGCAGACCTGCGCCGGGCAGAATCTCGCCTGCAAGACCTTCCGCGAGCTGCTGCTCAGCGGCAGGATCGTCGTCGAGGAAAACCCGCTGCTGATATGGTGCTTTGCAAACGCGGTCGAGGTCGTCAACAACTTCGGCGACATCAAGCTCAGCAAAAAGCACCGGAACGACACGGAGCGCATTGACCCGGCTGCGGCGCTCATGAACGCGCTCTCCCGCGCGCTGGTCCGCCGGAGCAGCCCGACGCTCGCCGACGCGATCCGCGCCGGCACCTTCAGCCTGTGACCGACGTGTCCGAATCGAACACCGAAAGGATGTGCTGCCATTGGAAGATAAGAAGAAAGCCAAACCAAAGCCCCGACCGAGCCTGCCGACCGTGCTCTTTGCGCTTGGTGCGGTGCTGATAAGCTTCGGCGCCGGGCTGCTGTATATGCCGGCGGGATTTATCTGCGCCGGCGTGTGCTGTGCGGCGCTGGGGCTCTTGGCCGCGAAGGGAGGCGCAGCGGATGGCTGACGCGGTGACGAAGGGGATGCGGACGCTGCTCCGGCGGCGCAAGAGCGCCTCTGATGCGGCGCTGAACTGGGAGCTCGTGCATGGATGCGCCGGCAAGACCGCGGAGGTGAGCGCGGACGCCGCGCTGAAGGTCTCGGCGTTCTACCGCGCGATCGATCTCCGGACGGATTCCGTCGGCAAGTATCCGATGTATGTGATCGACACGAATACCCGGCGGCACGTGGAGGACCACTATCTCGGCAAGGTGCTTTGGGAGCGGCCGAACGAGGCTATGACGCCTTACGGCTTTAAAAAGCTCGTGGAGTACCAGCGGCTTGTGCTCGGCAACGCCTATGTCTGGCTCTACCGGGACGGAAACGGACGAACGATCGAGCGCCTGCCGCTGCCGCCGGGGAGCTGCAAGCCGTGGATCGAGCCCGGTACCGGAAAGCTGAGCTATCTCGCCGCAGACCCCAAGACGGGCGACGTCTACTGTCTGGACGGCGAGGATATCGAGCACTACAAGGGCTTTTCCACCAATGGCATCGAGGGGATCAGCCTGCTGCGCCACGCGGCGCAGACGCTGGCGGTGGCGGCGAGCCGCGACGAATATGAGCGCGCGGTCTATGATAACGGCGGCAACCCCGCCGGCATCCTCTACACGGACGGAGACCTGAGCCGCCTGCCGGAGCTGACGCTGCCGGACGGCAGCAAGGTAAGCTACAAGGACGTCATCCGCCGGGAGTGGGACAAGATCCACCGGGGCCCCGGCAATGCGTTCCGCATCGCCGTGATGGACAACGGGCTCAAGTTCCAGCCGCTCGCCATGAGCCATGCCGATGCGCAGTTCGTAGAAAACAAGGCGGTCACGGTCGAGGATCTCGCCCGCTTCGTCGGCGTCCCGCTGCATAAGCTCTATGCCGGCAAGCAGAGCTACAACTCTAATGAAGCCAACAGTCTGGATTATGTCACGGACTCGATGCACCCGACCGTCGTCCAGTACGAGCAGGAGGGCAGTTATAAGCTGCTGACGGCATCGGAGCGCCGGAACGGGCTCTGGCTCCAGATGAACATGATGGCTGAGCTGCGCGCCGACAGCCAGACGAGAGGCGAGTGGTACCGCGTTATGCGAGAGATCGGCGCTTACTCGGTCAACGACATCCTCGCGAAGGAGGACGAGCCCGACGTGGAGGGCGGCAATATCCGCCTGGTCTCGCGTAATTTTGACGCTCTTGAGCGTTTTGGGAAGGGAGACGGTAACAACAGTGAATGATATCAAGAAAGCCGGCAGTGTGACCGGAAGGGCGCTCGTGCTTGCCGAGGAGCTGCCGCTTATCAACGCGCAGAGCCTGCGCGAGCTGAGCGAGGAGGAGGTCTTCGCGTTCCGGGTCTGCGCGGCGGATGACCGCGTCGACCGGGATTTTGAGCGCTTCCCGCCTGAGACGCTGCGCGGGCTGGCACCGCTTTTCGTCGGCAGGACAATGATCATGGACCACGTCTGGAGCGCCGCCGGGCAGACGGCGCGGATCTATGCCGCGGACGTGGAGCAGGGCGCGGACGGCGTCAGCCGTCTGATCCTGCGGGCGTATATGCTGCGTCTGCCGGCGACGGAGAGCGCGATCGCCGCCATCGAGGGCGGGATCCTGCGGGAAGTCAGCGTCGGCTGCGCGATCGGCAAGGCGGTTTGCAGCGTCTGCGGCGCGGATAAGCGCGTAGCGTGGTGCGAGCACCGACCGGGCGCGGAGTACGACGGCAAGACCTGCCACGTGGATCTCTGCGGCGCGGAGGACGCTTATGAGGTCAGTTTCGTCGCAGTCCCGGCGCAGCGCGCCGCGGGCGTCGTGAAGCAGTACGGCGGCGAGGATAAGCAGCCGCAGGAGCCTCCGGAGGGGGAGAAGGATCCGTCAGCAAAAGCTCTGGCCCTGCTTGAGCTGGAAATAATCTGAAAAGGAGCGAAACACGAATCATGAATCTGAAGCAGAAACTCTATGACCTGAAGAATCAGAAGGCAAATGCCGTCACCGCCGCAAAGACGCTGATCGGCGAGGACAAGCTGGACAGCGAGGAATACCGCACCCAGAAGGCGCTGATCGACAGCCTGAACACCCAGATCGGCGAGGTGGAGGCGCTGATCACGGAGGAAGAGAAGGGGGCTGCGCCGGGGCAGCAGAAGGACCTGCACGGTCTTGGTCCGAACGCGCTGGAGAAGACCTACTCCGCCGGCACCCTGAAGGGACTGAAGGAGAGCAGCGTCAAGTCCTTCGCTTCCGACGTCCGCAAGAGCCTCACCGAGGGCACCGCCGCAGACGGCGGCTACACCGTGCCGGAGGACATTGTCAACCGCGTCTACAGCCTGATCGAAGCGCAGGACAATGTGCTGCCCTACATCACCAACACGCCGGTCACGACCAACTCCGGCAAGCGCAGCTACAAGACCCGCAAGCAGCTCAGCGGCTTTGCCACGGTCGCCGAGGCTGCGGCGATCCCTGCGCAGGAGCAGCCGAGCTTTGCACAGATCAGCTATACGATCGCAAAGCGCGCGGGCTATCTGCCGGTCAGCAACGAGCTGCTGGAGGACAGCGATGAGAACATCGCGACGCTGGTCATCAACTGGCTTGCCGATGAGGGGCGCGTCACGATCAACAAAAAGGCTTTTGCGACGGCGACTGCCGGTACGCCGACATCCATTTCCGGGCTGGATGACATCCTGACGATCCTGACCACGACGCTTGGCTCCGCGCTGCGCGCCGTGTCCACGATCCACACCAACGACAGCGGTCTGCTGCGCCTTATCACGATGAAGGACAATAACGACCGCCCGCTGCTTCAGCCGGATCCCACCGCCCCGGCACGTATGATGCTCTGTGTCGGTCCGACCAGCGTGCCGATCAAGGTCTGGGACAATGCCACGCTGGGCAATGTCAGCGGCAAGATCCCCTTCATTATCGGTTCGCTTCAGGAGGGCGTCGAGCGCTTCGACCGCCGCAGCGTGACCATCACCCGCCTGACGGAGGCGACCGTCGGCAGCATCAATCTTGCCGAACAGGATATGACCGCGTTCAAGGCAACCATGCGCGACGACTACCAGCTGCGTGACTCCGGCGCATTTGTCTACGCGCTGATGAGCGAGACGAGCCCGGTGCTGAAGTCCATCGCGATCACCAAGGCGCCGACTAAGACTGCCTACACCGCCGGCGAGAGCTTTGCGAAGACGGGCATGACCGTGACGGCGACCTATACGGACAACTCCACCAAGACCGTGACCAACAGCTGCACGGTCATCGGCGGCGACAGCCTCACCGCCGGTACGACGTCCGTCACCATTGCTTATACGGAGGGCGGCGTCATCGCCGGCGCGACGCAGGCTATTACCGTTACCGCCAGCTGAGGCACGCCATGATCGTCGATGATGGAGTGCTGGCGTCGGTAAGACGCTACTGCGTGCTGGACGGCGGGGATGAGATGCGGCTCACGGAGCTGATATACGCCGCGGCTGCCGATCTACGGTCGCGGGGCATCCCGGAGCCCGCCGGCGCTTGGGGGAGCACCGACGGGATCCGCCCGCTGTATGAGCTGGCGCTGAAGGCAATGGTGCTCTATTATCACGACCACCCGGATACGACCGGGGAGACCGAGGGACTGCCGCCCGGCGTGCGGCAGCTCGTCAACCAGCTGCGGATTGCCGCCGCAGCGGAACAGTACCGGGCTGAGGAGTGACAAATGGAGCAGAAGATCAACGCGGGGACGCTCCGGGACGAGCTGCGGATCCTCTCCCTTGCTTATGAGCAGGAGACGGACACATGGTCGTGGAAGGGCGGCGACCTGATCCGGGCGCAGGCGACGGTCGGGGAGCGGAGCAATCTCTTTTCCCGCGTCGGCATCGGGGCGCGGGACGTCAGCTTCGTGGTCCGGCGCCGACCGGCGCTGACGCTGGATCACGCCCTGCTGTGGAAAAACGGCGGCGCGTGGGAGCACTGCTTCCTGACGGCGATCGTCCCGGTCAATCCGCTCTACGACACGCTGCACTGCGCCCGCGTGAGCACGGTGCAGTGCATGGCGGACTACGACCGGCCGGCGCCGGGACCGCGCTTTCCGGGCATTCTGACGGAAAAATACGTCGGGCACGAACAGCTCACGCCGCTGGCGGTCAATACGCTGGATTATGTGCTTGTGACGCCGAAGTGCGTGACGCTGACGCCGGGTTCGCTCGTCCGGGTCGGCGATGAGGTCTGGCACGTGCTGCTCGGACACGTTCTGGATAGCTGGAAAAACGAGTACGAGATCGAAAGGGCGGCAGATCTGTGAGTCAGGAGCTGGATTTCACCGCCTTTTCGGAGCGGCTGCGGGCGCTGGACGAGGCGGCTGCCCGTATCCCGGAGATCAAGCGGAGCTTTCTGGAGGCGCAGGCTCCGCAGCTGCTGTCCGCCGTCCGCGGGGAGATCGGCTCGCGGCTCAACGACCGGCAGGGCAGGATCGCCGGATGGCAGCAGAGCTATTTCGGCAGCCGCGGCGGGTATGCCGCCGTGCGCGCGGTGGAGAGCGCCGCCGGCGCTGTTCGGGGAAACACGCCGGGCGCGATCACGAACTATCTGGAGAGCGGGCACGCGATCCGCTCTCCGGGCGGCGGGGCGAGCCGCTACGTGCCGCGCATCCGGCAGGGTTACGTGCCCGGCAGGGGCTTTTATGCCGCGGCGCGGCAGCAGGCGGAGGCAATGGCGGGGGAGCTGGCTGAAGCGGCTGCCAGAGCCGTCGCCGAGCAGATTGAGAAAGGGGGTGGAGAAACATGATCACACCGGTCAAGATCCGGGACGCAGTGGAGGGGCTCCTGCAGGAGGCGTTTCCCGGCGAGCCGGTCTATAAGAATACGGTCCCGCTGCGCTTCGAGCGGCCGAGCAGCTATGTGAGCTGCGCCGCCGTGAGCGCAGCGACGGCGGGGATGAATATTCTGGAGCTGCGTTTCCGGCTTGAGATCTTGACGTTCGTCCAAACGGACGAGCGTCATGACAGCGACTCCGATGCGCTCTATCTCCGCGCGATGAAGATCCTTACGCTGTTCGCGCCGGGGTATATCCGCGTGTTCGATTCGGACACCGCTTCGCGCTGCCCGAAGGTCGGGGGCGTTGAGATCCCCGAAACGGGACTGGACTATGCCAAAATTCAGGTGACGCTGACGCTGGCAATGTCCCGCGAGGAGCTTCAGGAGAAAAACGGAGACGACAATCCTCTGATGGAGACGGTCGCCTTCCGGAAAACACAATGAGGAGGTTTGCAAACCAATGAATCTGACAATGCCGAAGCTCGACATCGTCTTCACCGCAGCGGCGCAGGCGGCGGTCAGCAGGATCGACCAGCGGGTCGTGCTGCTAATCCTGCGCGACAGCGTGCTGGGCGGCAAGAGCTACACACTGCTGAGCGCCTCGGACATCCCCAGCGAGACCAGCGGCAACGCCACGGTGACGCTCAGCGAGACCAACAAGGCACAGATCGAGCAGTGCTTTATGGGCTACATCAACGCCCCGGCAAAGGTGCTGCTCTATGTCATCGACGACAGCACGAACGCAAAGCTCGCCAATGCACTTGCATGGGCGGCTACGCAGAAATTCGACGTCCTCTGCGGTCCGGCGGACGTCAGCGCGGCGGAATGCGCGACGATCGCAACGTGGGTCAAGACCCAGCGCGCGAACGCCGGTGCGCACTGCGTTGCCGTCCTGCCAAACTATGTCGGCGACGACAAGGCGATCATCAACTTCGCCGGCGAGGGGCTCAAAAAGGGGAGCAGCGCGGTCACGACGGCAGCCTATTGCAGCCGCATCGCCGGCTTGCTCGCCGGGACGCCGCTGAATATCAGCGCGACCTATGCGCCGCTTGCCGAGCTGACCGACTGCACGCGCAAGACGACCGCGGAGCTGGACGCCGCCATCGCCGCCGGTAAGCTCTGCACTTGGTATGACGGCACCCGCGTCCGACTGGCGCGCGCCGTCAACTCGCTCACGACCACGTCGGACCTCGTCGGAGACGAGATGAAGAAGATCAAGATCGTCGGGATCGTGGATCTGATCGACGAGGATCTGCGGCAGCTCATCACGGACAGCTATATCGGTCTGCGGCCGAACACCTACGACAACAAGATCGTGCTGCTGGCAGCGATCCGGAGCTATCTCCAGACGATGGAGGACACCGAGCTCATTGACGAGGGCTGGAGCGTGGACATCGACGTTGAGGCGACGAAGACGTATCTCCGCAGTCAGGGCGTGGAGGTCGCAAAGCTCAGCACGCAGCAGATCCGCGAGAGCAACACGGGGACAAGCGTGTTCTACTGCGGTAGCATCCGTCCGCTGGACGCCATTGAGGACGTCTCGCTGACGATCAGCCTGTAAGGAGGGGCGGAAAATGGCAGAAGCAGCATCGAGAGTGATGAATGGAGACTTTGCAGAAGTCTGGGTGGACGGCGTTTTGGTTGCCGGGCTTTCCAGCTTTCAGGCAAAGGTCAGCAAGCAGAAAAGTGACATCAGTATGTGCGGTCAGTCGGCAATCGACAGCAAGGTCACTGGCACCAAGGGGACCGGCAGCATCGAGTTCCAGCATATCTACACGCTTTTTGTGGACGATCTGGATCAGGTGCAGTCCGGCGTGGACGTCCGCCACACGATCGTCGGCAAGCTCGCCGATCCGGATGCCTACGGCGCGGAGCGGCTCGCACTCTACAACTGCTCGTTTGACGAGTACACGCTGATGGACGCGGCGTCGGGTACGCCGGGCAAGGTGACGATGCCCTTCACGTTCACGCGCTTCGATTTCCTCGACCGCGTGACACAGGGCTGAGGAGGGCAAAATGAGCGAAATTCTGGACCGGCTCCTTGGATCGGAGGATGTCTCCAAAAGCCTTCCGACAAAGAAGGTCGAGCTTCCGCGCCTCAGCACGGACGGGAAGCCTTTTGTGCTGACGCTGCGGGCGCTGCCGTGGTCGAAGGCGCAGCAGCTCCGGCAGCTTGAGGGCGACGACGCCCCGCTGCAGGTCATCCTCGCGTCCTGCACGGACTTCGACCGGCTGGAGCCGAGCGAGGAGGACATCGCCAGAGGCGACGTCACACTGAGCGACGTGCTCAAGCATCATCTGCTGCCCGGTGAGATCACGCGCCTTGTCCTCGCCATCGATGAGCTTAACGGCTACCGCGGCAGCTATGTCCGAGAAATAAAAAACTGATCCAGAGCGACCGGGACGCTGAGCTGAATCTCGCCTTCTGGTTGTTCCGGCGGAAGGGCTGGAAGCCGTCCGAGTATTACAGTCTCCCGGAAGGCGAGAAGGTGCTCGTGCATGCCATGGCCGCTCTGGAAAACGAATTGCAGCCGCGGCGGTGATCTCCGCGGCTGTTCCCAAAAGGGGGAATGAAGATGGCAGATGCGTCCATCGTGCTGAAGCTGGTTGACCAGACGTCTGCCGGCTTCTCCGCGGTAAAACGCTCCGGTGAGGCGCTTGAAAAGGAACTGGCGTCGCTCTCCGGTAAGGTCGATGCGCTGAAGACAAGAAACGAGGCACTCAATAAGAACTATGCGGGGCTCCAGACGCAGCTTGCCGCGGCGAAGAAGGCCGCGCGGGAGGCGGCGAATGCCTACAAGGAGAGCGCCGATGAGACGAACAAGGCAAAGCTGGACGACGCGAATCTGAAGGTGAAAACGCTCACCGACCAGCTCAACGACTTCCGCAGCGCCTCGTCCGATACCCGCAAGGAGATCCGCGAGCTTCAGAACGAGATGCGCAAGCTGGAAGACGGCGGAGGCGGCAGCGGCTCCGGCGGCTCCGGCGGCGCGCTGAGCGGCGCTGCCGCAGCAGCGTCCGGTCTTGCAAAGCAGCTCGGCGGTGCGGTGACGGAACTCGGCAGCTATTATCTGAACAGCGCGCTTGGCTCTACGGATGCGGGGCTGCTGACTGGGATCCTCAGCGGCGCCGCGTCCGGCGCGGCGGTCGGCGCGCTCGGCGGCGGCGTCGGCGTGGCGATCGGTGCTGTGGTCGGGGCGGCGTCCGGGCTGATCTCCGGGCTGGCGTCGCAGGCGGAGTCCGAGGACGAGGCGTTCCGGAGCCACCGCGATGAGTTGATCTCAAATGTCACCGAGCTGACCGGCTCGGCGCTGGAGACCGGCACCGCCAGCGCCGCGACGCGGGAGCAGAATCAGATCTCTTTCTCTGCTCTGCTCGGCAGCAGCAGCGCCGCTGCGACGCTGCTGGACAATATCCGGGAACTTGCCAAGATCACGCCCTATGTTTACGACGATCTGACCGGCATCGCGCAGAACCTCGCCGTGTACCGCAGCACCGGCAAGGACGTGTTCGGAAACCTTCAGATCCTCGGCGACGCCGGCTCCGCGCTGAATCTGGACGTCAGCGGAATCGAGGGGCTTGCTTCTCTACTGGGCAAGATCGGCGACACGGAGACTTATTCCTCCATGTTTACCCGGTCTCTGCTCAACTATAAGATCAATCCGACCGAGATGCTGGCTATGTACTACGGCATCAGTGAGGACGAGGCTGCGGCGATGATGGGCTCCGGAGAGCTGAGCGGCGCGGACGCTTCTGCGGCGATCCTGTCCAGCTTGGCTGCGAAGTACGGCGGTATGATGATCGAGCAGAGCCGGACCTACACCGGCGCGCTCAGCACCAACGAGGGCCTTGTACAAGAGCTCCAGAACGTGATGGGCGAGGCCTACAACGGCATCCGCAAGGGCGGTCTGGAGACCATGAACACTTGGTATCAGGACAACCCGGTGATGGAGGAGGCTTATAGCGTCATCGGCGCGGCGCAGGCAGACAAAGCCAACCTGCAGGACGCGCTGTACCGCGACGTCATGAACGGCATTTTCGGCGGACAGGAAGCGCAGCTGGATCTGGATCAGGGCACGCAGGACAAGATCGATGAGCTCCGAACGGACTATCTTGCGGCGCTGGAGGAGTATCAGACCGCGGACGAGTCCGACCGGATGACAGCCGGCGCCAAGATCAGCAGCATTTACGATCAGGCGGAAGCGCTTGCAAAAGAGGCGGACACAACAAATGAGCTCATGGCGGAGTGGGATCTCGCGGCGATCCAGACCGCGGAGGGCGTTGCGAGCATCGTGGCGACCCTCGACAGCTATGCGGAGGCATGGGCGTACTCCAAAGCGATGGAGAAGGGGCGCAACGGCTACAAAAGCGGCGGAGGGACTGCAATGGAGCAGGATGTGACCAACATCCTGATGTCGGATGCGGACTATTATAGCTACGCGAAGACGATGGCTCCCTCCGCCTCGCGCGCTATGGGGCAGCACGTGATCCCGCGCGACAACTTCCCGATCCTTGCGCACGAGGGCGAGATGCTTTTGACGGCGTCGGAGGCGCGGAACTATGCCGACGGCGTGAAGGTCGTGATCAGCGGGAATGAGGTCCACGTCCGCAGTGAGAGCGATATCGACGCCATCGCGTCCGCACTGGCTGCGAGAATCAGCCGCACGGCGCAGAATATGGGGTGATGATGTGCTCAGGACCTTTATTTTCTTAAACAGCGACACGGACGAGGAGCTGCGCCTCCCGGTAACGCCGGAGGGCTTTGCGGTCGAGACCGGGCGCAGCGTGCTCACGCTGGACATGGCGGACGGCAGTCAGGCAAATCTTCCGGGGGCTGAGACGCTCTTCAGCCGGGACCTATCTTTCTGGCTGCCGGCGCGACCGGCGGCGTATGCGTCGGCGAGCTGGAGGACCCCTTATGCGATCGTTGCAACGCTCGAAAACTGGATCCGCGACGGCAATGTCGTCCGCTATATCATCTCCGGCACGCCGGTCGATGTGCCGGTGCTCCTGAGCAATCTGCGCTTTGCCGAGGAGGACGGCACAAACGACGTCTACTGCACGCTCACGATGAAGAAATACCGCTATCTTCAGGCGGCGAGCGTCGTTTCCGGCGAGGATGAGAATCTGGAAAGAGAGGACGATCAGGACGCCGCCGGGAGCGGTGATATCAGCTATGTCGTGCAGGAGGGAGACTGCCTCTGGACCATCTGCGAGCGCTTTTATGGCGACGGCACGCGCTGCTACTGGCTGGCGGCTTATAACGACCTTAACAACGTCAATTTGGTCACGCCGGGACAGGTGATCCTCATACCGGACCGTGCGACACTGGACACCGTGCGTCCGCGGACGCCTGCCAAGCAGCCGGATCCACCGCTGAGCGTTGAGCAGATCAAAGCGGATGCACGCGCTTGGAAATCGAAGCATCCGAGCAAGAACACGACAACGACGCTGGAGGCGTGAGGACGGGACCATGGGATTTCAGCTTTTTTCCACAATCGGATATGAGACCACGGAGATCTCCGCGCTCGCGCGGAGGATCACGTGGAGCGGGGATTATAAGACCGTCAGCCGCCAGCTCAGCTTCTCCCTGCTCCGCACAGACCGGGATGCGCGCCAGCCGCAGGTAAGCTGTGAGACGGGCTCGACGGTGGACCTTGACGTTGACGGCGACCGGGTGTTTTCCGGCTTGGTGCTCGACCACAGCGTAGACACAGCCGGCACGGACGCCGACAACGTAGCCTACGACTGGGGACTCTATCTTCGGAAAAATGAGACTTACCGCAAGGTGGAAAACGCAACGCCGGAGGCGGTCGTCCGCGCTCTGGCTGACGAGTGCGGGTTCCGGTGCGGCAGCATTGCGGAGACGGGGACCCCGGTCAGCCAGAACTTTCTGCCGGGGGATTATTACACCATTATCAAGACGGCGTACGAGCTGGCGTCGGCAAAGACCGGCGTGAAGTACCAGCTCCGGTTCCGCGGGCAGAATCTGGATGTGGTCGAAAAGGTGCTGAGTCGGGAATCGCTGCTCCTGAGCCCCGGCGCGAATCTGCTGAGCATCAAGTCGCGGGACGTCGGCACCGGGCTCGTAAACCGCGTCAGGATCTACAGTGCCGACGGAAAGCTGCAGGACACCGTGGAGGATACCGACTCGCAGGCTCTTTACGGCGTATTTCAGCGCGCGATCTCTGCCGGCGGCAAGGATGACCCGGCGGCGCAGGCCCGGCAGCTTTTGACGGACAACGGGCTCCAGACCACGCTGACCTGCGAGTGCCTCGGCAATCTGCGGCTGCTCACCGGGAACACGGTGGTGGTCGAGGAGCCGGTCACGAGGACCTACGGGCTCTTTTATATCCTGAGCGACGCCCACACATGGGACCGCGGGGTCTGGCGGACGAAGATCCAGATCAGTCTGAAGGATCTGATCAGCGAGGCTGAGGCAAAGACCGCCGCGAGCGCTTGAAGGGAGGCACAAAGGTGAACGACTCAGAGAATGCTTATGCTCAGATCGTGGACACGCTGGGCAGGGTGGGCGCCGAGCGTGCTGCCGCCGGCGCGCTCAGGATATATCTTGGGACCGTGCTGCAGGTCGATCCGCTTGTGGTAGACGTATGCGGGACACAGCAGCGGCAGGATGAGGGGCGTCTGTGGTGCGATCCGGCGCTGCTGGCGGGTGATTCGGGGAGCGTGGTGCTCTCCGATGTTGCCGGTGCGCTTGCCATCGCGCCGATCGGAGAGAGCGCGCTGCTGACGGCGACCGGCGGCAGCCTGCGGGCGCAGGTGCGGCGCGCGTCGGCGGCGTTCTCCGCAGGAGATCAGCTGCTTATGCTCACGCCGGACCAGCAGACGTTTTATATACTCAGCAAGGAGGTCAGGCTGTGAGCATTTTTCCGGCTGCGGTCTCGGCAGCGCAGCGGCAGGAGACTTTGCCGCTCGCGAAGGAAGTCAAATGGGACTTTGAAAAGAACAAACCGGTTTTCCGCGGCGGAGAGCCGGTTTATGTTACCGGAAAGGACGCCGTTGCAGTGTGGTGCTGGAAGGCGCTGCATACGCCGCGCTTTTCCTGCGCGATCTACTCACGCAATTACGGTCTGGACAGTCAGGAGCTCATCGGACGTGCATACACCGACCTGCTCAAGCAGGCGGTGGCGGCGCGCTGTGTGCAGGATTGTCTGCGCGTCAGCCGCTATGTTACGAGCGTGTCGGAGATCTCCGTGGAGTTCTCCGGCTCCTCTCTGCACGTGAGCTGCATGGTGCGCACGATTTACGGATCATTGGAGGTGGACACGGATGTTTGAGGATGTGACGCCGAAATCGATATGGGATCAGGTCGTGTCCGAATTGAACACCGACCTGATGACGGGCGAAGGGAGCTTTCTCTATGACGTTCTGGCTCCCGCTGTGAATGAGATGTACCGGCTCTATAAGGCAATGGACGCGCTGCCGGACGTGTTTTATGTCAATGAAACCAGCGGAGGCTATCTGGACAAGATGGCGGGCATTTTCGGCGTGAATCGCAAAAATGGGGAGCAAGCCGCCGGAACGGTGACACTGACGGGGACCGCCGGGGCGGTGATCCCTGCAGGGACAGAGTTCCTGACCGAGGACGGGCTGTCATTTACACTGGATGAGGATGTGACGCTGACGGCGGCTGAGGACGACGCAGACGCATCCGGCAGCGGGAGCCTGACTGCATCGGCTGCAGGGACCGCTTATAACGTCGCGGAGGGGCAGATCGTGCGGACAAAGTTTGTCGTGCCGGGGCTCAAATCCTTCGTCGCGGGGGCTGCCTCCGGCGGCACGGATGATGAGACCTCGGCGGCACTGACAGAGCGGCTTTATACGGCACTCCGGGAGCCGGCAACCAGTGGGAATGCCTACCAGTACCGGCAGTGGGCGTCGGAGATGCCCGGCGTCGGCGCGGCGCGGGTGATACGCGTCTGGGACGGCGCGGGGACCGTGAAGGTGATCCTTGCGGATAGCAATATGCAGCCGGCGGCGGCAGAGACGGTTTCGGCGGTCGCGGCATACATTGAGGAGCTCCGACCGGTCGGAGCTGAGGTCACAGTCGTTGCAGCGACCGGAGTGACGGTCAATGTGTCCGCAACGGTGACGCTCAGCTCCGGCGCGAGTCTGGATGCGGCAGCCGCGGCGTGCAAAGCGGTGCTGAAGGAATATCTGTCCGCGACGGTGCGGGGAGGCTTCGCCGCTGTGATCGACGCGGACAGAGATACGCTCAGCGATTATGCGCTGACGGTGAGACTGAGCCGGATCCAGTCGCTGCTGCTCGATGTTGCCGGCGTGATCGACGTCGCCGACGTGAAGCTCAACGGCGGCGCGGCGAATCTGACGCTGACGGTGTCCGACGTGCCGGTACTTGGGGAGGTGACGCTGAATGCAGGATCTTAATAAGCAGCTGCCGGGCTATTACAGCGGCAGCCCGGAAATGGAGAGCATCCAGAAAGCACTCGGCGGACCGCTGAAGGCGCTGTGGTCCAACTACAGCAGTTTTCTGGAGCAGCTTTTGCCCACAACGGCGACGTGGTCTCTGCCGATCTGGGAGGAGGCGCTCGCGCTGACGCCGACGGCGGGGGAGAGCACGGAATCCAGACGGGCGCGTGTTATCGCAAAGCTCTGCGGACGCCCGACCACGACAGCCGAGCAGATCGCAGCCGTCGCTGGCGAGGCGTTTAATGGCAAGGTCCGTGTGGACGATCACCCAAGAGAGTCGCGGATCGAGATCACCTCACTGGAGACACGCGGATATCCGCCGGGAAAGGCATGGCTGACGGCTATGCTCAACGAGATCATCCCCGCGCATATCTCTTGGGTCGTCAATATCCGTCGCTACACGTGGGAGGAACTCGAAGAGGAGTTCCCGACGTGGGAGGATCTCGAAGGAAAAACTTGGGAAGAGATCTACGCGGATTGACATGGCCACGCTGAGAGAACTGGGGGAGAATTACCTGCGCAGCGCGGCTCTGCTGGCGCTGCGGATCGAGGAGCTGCGGCGCGCCGGCGCCGATAAGCGGCGGATAAACGAGCTGGTCGAAATATGTCGACAGACGCGGGAAACCGCGGACATGCTCCTAAATTACTACGACGCGCCCCGACCGGGAAGTTACATTTTCTACGCGGGAAAGCGACCTGAAAAATGACCAATGACGAGCTGAAGAAAAACCTCGATGCGCTCATAGAACAGAGAAAGCGGATGAGCGTAGAGGGGGCGGACGAGCTGGAGATTCAGCTCGTCCGGGAAAAAATCAGAGCAGCCCGGCACGCGCTCGACCGAAGAGCGCCACCGGCGCAGCGGACGCCGACCGCGAAAAAAATGAGTGCGACGGCATTTGGACGCGGAGAATCGTTTGCCCAATACGGCGAATGGCTCGGTCGCTGCTGGGGCGACGTGGAGGAGGACGGCGTCACTTGGGCGGACGTGGAGCGGAGCAACCAGTATCTCGTCGACTCTGTCGACACCGTCGTGCAGAGCCTCCCGGATAAATCGGGGGATTATTTCCGCGCCATACTCCGAGGACACTCGGCGGCAGGAATCGCCCGCGCCCGCGGCGTCAGTACTTCCTCCGTGACCAGACCTGCCGCCGATGCTAAGCGCCGTATGCGCGCCTTAGCCGAGGCGGTAGAGACGGCACACCGGGAGGGAGACGCAATACTCGATATGACACGGCCGGCGGCGCAGAAGGTGCTTTTCAGCTATTGCAGCGTAAAGCAGGTCGTCCTGCTGTATCTGTGGTTTGGCGAGTGGCTGCGTGCAGACGTGATCTGCGGCCTGCTGGGGGTGACGCGGTCGACGATCTCGCGCGGGCTTAACCGCGCGCTGCGGAATCTTGCCGTTCCCTATCCGGGGCGGCGGATCGTGCTGCGCAACTTGGAGACGCTGGGGACGGCGGCGATGCAAGCCAAAGCGGGCGGAGAGAGCTCCGATCTCCTGCCGCTGCTTGGGAACGCGGTCACTGCCCCGCCTGACGCCCCGCTGCCGCCGCTGCTTGTCACGACGAGAGGCTGGGAGCGCGCAGACGGGATCAACCGGTACGGCACGGAGAGAGGCAGTCTGTCTTCGCCGGCAATGCAGGCGTTCTGTCGAGAGGCTGACGTTTATGCGGCGCTGACGTCCGCTTTTGCCGGGCTCCGCAACGAGTTCCGGGCTTGGGATGACAAGCCGCAGACCTTAAGGCAAACGCAGCTGCTGCGCGCGAAACGGAGCGGAAAAACGCTGCAGCAGATAGCCGACGAGTTCGGCTGCGCCAAATCCACAGCATACAGGCAGATCAAAACAGCCGAAAAAAGGAGGAGCACAGCAATGCAGTTATATGACAGCAACGGAAAGCCGATGGAAATGCTGGAGAGCCAGATGCAGATCGTCAAAAAAGAGCCTAACGCAACAGGTGGACGTCCCGGCTTGCAGACATGGCCATGTGCAGAGCCGCCGGAGGGGTACGTTTTTGTCCCGGATGGGTTCGATACGCAGATCTTCCACGACTTCTGCGGCTTTGTCAACATCGAGCATGACGGTACATATCTGACCGCCATGACAGGCAATCAGGAGGCGTTCGATGCCTATCTTGCGGAGCATCCGGATGTGGAGCTTCCGGACCCAACGCAGGCGCAGAAAGACACCGACGCCCTCGTCGTCGACCACGAGCTCCGACTCACACTGCTGGAGCTTGGACTCGAAGAATAAAGGAGGGAGGGAACAAAATGCTGTACAGAACGCTGAAGCGCATGATCGAACGCGATCAGGTCGAAGGAATGCAGGAGAAGCTGGATATCTTTTTCGCCGCCGGCCGCATCACTGCGGAGCAGTATCAGGAGCTTGCGGGCATGCTGCCGCAGGAGTAAGGCTCCGCAAAAACTGCAAAAACCTCCCCGGTTCGGGGAGACCGGGGAGGTGATAAGCGTGTATCAGGGGACGACTCCAACATTTGTCTTCCGGCTGCCTACTGTCTTGCCGGGGAGCGCGTTTACCGTGAGCCCGACCGAGCTGATGACGGAGGGGACGCAGCAGATCACGGTGAGCTACGCCGAGCGCGGCGTCTCGGTCGCGGCACAGTTTGCAGTGGAGGTCGCCCCCTTCGACCCGCACGTCGCAAACTGGACGGAGTTCGAGGCAAAGTATCCGGATTGGGACGTGATCGAGACCGAGTGCGTGACGTGGGATGACCTTGAGGGGATATAAAAGCGCCCCCGCTCATTTGAACGGGGGATAGGCATTTCGGCAGGAGAGCTTATGGCACATGTGTTGGTTAAGGCTCGCATTCTGCATACCGCCGCACCTTTACCCCGCGTTCAGGCGGGCGGCGAGGCCCTCCTGAAGGACCTGAGAGCAGTTGATGCCGCGGCGGTCGGCGAGCGTGGCCATCCACGCGGGGAGGGACACATTTTTGCGCACGGCGCGCGTGTCGGTTGCGGCGCGGTAAGCCAGCGTGTCGATCTGGATGAGGGAGAACACGTCCCCGCGGGCGTGGTCCAGCGCGTCCTGCGCCGTTGCGGGCGGGATGGGCAGGTCCTCATCCTCCGCGACGACGAGCCAGCCGGAGGCGGCGTCCGTGATCTGCGCAATCGCGTCCTGCATATCGCGGCCGGAGGTCACGCAGCCGGGGAGGTCCGGCACGGAGGCGATGATCTTGCCCCCGTCCGGGTGGAACATTGCAGAGTAGAGATATTTCATCGTTATTTCCGCCTTTCACTTTTCCTGATCTCTGCGCGGATATAGCGCAGGTCGCTTTCATCGAAATCGTGGCGTTTGAGCGGGATGATGCTCCCGGTCGCCGGGTTGTAGAAAATATCGTGGTTCGCGCCGTGGCGCTTGAAGGTGTAGCCGGAGCTTTCCAGCTCCGCAACGGCGGCGGCTCTCGGTTTCATAGCACTCCCTCCTCGCAAGTATATTATACACAAAATTACACAAATGTCAAGGGAAAGGAGCGATAAAAGCAACATGGAGACAAAATACGTGATGGAAAGGAGTGAAACGAAATGATCAACTGGAAAGTGCGCATCAAGAACAGGAGCTTCTGGCTCGCGCTCATCCCGGCGGTGCTGCTGCTCGTGCAGGCGGTGGCGGCGCTCTTCGGCATTGAGCTGGATCTCAGCTTCGTCTCGGAGAAGCTGCTCACTGTCGTCAATGCGGTGTTTGTGGTGCTGACCATTCTCGGCGTTGTGGTAGACCCCACCACGCAGGGCGTGGCGGACAGCGAGCGGGCAATGCAGTATGATACCCCGGCAAAATAAGGGCAAAACGGAGGCAACACACATGGCGGAGATCATCTGCGCGGTCGTGAGCGCGCTGGCGGCGGTCGTCTGCGCGCTCATTGCGAGGAACAGCAAGGCGGCGGCGAGCCGCGCGGAGCGGCACGCATCGCTCAGGGAGCGGCACGGGGAACTGATGCTGCAAATGCTGGATGCGACCTTGCAGCTATCGGTCGTGACCGCGAACGCTATGACCGGCGGACATAACAACGGCAACGTGGCGCGGGCGAGACAGGCGGCGGACGAGGCTGCCAAAGAGTACGATAAGTTCGCAAAAAAGGTTGCGAATCATGAAGTAGCGAAGTAATACGGAAGGACGCCCGGTCCGCTTGGGACCGGGCGTCCGGCTTGAATTCTCAGAAAAAGAAGAAAAAGCTCTTGACATATACGGACGTATAGTGTATAATAATAATCAGAAAGGAGGTAATCAGATGGGTAAACCAAAAAAGAAAAAGCCCCAAAGTAAGTTGGAGCTCGCGCGGACGATACTGGAAATGATAGCCTACATTGCAGCCATCGTGAGCGCGATCTACCAAATACTTAAGGGCTGAAGGAAAGGGGCGGCTTGCCGCCCCGGACCTCCAAAAACCATTATACACCATCTGATAGAATATGAGCAAGCTTAAATTTAAAAACGCGGCGCTTTATCTTCTTTTTCTGCTGAACTGCGTTTCGGCGGTCCGCCATGGAGCGGACTGGGTGTTCTGGGTCTCCGCCGTTCTGACGGCGGCGGTCTTGGCGCTGGATATCCGGGAGGCGGTGAAGAATGGAAGGAAATAGCAAATACGCGCCTCAGATCAAGAGCCTGCGGAAGAATTATGTCCGCTTCCCGCTTGATCTGAAGCCGGAGGTTTTGGAACGTTTCCGGAGTGTCTGTGCCGCCAACGGGACTACACCGACGGCGGAAATCAAACGCTTTATCGCCGAATGTTGCGATAAGGATGGGGCGGCGACGGACGATTGAATGAAGTGAATAAAGCGCAAAGCCCCCCGCCGCATACCTCGCGGCGGGGGCTTTGCACTTTCAGAGGACCTTGCAGAAGGAGACGGCGTTGTCACGGGTGGAGAGGCGGTAGGTGTAGTAGCCGTAGTTGAGGGCTTCTTTTTGATGAAAGAGGAACTTGGCGTCGAAGGGGATCCCGGTGATCTCGGCGATCTGGTCGAACGTGAGACGCAGCTCGATCTCCCCGCTGTCGCGGATATAGTTCCAAAGAGGCTGATAAGGGCTCACACGCTTGCGCCTGCGAAGCATGGACGGCATGGGGTTTCAACTCCTGATCGGTAAGTAATCGGTGTAAACATGCACCGAAGTGATTTTAAAACTTTTTTCGTGGGATGTCAAGACGGCCTTTTCGCTTTTTTATGGAGCGCGTAAGCAATTTCATAAGCAAAAACTTTCAAAAAACTGCTTACAGAGCCGAAAAACTGACCGTATAGGCAAAATATTTTGCGCCAGAAATCGCAGCTCCAAAGCCCGCAAACCGTTGAAAAACAAGGAAAACCCCGCGGTTTCAACGACTGCGGGGTTTTCTGAATATTGGTGCGGGAGAAGGGACTTGAACCCTCACGTCTATGGTGAAACACAGGCACCTCAAGCCTGCCTGTCTACCTATTCCAGCACTCCCGCGTTTTTTGAAGTGCGAGGATTATTATAGCAGATTGTTTCGATTTGTCAAGCCCGTTTTTTGCTCTTTCTCGAAAATTCGCAGGAAAGGGCGAAAATCAGGGTCAAGATCACGACGAGCAGGGCGGCGGCGCCGCAGCGCATGGGCAGCAGGTAGCGCATGCGGAGATAGGCATGGTAGCCGAGCAGGGAGGCGAAGGAGACGCAGACCGGCACGAAGCTGAGCCGGGGCCAGACGACGGCGAGCGCGACGGAGAGCACATCGGCGAGGAAGAAATAGCGGTCGTGCATGTGCGGCAGGAAAAACGGCACGGCGACGCAGATGAGCAGCGTCACGATGAGCAGCGCCTCGCGGCTGAGGCTGCGGCGGCGCAGGAAGCACCAGACGAAGATCAGCGCGAGGAAGCCGAAGGCGAAGACGATACCGAGCCGGCTCAGCAGCGCAGTGTCGGCATCGCGGGAGGCAAAGGCGAACACGGAGGAGGAGTTATAGTTCAGCGCACTGCCGACGGAGCCCGCCTGATTGAAATAGAGCAGCACCGCGTCGCGCAGAGGGCGCCCGGCGATGACGGCGGGCAGCGCCGTCACGAGATAGGTCAGGGGGAAGATGGGCAGGTGGTACCAGCGGAGCTTTTTCGCGAAGAGGAAGACCAGAAATACCGGCATGATAAACACCGCCTGAAGCTTGAACGCGAAGCTCAGCGCGACGGCGATCATGGAGCGCACGGGGTTTCCGTTGAGCGCGAAATAGACGCTCCAGACGGCGAAGGCGGCATAAATGCTGTCGCACTGACCCCAGTAGGCGCCGTTTAAGATGACGGTCGGGAGCAGGAGCGTCACGAAAAAGGCGGCGAGCGCCGCCGTCGCCTCCCGGCGGTAAAGCCGCACGAGGCGCAGCATGCCCCACGCGAGCAGCAGGTCAAAGGCGACGGAGAGGAGCTTGATGAGATAAAGGTCGCGCGCGGGCAGGTAAGAGAAGAAGGCGAGGAAATAAAGGTAGGGAAGGTTATAGTTCCCGACGCTGTTTTTGAGCGCGGCGAAGCCGCCGTGCTCGCGGAAATACGTCACCCAGACGGTCAGAAAATTTTGATAGTCCAGCGTTTCGTGGTCCATGCAGAGCCCGCGCAGCAGCATGGCGGCGAGCAGCAGCGCCGCGGAGACGAACAGGGACGCTTTGCGCTTCAAAAGCCCCTCGCCCCAGAGGATGAGGAAGCCCAGCGCGCCGAGGATGAGCAGACCGATCGAAGCCGTCATAGGTGAAAAACCTCCGAAAAAGAAAAAAGCAGGGAAAATTTTCCCCGCCCCCGCACAAAAAGACTTGACAAATCAGGATGAAACTTGATATAATGACTTGCTATGTTTATAGGATGGGGCAAAATCCCCCACCCTCAAGCACGCCCTTAGTTTACACAAACTTCCGCCAAAAATCAAGTGTCTGCGGAAAAGAAACGACAACCCAGCCGGGCGTATCACGATAAGCCAAATCAAAATCTTTATGCAAAATTACCATGCAAAGGAGTGGATGGCCGCAATGCCAAAGGACGTTATGTACGGCAAAACGCTGCGAAAGAGTTTTGCGCGCACACCGGAAGTTCAGGAGATGCCGCATCTGCTGGAGGTCCAGAAAAATTCCTATAAGTGGTTTCTGGAACAGGGTCTGAAGGAGGTCTTCGACGAGGTCGAAGCCGTCACGGACTATTCCGGCAATCTGGAGCTGAGCTTCGTCAGCTATTCCATGAACGAAAAGCCCAAGTACACCGAGCAGGAGTGCAAGGCGCGCGACGCCACGTATGCCGCGCCGCTCAAGGTCGGCGTCCGCCTCCGCAACAAGGAGACGGAGGAGATCAAGGAGCAGGAGATCTTCATGGGCGACTTCCCGATCATGACCGCGGGAGGCACCTTCATCATCAACGGCGCGGAGCGCGTCATCGTCTCCCAGATCGTCCGTTCCCCCGGCATTTATTTTGACAAAACGACGGACAAGGCGCTCATCAGCACCTACGCCACGACCATCATCCCTTACCACGGCGCATGGCTGGAGTTCGAGACGGACGCGAACGACGTGTTCTATGTCCGCATCGACAAAAACCGCAAGATCCCCGTGACCTGGCTGCTCAAGGGCATGGGGCGCTACGAGGAAAACGAGCCGAGCACGTGGCTCAGCTGCTGCGACACCGTTGCCGGCTGCGTCACGAACGAGATGATCAAGGAGATCTTCGGCGACGATGTGCGCATGAACGCGACCTTCGAGAAGGACACCTGCCCGACGCGCGAGGAGTGCCTCATCGAGATCTACAAGCGTCTGCGCCCCGGCGATCCCCCGACGGTGGACAGCGCGGAGACGCTGCTGAACGGTCTTTTCTATGACCACCGCCGCTACGATATCTCCAACGTCGGCCGCTACAAGTTCAACAAGAAGCTCGCCATCGCCCCGCGCATCAGCGGTCACAAGCTGGCGCAGCCCGTCGCGGACCCGGACACCGGCGAGATCATCGCCGAAGCCGGCGAGGTCCTGACGCGCGAGCGCGCCGACGAGATCCAGCGCGCGAACGTCACGGACGTGATGCTCGACGTGGAGGGCAAGCTCGTCCGCGTGTTCACGAACGGCTTCGTCGACCTCGCCAAGTACGTCGACTTTGACCCCGCCGAGCTCGGCATCAAGGAGCGCGTGCGCGGCATCATCCTGCGCCCGCTGCTGGAGCAGTATTCCGGCGAGGAGCTCAAGGAGCAGATCCGCGAGCATCTCGACGTTCTGCTCCCGAAGCACGTCATTCTCGACGATATCTTCGCCTCGGTCAACTATCTGAACTGCCTCGCTCACGGCGTCGGTGAGCCGGACGACATCGACCATCTCGGCAACCGCCGCATGCGCAGCGTCGGCGAGCTGCTCCAGAACCAGTTCCGCATCGGCTTTTCCCGCATGGAGCGCGTCATCCGCGAGCGCATGACGCTTCAGGATCTCGACGTCGTGACGCCGCAGAGCCTCATCAATATCCGCCCGGTGACGGCGGCGTTCAAGGAGTTCTTCGGCTCCAGCCCGCTCAGCCAGTTTATGGACCAGACGAACCCCCTCGCCGAGCTGACCCACAAGCGCCGTCTCTCCGCCCTCGGTCCCGGCGGTCTCTCCCGCGAGCGCGCGAGCTTCGACGTCCGCGACGTTCACTACAGCCATTACGGACGCATGTGCCCGATCGAGACGCCGGAAGGACCGAACATCGGTCTGATCTCTTACCTCGCGGCGTTCGCCCGCGTCAACGAATACGGCTTCCTCATCACGCCTTACCGCCGCATCGAGCGCATCCGCGACGAAAACGGCAAGATCATCGCGAGTCAGCTGACGGACGACGTGGAATATATGACTGCCGACATCGAGGACCGCTACATCATCTGCGAGGCGACCGAGCCTGTGGACGAGAACCGCTGCCTCATCAACCACCGTATCATCTGCCGCCACCGCGACGAGATCATCGAGGTCGACCGCGACCGCGTTGACTATATCGACATCTCCCCGCGCATGATGGTCTCCATCGCGACGGCTATGATCCCCTTCCTGGAAAACGACGACGCGAACCGCGCGCTGATGGGCGCGAACATGCAGCGTCAGGCGGTGCCTCTGCTCACCACGCAGGCGCCGATCGTCGGCACCGGCATCGAGCATAAGTGCGCGGTCGACTCCGGCGTCACCGTCCTCGCCGAGGGCGACGGCGTTGTCACCAAGGTCTCCGCCACGGGCGTCAGCGTCAAGTATGACACGGGCGAGATCAAGGACTATGAGTTCATCAAGTTCTCCCGCTCCAACCAGGGCACCTGCTTCAACCAGCGCCCCATCGTGGACGTCGGCGAGCGCGTCCACGGCGCGCGCGTCACGGCGGAGGGCATTTACGAGGACCCCACCGTTCTGGCGGACGGTCCGAGCACCGCGCAGGGCGAGCTTTCCCTCGGCAAGAACATCCTCGTCGGCTTTATGAGCTGGGAGGGCTATAACTACGAGGACGCCATCCTGCTCAACGAGCGCCTCGTTATGGAGGACGTGTTCACCTCCCTCCACGTGGAGGAGTACGAGTGCGACGCGCGCGACACCAAGCTCGGCCCTGAGGAGATCACCCGCGATATCCCCGGCGTCGGCGAGGACGCGCTGAAATATCTGGACGAGCGCGGCATTATCATGGTCGGCGCAGAGGTCCACTCCGGCGATATTCTCGTCGGCAAGGTCACGCCGAAGGGCGAGACCGATCTGACCGCCGAGGAGCGCCTGCTGCGCGCCATCTTCGGCGAGAAGGCCCGCGAGGTGCGCGACACCTCGCTGAAGGTCCCCCACGGCGCAAACGGCATCGTTGTCGACGTCAAGGTCTTCACCCGCGAAAACGGCGACGAGATGGGACCCGGCGTCAACGAGGTCGTCCGCGTCTATATCGCCCAGAAGCGCAAGATCGGCGTCGGCGACAAGATGGCGGGCCGCCACGGAAACAAGGGCGTCGTCTCCCGCATCCTGCCGAAGGAGGATATGCCCTACCTGCCGGACGGCACCCCGCTCGACATCGTGCTGAACCCGCTGGGCGTTCCCTCCCGTATGAACATCGGACAGGTGCTTGAGGTCCATCTGGGCTACGCGGCGCAGGCGCTCGGCTGGAAGGTCGCGACCCCGATCTTCAACGGCGCGAACGAGGAAGCCATCCACGAAACGCTCCGTCTCGCCGGTCTGCGCGAGGACGGCAAGAGCGTGCTCTATGACGGACGCACCGGCGAGCGCTTCGACAACGACGTCACGGTCGGCTGGGTCTACTTCCTGAAGCTCCACCACCTCGTCGACGATAAGATGCACGCCCGCTCCACCGGTCCGTACAGCCTCGTGACCCAGCAGCCGCTGGGCGGCAAGGCGCAGTTCGGCGGCCAGCGCTTCGGCGAAATGGAGGTCTGGGCGCTGGAGGCTTACGGCGCGGCTTACACGCTGCAGGAGATCCTGACCGTCAAGTCCGACGACGTGACCGGCCGTGTGCGCACCTACGAGAGCATCGTGAAGGGCCACAACGTCCCGCAGCCGGGCGTTCCGGAGAGCTTCAAGGTCCTCGTCAAGGAGCTCCAGTCCCTCTGCCTCGACGTCAAGGTCCTCGACGCCGAGGGCGGCGAGATCGAGCTGAAGGATGACGAGGAGGACGATTTCACCGGCGGCTTCCGCGATGACGACGATTACCGCGCGGACGACAGCGAGCTTGAGGACGCCGGCTACGCCATCGAGGACGTCAACGACGAGCTCGACGACTATGACGATACCGCCGCGGAGAGCGACTATGATGATGACGAGGAGGACTGATAAACTATGAGCTACACACCGTTTGACGCCATCAAGATCGGCATTGCCTCCCCGGAAATGATCCGAAGCTGGTCCTACGGCGAGGTGAAAAAGCCGGAGACCATCAACTACCGCACGCTCAAGCCGGAGCGCGACGGTCTGTTCTGCGAGCGCATTTTCGGACCCACCAAGGACTGGGAGTGCCACTGCGGAAAGTATAAAAAGATCCGCTACAAGGGCAAGATCTGCGACCGCTGCGGCGTCGAGGTCACGAAGAGCAAGGTCCGCCGCGAGCGCATGGGCCACATCGACCTCGCCGCGCCGGTCAGCCATATCTGGTATTTCAAGGGCATCCCGTCCCGCATGGGTCTCGTGCTCGACCTGACCCCGCGCATTCTGGAAAAGGTGCTCTATTTCGGCAGCTATATCGTCACGGACCCCGGCTTTACGCCGCTCCAGCGCTGCCAGATCCTGAGCGAAAAGGAATACCGCGATTACCGCGAAAAGTATGAGGACGACTTCTCCGCTGGCATGGGCGCCGAGGCGATCAAGAAGCTGCTTCAGGACGTCGACTGCGAAGCCCTCGCCCAGCAGCTGCGCGAGGAGCTGAAAAACGCCTCCGGTCAGAAGAAGGCGAAGATCGTCAAGCGCCTTGAGTGCGTGGACGCCTTCGTCGCCTCCGGCAACCGCCCGGAGTGGATGATCATCGACGTGCTGCCGGTCATCCCGCCGGAGATCCGCCCGATGGTCCAGCTCGACGGCGGCCGCTTCGCCACGAGCGACCTCAACGACCTCTACCGCCGCGTCATCAACCGCAATAACCGTCTGAAGCGCCTGATGCAGCTCAACGCGCCGGACATCATCGTCCGCAACGAAAAGCGTATGCTTCAGGAGGCGGTGGACGCCCTCATCGACAACGGCCGCCGCGGACGCGCCGTCACGGGTGCGAACTCCCGCGCGCTGAAGTCCCTCAGCGATATGCTCAAGGGCAAGCAGGGCCGCTTCCGCCAGAACCTGCTCGGCAAGCGCGTCGACTACTCCGGCCGAAGCGTTATCGTCGTCGGTCCGGAGATGAAGCTCTACCAGTGCGGCGTCCCCAAGGAGATGGCGATCGAGCTGTTCCGCCCCTTCGTCATGAAAAAGCTCGTGGAGGACGGCGTTGCCAACAACATCAAGTCCGCCAAGAAGATGGTCGACAAGCAGCGCACCGAGGTCTGGGACGCGCTGGACGTCGTGATCAAGGAGCACCCGGTGCTGCTCAACCGCGCGCCGACGCTCCACCGTCTCGGCATTCAGGCTTTTGAGCCGGTCCTCGTCGAGGGCCGCGCCCTGAAGCTCCATCCCCTCTGCTGCACCGCCTTCAACGCCGACTTCGACGGCGACCAGATGGCGATCCACGTCCCGCTCTCCGCGGAGGCGCAGGCGGAGGCGCGTATCCTGATGCTCTCCGCGAACAACCTGCTCCGTCCGCAGGACGGCAGCCCGGTCACGGTCCCGACGCAGGACATGGTCCTCGGCGCTTACTACCTGACCTATGTCCGCATCGGCAAGAACGAAAAGGGCGCGGAGAACGTCTTCTGCACGGACGCGGGCGACACCGATCTGCCCGTGAACGAGGTCGTCGACGGCGACGTCTTCTCCGAGGCGTTCCACGCCGCCAAGCGCGAGGGCAAGAAGACGCCGAGCTACCGCCCGCTGCACTCCTACACCGGCGTCAACGAGGCGATCATGGCGTATAACGAGGGCACCATCAGCCTCCATGCGCCCATCATGGTCCGCGTGACCAAGACCTTCGGCGGCGTGCCGGAGTCCCGCCTCATCGAGACGACCGTCGGTCGCATCATCTATAACGAGCCCATCCCGCAGGATCTTGGCTTCGTCGACCGCACGGACCCGGAAGCCCGCTTCGACTACGAGGTCGGCGGCGACGCCTTCACCAAGGCGACGAACTCCTTCGGCGGCGGCCACAGCCAGCTCGGTAAGGTCGGCAAGAAGGCGCTCGGCAAGATCATCGACCGCTGCATCGAGAAGTACGGCTTCACCATCGCGACCGAGGTCCTCGACAATGTGAAGGCGCTCGGCTACAAGTACTCCACGCTCGGCGCGATCACGATCTCCATCGCCGACATGACCGTCCCCGCCGCGAAGTACACCCTCATCGCGGAGACCGAGCAGCGCGTTCTCGGCATTGAAAAGCAGTTCCGCCGCGGCTTCATCACGGACGACGAGCGCTACCGCCTCGCCGTTGCCGAGTGGGAAAAGACCACGAAGGACGTCACCGAGGCACTGCAGAGCGGTCTCGATGAGTTCAACCCCATCTATATGATGGCGGACTCCGGCGCCCGCGGCTCCATGGCGCAGATCCGTCAGCTCGCCGGTATGCGCGGTCTGATCGCGAACACCGCCGGCCGCACCATCGAGATCCCCATCAAAGCCAACTACCGCGAGGGCCTCTCCGTTCTGGAGTACTTCATCTCCAGCCGAGGCGCGCGCAAGGGTCTGACCGATACCGCGCTCCGCACCGCGGACTCCGGTTATCTGACCCGCCGCCTTGTCGACGTTTCGCAGGACGTCATCATCCGCGAGCGCGACTGCGGCACCACGGACGGCATCTGGGCGACCACTGTCTACGACAAGGGACAGGTCGTGCAGAGCTTCGGCGAGAGCATCCATGGCCGCTTCCCGGTCTTCGACGTTACCGACCCGGCGACGGGCGAGCTGCTCTTCTCCGCGGAGAAGATGCTCGTCAAGGGCGACGAGAAGGTCCTCGAAGCCCACGGCATCGACCGCGTGCGCGTCCGCTCCGTCCTCGCCTGCAACGCCAAGAGCGGCGTCTGCGCCAAGTGCTACGGCATGAACCTTGCTACGGGCCGCTTCGTCAACGCGGGCGAGGCCGTCGGCGTCATCGCCGCCCAGTCCATCGGCGAGCCGGGCACCCAGCTCACCATGCGTACCTTCCACACCGGCGGCGTCGCCGGCGACGACATCACGCAGGGTCTTCCCCGTGTTGAGGAGCTTTTCGAAGCCCGCAAGCCGAAGAAGATGGCGGTCCTCGCCGAGATCAGCGGCACCGTCTCCATGGAGGAGACCAAGCGCAACGCCATCTGCGCCCTCACCATCACGAACGAAGCCGAGGGCGAGACCCGCGTCTATCAGATCCCGTACTCTATGGGCATTCTGGTCGAGGCAGGTCAGCATGTCGACAAGGGACAGGAGCTCACCGCCGGTGCGCTCAGCCCGCACGACGTGCTGCGCATCCGCGGCGTGGACGACGATGAGTTCGGCCGCCGCGGTGTCCGGACCTACCTCATTCAGGAGGTCCTGAAGGTCTACCGTCAGCAGGGCGTTGACATCAACGACAAGCACATCGAGGTCATCGTGCGCCAGATGATGCGCAAGGTCAAGGTCGAGGACCCCGGCGATACGGAGCTGCTCTCCGGCGCCACCGTCGACCGCTACGAGTTCCGCAAGGCGAACGACGCGGTTCAGGCGCGCATCGACGCCGGCGAGAAGAACGAGCTCGGCGAAGACCTGCGCCTCGCGACCTACGAGCAGATCCTGCTCGGCATCACGAAGGCGTCCCTCGCCACGGACAGCTGGATGTCCGCCGCGTCCTTCCAGGAGACTACCAAGGTCCTGACCGACGCCGCCATCAAGGGCAAGGTCGACCACCTCGTCGGTCTGAAGGAGAACGTCATCATCGGTAAGCTCATCCCCGCCGGCAGCGGACTTTCCATGTACCGCGACTTCGTCGCCGAGACGGATGAGAACATCGACGCCAGCGATGCCGACTACGTGGACCTCTCCGTCCTCGTCGGACGCAGCAACGCGCTGTAAAAAAACTTCAAAAGAGAGGACGCCTGCGGCGTCCTCTCTTTTGAGTTTGTCAGAGCAGCCGCGAACTTAAGCGAGGCTTTTTTTGTGAAAAACTCTGAGTAAATCTGCAAAAAATTTCTTGACAAGTTTTGTGAACTATGCTAAAATTCCAATTTGTGTGGGCGTATTGCGCCCATGCAAGGTTTTTCCTTGTCTTTTTCCGTAAAAAGGCGGGGAAATGCCGCGAAATATTTCAGGAAAGGAGGAATATCATTGCCTACTTTTAACCAGCTCGTCAGAAAGGGAAGACAGCAGTCCACCTACAAGTCCAACTCTCCCGCTATGCAGAAGGGTCTGAACACCCTGAAGAACATGGAGACCGATCTGCCCTCTCCCCAGAAGCGCGGCGTCTGCACTGCCGTTCGTACTTCCACCCCGAAGAAGCCGAACTCCGCTCTGCGTAAGATCGCCCGTGTGCGTCTGACCAACGGCTACGAGGTCACTGCCTACATTCCCGGCGTGGGCCACAACCTGCAGGAGCACTCCGTCGTGATGATCCGCGGCGGCCGTGTCAAGGACCTGCCCGGTGTGCGTTACCACATCATCCGCGGCACGCTGGACGCCCAGGGCGTCAACGGTCGTATGCAGGGCCGCTCCAAGTACGGCGCGAAGCGCCCGAAGGCCGGCAAGAAGTAAGACCTGACCCACAGCAAAGCAAAATCCCATTTTGCCCTGTTGTTTATATATTTATTGTATATGACCTCAGGGCGCAAACGGACGCGCAGAAAGGCGCGTTCGAGTACCGTTGAAATCATTTCATAATGAAGGAGGGAAGTATAGTGCCCAGAAGAGGTAACGTTCCCAAGAGAGAAATTCTGCCCGATCCTGTTTACAACAGCGTTCTGGTGACCAAGCTGATCAACAGCATTATGCTTGACGGCAAGAAGGGCGTCGCGCAGAAGGTCGTTTATGATGCGTTTGCCATCATCGAGGAAAAGACCGGCAAGAACGGTCTGGACGCCTTCACCGAGGCGATGAACAACATCATGCCGGAGCTCGAAGTCAAGGCCCGTCGTGTCGGCGGTGCGACCTATCAGGTCCCCATCGAGGTCCGTCCTGCCCGCCGCCAGACGCTTGGTCTGCGCTGGATCACCGGCTACTCCCGCAAGCGCGGCGAGAAGACGATGAAAGAGCGTCTCGCCAACGAGATCATGGACGCCTGCAACAACACCGGCGCTTCCGTCAAGAAGCGCGAAGACATGCACAAGATGGCCGAGTCCAACAAGGCCTTCGCACACTTCCGCTGGTAATCCCCAACGGGAAAGTAGGAGACTTCAACAATGCCAAGAGACTTTACCCTTGAAAAAACAAGAAATATCGGCATCATGGCCCACATTGACGCGGGCAAGACCACCACGACCGAGCGTATCCTCTACTACACCGGCGTAAACTACAAGATCGGTGAGACCCACGAGGGTACCGCGACGATGGACTGGATGGAGCAGGAGCAGGAGCGCGGCATCACGATCACCTCCGCCGCAACGACCTGCCACTGGCGCGATCACCGCATCAATATCATCGACACGCCGGGCCATGTCGACTTCACCGTTGAGGTGGAGCGCTCTCTGCGCGTGCTGGACGGCTGCGTGACCGTTCTCTGCGCAAAGGGCGGCGTCGAGCCCCAGTCTGAAACTGTCTGGCGTCAGGCGGACCATTACCACGTCCCCCGGATGATCTACGTCAACAAGATGGACATCACCGGCGCGGACTTCTACCATGTCCTCGACATGGTGCATGACCGTCTGAAGTGCAACGCGGTCCCCATCCAGCTGCCCATCGGCAAGGAGTCGGACTTCCGCGGCATTATTGATCTGGTGGAGATGAACGCCCGCATCTATTATGATGAGCTGGGCAAGGACATGCGCACCGAGGAGATCCCGGCGGATATGAAGGAGCTCGCTGACGAATACCGCGTGAAGCTCTTGGAGGCCGTCTCCGATTTCGACGATGAGATCATGATGCTCTATCTGGACGGCGAGGATGTCCCCGCCGACATGATCCGCGCAGCCATCCGCAAGGCTACGGTTTCCGTCAATATGGTCCCCGTCGTCTGCGGCACGTCCTACAAGAACAAGGGCGTTCAGAAGCTGCTCGACGCCATCGTCGATTATATGCCGTCCCCGCTGGACATCCCGCCGGTCACCGGCACCAACCCCAAGACCGACGAGGAGGAGCACCGCGCGGCGGACGACAGCGCGCCGTTCAGCGCGCTCGCGTTCAAGATCATGACCGACCCCTACGTCGGCCGTCTGAGCTTCTTCCGCGTCTACTCCGGTACGCTGGAGAGCGGCAAGACCGTTCTGAACTCCACCAAGGGACAGCGCGAGCGCATCAGCCGCATCCTGCTGATGCACGCCAACCACCGCGAGGACCTTTCCATGGTCTATTCCGGCGACATCGCCGCCGCGGTCGGTCTCAAGAACACCACCACGGGCGACACGCTCTGCGATGAGAAGGAGCCCATCATTCTGGAGACCATGGAGTTCCCCGAACCGGTCATCCGCGTCGCCATCGAGCCGAAGACCAAGGCAGGTCAGGAGAAGATGGGCATCGCCCTTCAGAAGCTGGCGGAGGAGGACCCGACCTTCAAGACCTATACGGACGAGGAGACGGGTCAGACCATCATCGCCGGTATGGGCGAGCTTCACCTTGAGATCATCGTGGACCGTCTGCTCCGCGAGTTCAAGGTCGAGGCGAACGTCGGCAAGCCGCAGGTTTCCTACAAGGAGACCATCACGAAGCGCGTCGATCACGAGTGCAAGTATAAGCGTCAGTCCGGCGGCTCCGGCCAGTACGGTCACGTCAAGATCATTGTCGAGCCCAACGAGCCCGGCAAGGGTTACGAGTTCGTCAACGCCGTTGTGGGCGGCTCCGTCCCGAAGGAGTATATCCCCGCGGTCGATCAGGGTATCCAGGGTGCGATGCAGGCGGGCGTTCTGGCGGGTTATCCCGTCGTGGACGTCAAGGTCACGCTGTACGACGGATCCTATCACGAGGTCGACTCCTCCGAAATGGCGTTCAAGATCGCCGGCTCCATGGCCTTCAAGGAGGCATGCGAAAAGGCCGGTCCGATCCTGCTTGAGCCCATCATGAAGGTCGTCGTCACCTGCCCGGACGAGTTCATGGGCACCGTCATCGGCGATCTGAACGGTCGCCGCGGTCAGATCCAGGGTCAGGAGACCCGCCCCGGCACCGCCGAGGTCACCGCGAACGTGCCGCTCGCCAACATGTTCGGTTACGCCACCGACCTGCGCAGCAAGACGCAGGGCCGCGCGAACTACAGCATGGAGCCGAGCCACTACGCCGAGCTGCCGAAGAACCTTGCACAGGAGATCATCGGCAAGCGCGGAAAATAAAGCCCCGCGGCGCGAAAAAAACGCAAATTTCTATTGCAAAAACCCCGCAGATACTGTACTATGAGAATGTTGAAACAAAACATTACCACCATTCATCTTTAAGGAGGAAGTTACACAATGGCAAAGCAGATGTACGACAGATCCCTTCCCCACGTCAACATCGGTACCATCGGTCACATCGACCATGGTAAGACCACCCTGACCGCCGCTATCACCAAGTATCTGGCTCTGTTCGGTGACGCCGAGTACACCGACTACAGCTCCATCGACAAGGCTCCGGAAGAGCGCGAGCGCGGTATCACCATCAACACCGCGCACGTTGAGTACAAGACCGCTCACCGTCACTACGCCCACGTCGACTGCCCGGGTCACGCCGACTATATCAAGAACATGATCACCGGCGCTGCGCAGATGGACGGCGCGATCCTCGTCATCGCCGCTTCCGACGGCCCGATGGCTCAGACCCGTGAGCACCTGCTGCTCGCCCGTCAGGTCAACGTTCCCTCCGTTCTGGTCTTCCTGAACAAGTGCGACCAGGTCGACGATCCTGAGCTGCTTGAGCTCGTCGAGATGGAAGTCCGCGAGCTGCTCGACTTCTACGGCTTCCCCGGCGATGACACCCCGATCATCCGCGGTTCCGCTCTGAATGCTCTGGTTTCCGAGTCCACCGACCCGAACGCTCCAGAGTATGCCTGCATCAAGGAGCTGATGGACGCTGTTGACACCTGGATCCCGACCCCGGATCGTAAGGCTGACATGCCCTTCCTGATGCCCATCGAGGACGTCTTCACCATCTCCGGCCGCGGCACCGTCGTTACCGGTCGTGTTGAGCGCGGCCGCGTCAAGATCGGCGACAAGGTCGAGATCGTTGGTCTGAAGGAAGACACCACCGAGACCACCGTCACCGGCACCGAGATGTTCCACAAGACCCTGGAGTACGCCGAGGCTGGCGACAACGTCGGCTGCCTGCTCCGCGGTATCGACAAGAAGAGCGTTGAGCGTGGTCAGGTTCTGGCTGCTCCCAAGTCCATCAAGCCCCTCACCAAGTTCACCGGTCAGGTCTACGTTCTGTCCAAGGACGAAGGCGGCCGTCACACCCCGTTCTTCAACAACTATCGCCCGCAGTTCTATTTCCGCACCACCGACGTTACCGGTGTCATCACCCTGCCGGAAGGCGTTGAGATGTGCATGCCCGGCGATAACGTCGACATGAAGGTCGAGCTGATCACCCCGATCGCTATCGAGAAGGGTCTCCGCTTCGCTATCCGCGAGGGCGGCCGCACCGTCGGCTCCGGCGTTGTCATCGACGTCGAGGAGTAATTCTCATCTGTTAAAAAAGAGCTGTTCTTCGGAACAGCTCTTTTTTTTAGCACGAAAGCCTCGCAGAGTTCGCCGGCGCACCGGCGAATAGATTTCAATTATTTTTCGGCGCGACACGTGCGTGCCGAAAAATACTCTGCGCGGAGGGAACGTGCTCGCCGCAAGGCGAGTGCGCTGAGCGGAGTGAATCCTTTTCAAATGAGAGCCCAGCGAAGCGGGTCTCATTTGACGGCCTTTACCCCGCACATGAACCCGTCGAGCGCGGTGGAGTGGACGTCGCCGCCGATCACGGCGCCGTTTAAGACGTAGAGCACGGCGAGAACGTCGCCCTCGCGCCCGCTGTCAACGACGCGGTAAGTGTACATCGTGACCTCCATGCCGCAGTAGTCGCTGAGATCGAAGCCCTGCTGCTTTTGCAGTTCATTGTACTCCTCGAAAACGGGGGAGAACTGCTTCGGGATGAGCACGGTGTCCTCGCTGAGCGCCGGGGTCTCCACGGTCCAGCCGCAGTCGGCGAGATACGCCGCTCTGCCCTTTTCGCTCCGGGCGGAGAGCGCCGCCTTTGCCTCGTTTTTCGCCCCGCCGGTGAACGCCCCGATGAGCAGAATGATGCCGATGAGCACGAGCGCCGCCATCGCGATGACGAAAACCGCCTTTTTCCTGTCAAATTTCAGCGTGCAGATAAACATTTTTGCCTCACCTCTCTGCGACAAGGCTATTCAAATCCGGGACAAAATATGCTATAATGCCGGGGAACAAAACCATAGGGAGACGCAGTTTATGGCACTCACGAGACTCGACAAGCTCATCGCGGACAGCGGGCGCGCCACGCGCAGCGAGGCGAAGGCGCTCATCCGCGCCGGACGCATCACGGTAAACGGCGCGCTGCCGCGGCGCGCGGACGAAAAATATGACCCGGATACGGACGTCGTTGCGCTCGACGGCGAGGCGCTTTGCTGCGCGGCGCACACGTATCTGATGCTGTATAAGCCCGGCGGCGTGCTCTCCGCGACGGAGGACAGCCGGCAGGAAACGGTGCTGGACCTGCTGACGCCGGAGCTGCGGAGGCAGGGGCTTTTCCCCGTCGGGCGGCTCGACAAGGACACGACCGGGCTGCTCATCCTGACGAACGACGGCGACCTTGCCCACCGCGTCATCTCGCCGAAAAAGCACGTCTCCAAGATCTATATCGCCGCGGTCGACGCGCCACTGGACGAGCGCGATGCCGCCGCCTTCGCGGAGGGGCTGACGCTCTCGGACGGGACCGTGTGCCTCCCCGCGGCGCTGGAGCTGCTGCGCCCGACCAAGGCGCGCGTGACGGTGTATGAGGGAAAGTATCATCAGGTCAAGCGCATGTTCGCCGCGCGCGGCAAGCATGTGACGGCGCTGCACCGCGCGCAGATCGGCGCGCTCGCGCTCGACCCCGCCCTCGCGCCGGGGGAGTATCGCCCGCTGCGCCCGGAGGAGCTGGATGCGCTCTTCGCCGGAGACTGACTATGGCAAAATGACGGAAGAAAACGCCGCTTTTCTTCCGTCATTTTCGCGCGTTTTGGACCCTCGTTTTTTGCTCTCCTGCCGAAAAACACAAATCGGAAGGGACTTTTTTAATCGAAATCACGATAAAAATAAAAAAATGTAAAAAAAATCTGATTTTTCTATTGAAAATTGCACAGAAATCCTCTATTATGTCAATTGGTCGTTTTGCTGTCAGCTTTTTGCCTGAAAGCGGCTATCGAAAATGTTACAAAATCCCCGCAAATATGATACAAAAATGATGTACAGGGAGGATATCTTATGTCCAGCAGAATTTTTCAGAGCGTCATCATCCAGATGAAGGACGCGACGGACCGCATCATCGGCGTTGCCGATAATCAGGGCTTCGTGGTCGCGTGCAGCGAGCTCTCCATGATCGGCTCCTATCTGGACGATATGCAGGGGATCGCCGGCGACGTGCCGGATCAGGTCCTTACCACCGCTTCCCGCACCTACAAGCTCCTCGGCGGACCGGACAGCCAGTTCGATTACGCCGTCTTTGCCGAGGGCAGCGATGCGAATGCCCGCTGCGTCTGCATCCTCGCCGCCGTCGCTATGAGCGAGGCGAAGATCTATTACGAGGAGAAGCACGACAAGGCCACCTTTATCAAAAACATCATCTCCGACAACATTCTCCCCGGCGACGTCTATGTCCGCGCCAAGGAGCTGCGCTTTTCCGCGGACGTGCCCCGCGTCGTGTTCCTGATCCGGCAGGTGGACAAGACGGACGTCACCGCCATCGAGGTGCTTCAGGGGATGTTCCCGGAGCGCCAGAAGGACTTCGTCCTCAGCGTTACCGAGAGCGATCTCGTCGTCATCAAGGAGGTCGCCCCGAACACGGAGTCCCCGGAGCTTCAGGCGATCGCCGAGAACATCGAGAGCACGATGTACAAGGAGCTCGGCGTCCGCGTCGTCATCGGCATCGGCACCACGGCGCACCACCTGCGCGAGCTCGCCGATCGCTACAAGGAGGCGCAGGTCGCCATCGACGTCGGCCGCGTGTTTGACGACGACAAGACCATCATCAACTACGAAAATCTCGGTCTCGGCCGCATCATCTATCAGCTGCCGATCACCCTCTGCGAGATGTTCCTCAGCGAGGTTTTCAAGAAAAACCCCATCGAGGCGCTCGATCAGGAGACGCTCTACACCATTAACAAGTTCTTCGAGAACAACCTCAACGTTTCCGAGACGAGCCGCAAGCTCTTCGTCCACCGCAACACGCTGGTCTATCGTCTCGAAAAGATCAAGAAGCTCACCGGGCTCGATCTGCGCGAGTTTGACCATGCCATCGTCTTCAAGGTGGCGCTGATGGTGAAGAAATACCTCAACTCCCAGAACCGTCCCGTCATCTGACGGCGGCGCGCAGACCGCGCGATCTCAGCAATCTCACTTAAAGAAGGATAGAAACAGACTATGGTTCACATGAAAGACGTTTCCATGACGTATAAAAGCAGCGGGACCCACGCGGCGAACCACCTGACGCTGGACATCGGCGAGGGGGAGTTCGTCTTCCTCGTGGGACCGAGCGGCAGCGGCAAGACGACGATCATCAAGCTGCTGACCGGCGAGGTCCGCGCCGACGAGGGCGAGCTCGTGGTCAACGGCTTCGACCTGCGCACGATGCGCCGCCGCCAGCTCCCGAAGCTCAGAAGAACGCTGGGCGTCATCTTTCAGGATTTCCGTCTCATCGAGGATAAATCCGTTTACGAAAACGTGGCGTTCGCGATGCACGTCGTCGGCGCAGGCCGCCGCGAGATCCGCGAGCGCGTGCCCTACGTGCTGAAGCTCGTCGGGCTCGAAGGGCGCGAAAAGCGGCTGCCGCAGGAGCTCTCCGGCGGCGAGCAGCAGCGCGTCGCCGTCGCCCGCGCGCTGGTCAATTCCCCGCGCCTCATCATCGCGGACGAGCCGACCGGCAACCTCGATCCGGCGCGCAGTCTGGAGCTGATGCTCCTGCTGCAGAAGATCAACGAGCTGGGCACGACCGTCCTGGTCGTCACCCACGAAAAGGAGCTGGTGAACGCCTTCTCCAAGCGTGTGATCACGCTGGAGAGCGGCAGCATCGTCAGCGACGGACAAGGCGGGTACTACGGACATGAAGCATAACAGATTCGGATACCTCATCGGAGAGGGTTTTAAAAGCATTTTCACCCACGGGTTTATGTCCTTCGCCTGCATCCTCGTGATCGTGGCGTGCCTGCTCATCATGGGCTCGTTCGCGATGCTCGCGCTGAACATCGACTACAACATCAACCAGCTTGAGCAGGACAGCGAGATCCTCGCCTTCGTGGACGAGGACCTCAGCCGCGAGGAAGCCGAGAGCATCGGCATCCGCCTCGAAGCGATCGACAACATCAAGAGCGTCGAGTTCGTGACGCGCGAGCAGGCGCTCGAAAACTGGGTCAGCCAGTACAGCGAGGACGAGCAGGACATGTTCTCCGACCTCACGCCGAGCGTGTTCCGCAACCGCTACCGCATCTATCTGGAGGACATCTCCCGCATGGGCGAGACCAAGCGCGAGATCGAGTCCGTCAGCGGCATCGCCGAGTGCAGCGCTTCGCTGGAGCTCAGTCAGGGCTTCATCACCGTGCGCAACATCGTGAGCGTCATCTCGATGATCCTCATCGTGATTCTGTTTGTCGTCTCCATTTTCATCATGCAGAACACCATCAAGCTCGCAACGTTCAGCCGGCGCGAGGAGATCGGCATTATGAAGATGGTCGGCGCGAGCAACTTCTTCATCCGCTGCCCCTTCGTGGTGGAGGGACTGGTGCTCGGTCTTGTCGGCGGCGCGATCGCGTTTTTGCTCCAGTGGGGCATCTATGATCTCGTGGCGGGCAAGATCATGACGAGCTCGCTCGCGAGCCTGCTCATTATGCTGCCGTTTTCCACCCTGATGTATCCGCTGCTGGTCGTCTTCCTCGCGATCGGTCTCGTGGTCGGCACCTTCGGCAGCAATATCGCCATCCGCAATTATCTGAAGGTCTGAGCGGAGCGGAACGACAGCCACCTTTTCCCGGAAAGGAGAATCCCAACCATGTCCAAAAAAGCAACAAGACTCATCTGCATCCTGCTCGCCGTCCTGATGGTCTTCGGCGTCGCCGCTTACGCGCTGAGCGCGGGCGCCTTCGCCGTCACCCAGTCGGAGATCGACGCGCTTCAGAAGCAGCGCGACGCCATCCGCGACCAGCAGAAGGACGTTCAGGAGCAGATCGACGCCCTGAACGACGAGATGGCGGGCGTTATCGAGCGCAAGACCGCCCTCGACCAGCAGAACGAGCTCAACCGGCAGGACGTCGAGCTCATCAACGAGCAGATCGCACTCTATGACCAGATGATCGAGGACAAGGAAGCTGAGCTTGAGCAGGCGATCCAGAACGAGGAGGACCAGTTCGAGCACTACTGCGCCCGCGTCCGCACGATGGAGGAGCGCAGCACGCTCTCTTACGTCTCCATCCTGCTCAAGGCGACGAGCCTCAGCGACTTCCTGAGCCGCCTGAACGATATTATGGACATTGTGCGCAACGACCAGAACGTGAAGGCGGAGTACATTGCCGCGCGCGAGCAGGTCGAGGAGGTCAAGGCGGAGTACGAGACCGTGCAGGAAGAGCAGAAGGAAAAGCGCACGGAGCTGCTTGAGGAAAAGGAGCGTCTCGAAGAGCAGATCGACGCCGCGTGCAAGATCATTGCCCAGCTTGAGGACGACATCGAGGAATACAAGGCCATGTATGAGGAGAACGAAGCCCTCGAAGCCGAAGTGCAGGCCAAGATCGACGAGAAGGTCGCCGCCCTCCAGAAGCAGAAGGAGGAGGAGGAGCGCGCCCGTCAAGCCTATCTGGAGCAGCTCAAGCGCCAGCAGCAGCAGTCCTCCGGCAGCGGCAGCAGCGGCGGTGGTACGGCGAGCGCCGGCTTTATCTGGCCCGTCTCCAGCTGCACCTACATAACCTCAAAGTTCGGCTACCGCGTCCACCCGATCTTCGGCACGACAAAGTATCACTCCGGCGTGGACATCGCCGCGGGCTACGGCGCGACGATCACGGCTGCCGCCGGCGGCACCGTTACGGTCTCCGAGTACAGCAGCTCTTACGGCAACTACTGCGTCATTTACCACTCCAACGGTCTCACGACGCTCTACGCCCACATGAACGCGCTGCCCAGCGTCTCCGTCGGCGACACCGTGTCGCAGGGGCAGGTCATCGGCTATGTCGGCTCCACCGGCTGGTCCACCGGACCGCACTGCCACTTCGAGGTGCGCTCCAACGGCAGCTGCGTCGACCCGCTCAGCTATTTCAGCGGCGTCGGCTTCACCTATTCCGCCGACGCCTGAGTTCGGCGTAAAGTGCAGATCCCTTGCAGCGGCAGAGAAACCTCTGCCGCTGCAAGGGCGTTTTTCCGCTTTTCGGTCTTGACAGAGCGGGCGGGGAAACGTATAATAGTATTTCAGTGTATGCAATTTTTTTATATAGTATTTTCCAGTATTTTAACAGGGAGGACCAGGCAGAAATGGGTACCGAAAACCGTTATAAAATGAGTCAGGCGCGTCTGGATGAGATCCGTGAGGAGCTTGAATATCTCCAGACCGTGCGCGAGAAGGAGGTCGCGGAGCAGATCAAGGAAGCGCGCAGCTTCGGCGACCTTTCCGAGAACAGCGAATATGACGAGGCGAAGACCGAGCAGGGCAAGCTCTACTCCAAGATCGCCGAGCTTCAGGACCTCATCGACAAGGCGGAGATCGTTGAGCTCAGCACCGAGGAGGGCCGCGTGGGGCACGGGAGCCACGTCCGCGTCCGCGATCTGGAGGACGACAGCGAGGAGGAATACCGCATGGTCGGCTCGCAGGAGGCAAATCCCATGGCGGGGCTCATCTCCAGCGACAGCCCCTTCGGGCGCAGCATGATGGGCCACTGCGTCGGCGAGATCGTCACGGTCGAGGCCCCCGCCGGGGAGCTCCGCTTCGAGATCCTCGCGGTGCAGAACTGAGTTGAACGGATCAGGAGAACGAGAAAAATGAGTGACGAGAGAAATAACGCCCAGCAGCCCGAACAGGAGCTCTCCGAGATCCTCCGCGTCCGGCGCGATAAGCTGAAGGCGCTTCAGGACGAGGGGCGCGACCCCTTTGTCCGCACGGTCTACGACCGCACTGCGTGGTCTGCCGACCTTCTGAACGATTACGAGCGCTACGCGGAGCAGACGGTCCGCGTGGCTGGCCGCATCATGTCCAAGCGCGGCATGGGCAAGGCGATCTTCTGCCACATCAAGGACGACCGCGGCCGCATTCAGGTCTACGTCCGCGCTGACGAGGTGGACGCGCAGACCTTTGCCGATTTCCGCAAGTATGACATCGGCGATATCATCGGCGTCGAGGGCGTCGTGTTCAAGACCAAGACGGAGGAGATCACCGTCCGCGCCACGGGCGTGACGCTGCTCAGCAAATCCCTCCGCCCCCTGCCGGAGAAGTTCCACGGGCTCACGAACACGGACCTGAAGTATCGCCAGCGCTATCTTGACCTTATTATGAACGACGAGACGCGCCGCAGCTTCGAGATCCGCAGCCGCTTCATCAGCTTTGTCCGCCGCTATCTGGACGCGCAGGGCTTTATGGAGGTTGAGACCCCGGTCCTGAACACCATCGTCGGCGGCGCGGCGGCGCGCCCGTTCATCACGCACCACAACACGCTGGACATCAGCATGTACATGCGCATCGCCACCGAGCTGCCGCTCAAGCGGCTCATCATCGGCGGTATCGAGCGCGTTTACGAGATCGGCCGCATCTTCCGCAACGAGGGCATGGACACGAAGCATAACCCGGAGTTCACCACCGTGGAGCTCTATCAGGCTTACGCCGATTTCCACACGATGATGGACATCGCGGAGGGCATTTTCTCCGGCGCCGCGAAGGAGATCCTCGGCACCTACGAGGTCGAGTGGCAGGGCGAGAAGATCGACCTGACTCCCGGCTGGCCGCGCCTCACGATGATCGATGCCGTCAAGCAGTATGTCGGCGTGGACTTCGGCGCGATCACGGACGACGCAGAGGCTGTCGCCGCGGCGAAGGCGGTCGGCGTCGAGCTTGCGGATGCCGCGGAGAAGACGTGGGGCAACGCGCTCTACGCCTGCTTCGACCAGAAGGTGGAGGAGCACCTCATCCAGCCGACCTTCATCACCATGTACCCGGTGGAGGTCTCCCCGCTGACGAAGCGCAGCCCGGCGGACCCGCGCCTCACCGAGCGCTTTGAGTTCTTCATCTGCCACAGCGAGATGGGCAACGCCTATTCCGAGCTCAACGACCCGATCGACCAGCGCGAGCGCTTTGTCAAGCAGCTTGAGCAGCGCGAGCGCGGCGACGACGAGGCGGAGATGCTCGACGAGGATTTCCTCACCGCAATGGAATACGGCATGCCCCCCACGGGCGGCATGGGCATCGGCATCGACCGCGCCGTGATGCTCCTCGCCGGAGCGGATTCCATCCGGGATGTCATTCTCTTCCCCACAATGAAGCCGCTGGACAGCGACAAGAAGGCGGAGAAGCCCGCCGAAACTGCGCCTGCCGCTCCGACGGAGACGGAGAAGATCGACTTCTCCAAGGTGGAGATCGAGCCGCTGTTCGCCGACTACGTTGATTTTGAGACCTTCAGCAAGTCCGATTTCCGCGCCGTCAAGGTCAAGGCGTGCGAGGCGGTGAAAAAGAGCAAGAAGCTGCTGCGCTTCACGCTCGACGACGGCAGCGGCACGGACCGCACCATTCTCTCCGGCATCCACGCCTATTATGAGCCGGAGGAACTGGTCGGTAAGACCTGCATCGCCATCGTGAACCTCCCGCCGCGCCCGATGATGGGCATCGACTCCTGCGGCATGCTGATCTCCGCCGTCCACCACGAGGAGGGCGAGGAGAAGCTGCATCTGCTGATGGTGGATGACCATATTCCGGCTGGTGCGAAGCTGTATTGAGAATTGAAAAGAGACCGCCTTATGGCGGTCTCTTTTTTTACTCCCGGAACGTCAGGAGCTTTGCCGGTTCTACGTTCAGCACGGCTGCCAGATTGAACAGGAGGTCCAGCGAGATGGGGCGGCAGAGGTTCGGGGCTTCGATCGCGCCTAAGTGCTGGCGGCTGATGCCGACGAGCTCCGCGAGCTGCTCCTGCGTCAGCCCGGCGTGCTTGCGGTAGTAGGCGATGTTGTAGCCGAGCTCGATGAACTTCTGCGTGTTGTCAAAAACGGGGTAAGCGGGCTTCGCCATGTGTCTTCACCTCTGGCGTTATTCTATCCCGAAGGGGAAAAAATAAAAATTAGAGTTGAAATAACACTTGATATTTCACAAATAACAATATATAATTAGGTAAGAGAAAATATTGCGCAAAAAGCGACAAATCACGGAAAGGGGGCGGAGAGATGGGCCAGACGCTGGCGGAGTACTGCTGCGGGAGCGGCAGGGAGGCGCTGCTCGGCGAGTGGGGCGCCGGGAAAAACGGCGGGCGCACACCCGACGACGTATCTTACGGCAGCTCGGAAATGGTCTGGTGGCGCTGCGCAAGGGACCACAGCTTCCGGATGCGCATCGCGTTCCGCGCCGTGCGCGGGCAGGGCTGCCCTTACTGCAAAAACCGCCGCATCCTGCCCGGCTACAACGACCTTGCGGCTGTGGAGCCCGCCATCGCCGAGCAGTGGCACCCGACGCTGAACGGCGAGCTGACGCCCCAGATGGTGACGGCGGGGAGCAGCCGGCGTGTATGGTGGCAGTGCCCGGAGGAGCACGTCTGGCGCACGCGCGTGGACACCCGCACCGGTCGCCAGCGCAGCGGCTGCCCCGTCTGCGCCGGGAACATCAGTCCGGCACAGAAAATGCGGTACGAGGACATTTTAAGCGCCGTTTTGGATGAAAAGTCGAAAAAGGTCGGGGAAAAATGACAAAGGCTCGCCGAAAAGTCGCTTAATTTTTGTCGTATTCTGTGGTATCATCATGTACCACAGGGAAAACAATGTTTACCAAACCGCGGGGAGCCGCGGAGAAAAAACACGGGAGGTATGAAATGAAACGCAAAATCTTATCCGTGCTGTTGGCGCTTTGCATGCTGCTGGCGCTGATGGCGACGCCGATCGCGGCGGCGTATCAGGACACCGAGGGTCACTGGGCGGAATCGTCCATCGAGCGCTGGACGGGTCACGGCGTCGTGCAGGGCACCGAAAATGGCTTCGATCCGGACGGCGAGCTCACCTGCGCCCAGCTCGCCGCGATCCTGGCGCGGCTGCTGAAGCTGCCGGAGGCGGCGGACGCGGGTTTTTCCGATAACTCCGCCGAGGCGTGGTATTATGACTCCATCAACCGCTGCGCCGCCGCCGGCATCCTGCTCGGCAACGGGGACGGCACCGTTACGCCCACCGCGCCCATCACGCGCGAGCGCGCCATCGTGATGCTCAGCCGCGCGCTCGGCATCGAGCCGGTCGAGGACCCGGACCTCAGCGCCTACGCGGACGCGGAAGCCGTCGCGCCTTACGCGCGGGGCTATGTCGCCGCGCTGGTCGCCGCGGGCGTCATCAAGGGCGTCACGGACGAGACCGTCGGTCCCCAGCTGAACATCACCCGCGCCGCGACGGTCGCGATCCTTGACCGCGCCATCGCCGTTTACGCGGACACCGACGGCGCGGAGATCGACGCCTCCGAGGGCGGCTTCATCCTTGTCGCTGCCGAGAATGTCGAGATCAAAAACGCCCCCGCCGGCACCAAGATCCTCGTCGCCGCCTCCGCCGAAGACCTTACCGTCAACGGCAAGGAGGTCGAGAGCGACCAGACCTATGTTGTCCAGAAGAATAAGCCGACCACGCCAGTGCATAGCCACAGCTACGACACCGCCAAGTGGGTCGTCGATGATACTTACCACTGGCACGCCGCAAGCTGCGGTCACGATCTCACGATCGACAAAGCGGAGCATACCTTTGGTGAAGAAGACAACATCTGCGCCGTCTGCGGTCAGCTCAACTCGTCCGAGGCTGCTGCGCAGATCAACGGTCAGAACTACGCTGCTCTTGCGGCGGCTATTGCTGCGGCGCAGGACGGCGATACGGTCACGCTGGTGGATGATGTGACGGAAGACGTTACTGTTTCTGCCGGCAAAACCGTCACCATTGATTTGAGCAACAAGAAGCTGACCAACGTCAGCAGCGATACCATTAGCGTTGAGAACGGCGCGACGCTGACCATTACCGGTACCGGCACCGTGGACAATGTGACGCATGGCAAGGCTGCTATTTATAACAACGGTACCGTGACTCTGAATGGCGGAAGCTACACTCGCAGCGAAGAAAAGGGCGCGGACAAGAATAATAGCGGCGGCAACAGCTACTATAATATCCTGAATCACGGCATCATGACGATTGGGGAGACTGTTTCCGTGACCTCGGGCGGTCATTTCTCCAGCCTTATCGCCAGCGGATACTACAATTTTGGTGATACCGCCAACCCAAGAAATGGTTATGTTTCCGGGACAAATCATGAATCTCCGTCTCTTACCATTAACGGCGGCACATTCTCCGGCGGTATCAACACCATCAAAAACGATGATAACGCTCGGCTGATTATCAACGGCGGTTCTTTCAGCAATGTGACACAGGCTGTTGTTCAGAACAATCATGTTGCTGAAATTCATGGTGGTTCTTTCAACGCAGACGAATATCACGCAATTGAAAACAGGCACTTTGATGGCGGTCACAATACTGGCTCGATTACCGTGACGGGCGGTACTTTTACCGGCGGGCTGTATACCACTACGGGTGCTACTTGGAGCATCACCGGCGGCACGTTCTCCAGCGATCCGAGCGCCTATGTCGCGGCGGGGTACAAGGCCACGGAGAATGACGGGACTTGGACTGTTGCCTGATAGCAGACACAGCCTATTACCCAAACCCAACGCGCCCGAATGTGAGTTCGGGCGCGTGTTTTTTTCAAGATATGCCGCGAGGCGGCACAATCAAGCGCCGCTGCCCTGCCGGGACAGCGGCACTTTTTTCCTTTTCACTCCAAACCGCGGCGGGCGGCGCGGCGGGCTCGGTTTATCTGGCGCTCAAAGGTGCCGGAGGTCAGGAGCTCCGCTAAAACGAGCTGGTCGAAGGTCGGGACCGTGCAGGAGAGGAAACCGAGCTTTTCGCGGAACGCCGCGGCGAGTGGGGGCGGCAGGACCATATACCCGGCACGCAGGGCGGGGGAGATCGTGCGGGAAAATGTGTTCAGGTAGATGACATTTTCATGGTCGGAGAGGACGTAGAGCGCCTCCATCGGCTGGGATGCGACGGAAAACTCCGAGCCGTGATCCGACTCGATGATGACTCTGCCGGGCTGCGCCGCCCAGCGGATATACTCGTGGCGCTTGCTCGCCGTCGCGGTGACGCCGCTGGGGAAGCTGCGGTATGGCGTTGTGTGCAGCACGTCCGCGCGCGACGCGGCGAGGGCGTCGGAGTCGATGCCGTCGGCGGCGAGGGGCAGCAGCTCCAGTCCGCAGCCGGCGGCGCGGTAGAGCTGTTCGAGCTTTTCGTAGGAGGGTGACTCGATGGCGTAAGTCCTGCCGCGCCCCAGCAGCTCGATGATGAGGCGGTAGAGCGCCTCCGCACCGGAGCCGACGACGATCTGGTCCAGCGCCGCGCGGATGCCGCGGTTGCGCGCGAGGTAGCCCTGAATGGCGCGGCGCAGCTCCGTGCAGCCGGAGTTCGGCGGCTTCTTGCCCAGCGCGTCGGGGCGGTCGGCGAGCACCTTGCGCATCGCGCGCGCGAGCGTCGTTGCCGGGAAGGGGAGCGGCTCTCCCGCGTCGGCAGGGCGCGGTGGGGGCGAATAAGCCGGGGCGGGCGCGGCGAAGCCGTCCGCGCTGCGGAACAGCACGAAAAAGCCGCTCCGCTCGCGCGCGGCGGCGTAGCCCTCCTCGCAGAGCAGGGCGTAGGCGTGTTCCACGGTGACGGTGCTGACACCCGTTTCCTCCGCGAGCAGGCGCTTGGAGGGCAGGCGGCTTCCGTAAGGCAGCACGCCGGCGATGATGTCGTCCCGCAGCAGCCGATAGAGCTGGAGATAAACGGGACGGGCGTTGGGGTCGATCTGGTAGTTCATCTGGTGATATCATTTTCTCCGAATCTGGATATTTTATATTGCCAGATTTCAGTATATACTGGCTCGGTCAAAAAGGCAAGGAGGATCTTTCCCCATGAAAGAGAAAAACGGAAGACGCACTGCTCTCTGGCTCTGCACGACGGCGGTTTTTATGGCGATGAACGTGGCGCTGAGCTCCTTCGGCGTGCCGGTGCCCGGCGGCCATCTTTATCTGAACGATATCATTATCTGCACGGCGGCGATCCTGCTCGACCCGCTGGGCGCGTTCCTTGTCGGCGGCGTGGGCGCCTTTCTGGGCGACCTGTTCTTTTACCCGACGCCGATGTTCGTCTCGCTCGTGACCCACGGGCTTCAGGCGGTCGCCATCTCGCTCATCGCCCACCGCGCGTGGAAGAAGCACCCTGTGCTCGCCTCCGGCGTCGGCGCCGCGGTCGGCGCGGTGATCATGGTCGTCGGTTACTCCCTCGGCCGCGCGTTCATCTACAGCACGCCCGCCGTTGCGCTGGTGAAGCTGCCGTATCAGATTTTGCAGGCCGCCGTCGGCGCCGTCGTCGGCATGCTGCTTGTTTGGAAGTGCGGCGTGAAGAAGCTCTACGATAAGATGCTTGGGAAAAAGTAAAAAAAGCCGCCGGGATCCCGGCGGCTTTTTTTCGTCATGTCTTGGAATGTTCAGAGTCGGACTGTCATTTCCTTAAAGGAGGAAAAAACTATGTGGATACTGTTTGCGTTCGGGTCGGCGCTCTTTGCGGGGCTGACCTCCATTCTGGCGAAATGCGGCATCCGGAAGACGGATTCCACAGTGGCGACCGCTGTCCGCACCATCGTGGTGCTGGCGTTTTCGTGGCTGATGGTGTTCGTGGTCGGCTCGCAGGGGACGATCCCGGAGATCGGCGGGAAAACGCTGCTGTTTCTGGTGCTGTCCGGTCTCGCGACCGGCGCGAGCTGGCTTTGCTATTTCAAGGCGCTTCAGCTCGGCGACGTGAACAAGGTCGTTCCCATCGACAAATCCAGCACCGTGCTGACCATTCTGCTCGCCGCAATTTTGCTGCGGGAGGGCGTGAGCCCCGCGAAGGGCGTCGGTGTGGCGCTCATTGCCGCGGGGACCTTTCTGATGATCGAAAAGAAGCAGAGCGGCGGCGCGAGCAAAAGCGCCGCGTGGCTCTGGTATGCGCTGGGCTCCGCGGTGTTTGCCAGCCTGACCGCCATTCTCGGCAAGGTGGGGATCTCCGGTGTGGAGTCCAACCTCGGCACGGCGATCCGCACCGGCGTGGTGCTGGTGATGTCCTGGGTGATGGTGTTCGTCACCGGCAAGCAGGACGCGCTGAAGACCATTCCGAAAAGCGAGCTGGGCTTCATCTGCCTCTCCGGTCTTGCGACCGGCGCGAGCTGGCTCTGCTACTATAAGGCGCTTCAGGACGGACCCGCCAGCGTCGTCGTGCCGATCGACAAGCTGAGCATCCTCGTGACGGTTGCGTTTTCCTATATTGTGTTCCGCGAGAAGCTGACGAAAAGATCCGGGCTTGGTCTGGGGATGATCGTCGGGGGAACGCTGCTGATGCTGGTATAATGACATCTCAACCGAGACCCGCTTCGCTGGGCTCTCGGTTGAAGGGGAACGCTCCGCTCAGCGCACTCGCCTTGCGGCGAGCACGTTCCCTCCGCGCAGAGAATTTTTCGGCACGCACAGGTCGCGCCGAAAAATGATTGGACTTTATTCGCGCCTGCGGGCGCGAACTCTGCGAGGCTTTTTTGGATAAACGGATCGCCCCGTTCCGGTTTGGAACGGGGCGAGCTTTTTCAGTTCACGCCGAGGATCCCGGCGGCGTTGGCGGGACCGTATTGGATCATGTGGTCCGCCATCTCCAGCAGGAGGTCCTGATTGCTGATGTTGCCGGTGTGACCCTTGCCGGGGAAGGTGACGCTGTAGCCGTCGTAGTAGGGCTCGGTGGTCTCAAGGAAGTCGGCGACGAGGTACTGGGAGAGGTTCAGGTAATAGTTGTCCATGTCGCCGCCCCGGAGGTGGAGCTTGCCGACAAGGTTCGGCGCGAGCTCGCTCCAGTTGTTCTGCAGGTAGTAGTTGATGTCGAAGTGCTCCTGCCAGTAGGCGACGGTGTCCTTGTTGATCTCGCCGGTGATGGGGTCCCAGACTCTCTGGGGGTAGCCGTCTTCGCCGACGGGACCGTAGACCGCTTCCCAGCCGCTCCAGCAGCCGCGGGCGTTTGCGGTGCCGCCGCCCATGGCGGTCTCCCAGTGGTTCTCCTGCGCGATGGTCCAGCGGATGTTGCCCTTGGTGTCCCGCGCGGCGGGCCGCTCGGTCGTGGTCCAGCCGTTGTCGATGTAGAAGCCGTTTTCGTCGTCGTAGAGGTTCACGATCTGGTAGGCGTGGAAGTCCATACCGTCCGGGCACATGACCCAGCTGCCGCCGAAAATTTCGGGATAATAGACCTGAAGCGCCATGGATTCCCAGCCGCCGTTGCTGCCGCCGGCGAGCATTCTCGCCCAGGATTCGCTGATGCCGCCGTAGGTCTGCTCAACGTAGGGGATCAGCTCCTGCGTGAAGGCGTCGCCGCAGGGACCCATGTTGGCGCTGTTGACCCAGTACATGTTGTCATAATACATGTTGGCGTCTCTCGTGGTGACGACGATCATCTCCGGGGCTTCGCCGCTGTCCCACCACTCGGTGAGCGCTTCGTTTCTGCCGTAGCCGAGCGGGGCGTTGCCGCCGACCCAGTGACCCTGATAGTAGAGGACGGGGTACTGCTTGGCGGGGTCATAGTTCGCGGGGAGGAGGATGTTCAGACCGATGTACATGTCGGTGCCCCAGAACTCGCTGAGGACCTCGCTCTTGATCTTGTCGTAGACCACGCAGTCATACTTGCTCTCATAGTTGCCCTGCTGGTCGACCTGCCCGTCCTGAAGCTCGTAGCCGAGCGGGATCTCGTTTGTGAGGGCGAGCTCGATGACGCTGCCGGAGCCGACGGCGGAGAGCTTGGCATCGCTGTAGAGGTTATAGGGGTTCCTGCCGGCGCTGCCGCCGCCGCCGTGGTCCGCCATGCCCCAGATGCTCGTGCCGTCGGCGCGGTTGAACTGCGTGTACTTCACGAAGAGCACCTGCACGGCGTATTCGCCCGCGGGGATCTCGGACAGCTGCATCGGATAGCCGTAGACATCGGGGTCGTCGGCGGTCATGGTGATGACATCGCCGGCGTGGAGACCGTAGACCGTTTTGCCGAAGACGGGGCAGCCGGTGACATCGAGGTTGTCGTAGACCTGATCGCCTTCCTCCGGCATCTCGTAGTCCAGCACGAACAGGGCACGTCCGTTCAGCTCACCCTCGAAATCGTCGGGGACGCTGATCTGGATGACGGGACCCTCGGCGGCGGGCGCTTCGCTCTCCGCGGGCGGCGGAGCGGTCGGCTCCGGGGTGGGGGCGGCGGTCTCCGCCGGGGCGGTGCTGCCGCAGCCGGCGAGCATCGCCAGCGCGAGGAGCAGGACCGTCAGGATTTTGAGGTGTTTCATAATTATGCACTCCTTTTCTTTTCTTGAGCATAATTATACACATTTCCGCATAAAACGCAAGAATCAGATTGCATAATATTTCGGTGTTTTTTGAGAAAGTATTTACAAAATTCACAAAATATTCAAAAAATATGCCGCAGGACGGCGGTCGGCGCGTCCTGCGGCTCGGTGCATTTTTATTCTGTTTGTGGGGAGCGTTACAGCGTGAGGTTCACTTCGCTGTCCGGCGCGGAGAGCTCCTCTTCGGTGAGGAGGCCGTCGCGCTTGCACGCCATGGTCATCGCTTCCATCTCGACGGTCATGTCGAGGAAGTCGCTCTGGAAGAGGTTTTCGTACTGCTTGTCCATCGCGGCGTCGATCTTGTCGAGGTATTCGGAGACCTTGGCGGTCATGTCCTGCATGTCCACGCCGCTGCGCTCTACGCGCTCGTATTTCGTGATGATCTCGCCGAGGGTGGGGAGGTAGTAGTTCAGAAACTGGCGCACGGCGGGGATGCTCTCCGGCTTTTCGCGCAGGACGTTCAGGATCTTTTCCACGCTGCCGCAGATGGCGGTCGCCTTTGTGCGGATGGGCGTGGAGCGCACGCGCATCGCCATGATGCGAAGCTGGCTCAAGTTGGAGCGGCCTTTTTTGAGGATATCCTCCTGCTCCGGCGTGAGCTTCACGGCGGAGGCGGGCGGCGGCGTTACGGGGCGGGACGTGCCGGAGGCGGGGGCGGCGGTGGACTTTCTCTGGGACCCGGACGCGCCTTTATCCTTGCGCGTCGTGAACGCGAGGACAATGACGAGCGCGACGAGCGCCGCGATGAGCAGCAGCACGACGATCACGATCTTCACCGCGCCGCCGACGAGTCCGCCGACGCTGACGTCCGATCGCTTTAAGACGATCACCAGCACGATCAGGGCGATGATGCCGGCGGTGGTAAGACCGCCGGAGGTTTTTTTATTCACGGGCAATGCCCTCCTTGGGATGATTTCTGCTTTCGTTAGACAGCGAAGCGGGGCACAGATGAGGCTTTAGCTTCTGATATCCAGCAGCTTCTGGCGGAGCTGGTTCTCGATGCGGCCGAGCTCGTTTTCAGCTTCGGCGCGCTTCTGGCGACCCTCCTCCTGAACGCGGATGACCTCGTCGAGGGTGGAGATGAGCTGCTCGTTCGTGTAGCGCACGGTGTCGATATCGACGATGCTGCGCTCGTTCTCCTCCGCGATGGCGACGGTGCCGGTCTTGAGCGTGTCGGCGTTTTTCTTCAGCAGCGCGTTCGTGAGGTCGTTGACCTCGCGCTGCGCCTCCATCGCCTGCTGGGAGTGCGCCATGCCGAGGGCGAGGACCATCTGGTTTTTCCAGAGGGGGATGGTGTTGTGGATGGTGGACTGGATCTTTTCCACCATCAGGGTGTTGCTGTTCTGGATAAGGCGGATCTGGGGCGCCATCTGGATGCTGATCGTGCGCGTGAGCGCGAGGTCGTGGAGCTTTTTCTCGAAGCGGTCGCAGAGGGAGGCGTAATCGTTCGCCGCCTGCGCGTCCTCGGAGAGCCCGGACTCCGCCGCCTTTGCGCGCAGCTCCGCGAGCGTGGTCTCGCGCGCGGTCTCCAGCGCCTTCTTGCCGGCGAGGATATACATGGTGAGCTCCTTGAAGTAGACGAGGTTTGCGTCATACATTTTGTCGAGCATCACGACGTCCTTCAGCAGCTGGTTCTGATGTCCCTCCAGCACGCCGGTGATCTTGTCCACATTGGTCTCCACGCTGCCGTAGCGCGCTTTCATCTTTGCGAGGGAATTGCTGCCCTTCTTGAAGATGCCGAGGAAGCCCTTGCTCTCCGGCTCGGCGGAAAAGCCCTTCAGCTCCGTGACGAGCGAGGTGATCATATTCCCGACCTCGCCGAGGTCCTTGGTGCGGACGTTATCGAGCGCGGTGTCGGAGAAATCGGCGATCTTTTTTTGGCAGGCGGCGCCGTACTGGAGCACGATGTCGGAGTTGCGCAGGTCGATCTTCTTGGAAAAATCGTCGACCATCTGCTGCTCGCTCTCGCTGAGCACGACGTCCTCCATATACTTGCCGTCCTGCGCGGCGAGCTCCTCCGCGGCGGGCTGGATGGGGGCGAGGGGCGCCTTCTCCGTCTCCGGCAGGCTCAGCTCCAGGGTCAGTTCAGGGGTATCGGACATGGTTTTATTTCCTCCTCTTTCGAGTTGATTTTTCTTACCATCGGTTGACAAGGGCACACACGCCTGACAGCGCGCAGCGCTGACAGGTGCGAAGCAGTTTTGGCGTTCCCGGCGGTGTTCAGGCAAGGAAACGACCGCAGGGAATACTTTGTGTATTTCCAAGGTCGATGACGCAGCTTAGGGCGCCGCCGGGATCGCCAAAACCGTGCGCGCTCTTGTTAACCGATGGTATAGTTATAGCACAGCTTCCGCCGGGCTGCAAGGATTATTCGGTGCGCGTGATGCCGCGCATGAGGGCGGGCGGGACCTTGACGACACGGCGGTCATAGGTGACGAGACCGTTCAGCTCGTCCTCCACGTCGGAGAGCTGGGTATAGACCGCGGCGGCGAGCCCGGCGGCGCGGGCGGGGCGGATCTGTTCCCGGTAGAGCTCCCGCAGGGCGAACTGGTAGCTGTTGGCGCTGTCGAAGCGCTTGTAGCCGAACTCGCGGCGGGAGAAGGCGTGTCCCTCGATGCGGAGCGTGTAGCCGCCGAATTCGCTCAGGATGACGGCTCTTCCCAGCTCGTCCGGGGCGAAGCGGTAGGGCTTGAAGTAAACATGGCGGGAGCAGAGCTGACCCCAGCCCTGATCGTGCCAGCCGCTCGCGTGGTCGACGGTGCGCGTCGCGTCAAAGGCGAGGATCCGCTCACTGACCGCGGCGGCGTCGAACTGACCCCAGCCTTCGTTGAAGGGGACCCACATGGCGATGCAGGGGCAGTTGACGAGCGCGTTTAACATCTCGCGCAGCTCCGCGAGGTACTGCGCACGGCTTTCGGGGGCTTTTCTGCCGAAAAAGGCGTAGCGGTCGTCCTTTGCGTGCGCGCCGGTGACGAGCGGCCATGTGACCGCGGGGGCGCGGTAAGCCGTGCCGCCGTTCGGCATATCCTGCCAGACGAGCATGCCGAGCCGGTCGCAGTGGTAATACCAGCGCAGCGGTTCGAGCTTGATATGCTTGCGCAGGGTGTTGAAGCCCATGCTTTTGGCAAGCTCGATGTCGTAAACGAGCGCCTCGTCGCCCGGCGCGGTCAGCAGTCCGTCGCTCCAGTAGCCCTGATCGAGCAGGGCGTTATGGAAATAGGGCGCGCCGTTTAAGAAAAGGCGGGGCACGCCGTCGCCGTCCGGCTCGACGGAGAACTTCCGCATGGCGAAGTAGCTCTCCACCTCGTCGTCGCCGAGGCGGAGGTAGAGGTCGTAGAGGTAGGGGTCCTCCGGCGACCACGGGTGCATGTCCGGCACGGGCAGCACGGCGGGGCTTCCCGCGGGGAAATCGTAGCTCTCGCCGCCGAACTCGGCATGGCAGGTCCCTTCTCCGGCGACCCAGAGCTCCAGCTTCGCGGTGTCGAAGTGCGGGATGATGCGCAGACCGCGGATATGACTTTCCGGGACGGACTCCATCCACACGGTCTGCCAGATGCCGCTCTGGGGCGTGTACCAGATCCCGCCGCGGCGGGTCTTCTGCTTGCCGCGGGTATGATAGCTGAGGTCTGTCGTGTCCAGCACGCAGACGGTCAGCTCAAAGGCGCCGGCGCCGCCTACGGCGTCCGTGATGTCCGCGGAGAAGGGGGTGAAGCCGCCGGCGTGGGCGCGGACCTCCTTGCCGTTGACATAGACCCACGCCATCTGGTCCACCGCGCCGAAATGGAGCAGCAGCCGCCCGCGGTCAAAGCCCGTGGGCAGCGTTACGCTGCGGCGGTACCAGAGGTATTCGTCCGGCTCCGGACTGCGCGCAGCCCCGGAGAGGACGCTCTCCGGCGAGAAGGGGACGATGATCTCCCCGTCCCACGCGAGCGGGGGCTCCGCGGTGGGAGTTATGGCGTAGTCCCACGGACCGTTCAAGTTCAGATAGCTGTCGCGCCGGAGCTGGGGGCGGGGATATTCCGGCAGGGGATGGGCTTTGTCCAGCGTTTCGCCCCAAGGCGTCAGCATGGCGGTGTTCCTCCGTTTCTCAAAGCAGTTCGAGCAGGTCCGACGGGGCTTCCGCGATGGGGAAGGAGCCGAAGGACTCCAGCTCCGCGCGCGTGCGGTAGCCCCAGCCGGCGGCAGTGAAGGCGAGACCGGCGTTTCGCGCCGTCTGCATGTCCACCTCCGTATCGCCGACATAGACGGCGGTCGCGGCGTCCGCGCCGAGCATTTTCAGCGCTTCGAGCGCGCCGCCCGGCGCGGGCTTGCGTTCGCGCCCCTCCAGGTCGCCGACGATGAGGGGCACGGTGTCGGCAAAAAACCTTTGGCGCAGCAGCTCTGCCGCGGTCTGGTATTTGTTCGTGACGATGGCGAGGGCATAGCCCGCGTCGCGGAAGCGGGCGAGCATTTCCGGAACGCCGGGGTAAGGCCGCGTGTGGTCGTAGCAGTGCGCCTTGTAGTGGGCGCGGAAATCGTCCATGATCGCCTCGTAGTCCGGCGTGTCGAAGCCCTGCGGCAGCGCGCGGGCGACGAGCATGTTGATGCCGTTGCCGACCATGCGCTGGATGGCTTCGACGGAATGCGCCGCGTAGCCGCGGCGTCCGATGGCGTAATTCACGGCATTCGCAAGGTCCTCCACGGTGTAGAGGAGCGTGCCGTCAAAATCGAAGAGAATGGTTTTGTATCTGTTCATATCGTCGTGTCCCATGGCCGCGCGTCCCGGCAGACGCGGCGGATCTTGATGAGGAAATAGACGGCGGCGGCGACCATACCGGCGAGGCAGACGGCGGTGGAGACGCTCGTGACCGCGGCGGAGCTGTGGATGAGGGCGAGGCTGGGGATGCAGAGCATCACCGTTACCGCGGCGGTCATCCACGCGATCATGGCGCGGCTTAAGTCCACGACGCGGTCCTTCGCCTCGTCCGGGACGGCGAAGGGGAAGTTCAGATGCCCCGCAAGGCTGCGCGAGGAGGAGACCGCGGACAAAATGCCCCAGAACAGCAGCCCGATCGCCGGGGGGAGGAAGATCATGCCGCGCGCGCCGAAGCCGTCCGCCTCGCCGCGGGCGTTGAAGTGGATGGGGATCGACTCCGGCAGGGAGGGATAGCGGATGAGCGCATAAGCGACCGTCAGCACGATGATGAGCGCGCTGACGAGCATCGGGATGCGGGTGGGAGCAGATTTTTTCATGGGCGGACCTCCGAAAAAAATAAGCGTCGGGATGGTACTTACATCCTGACGCTTATTATACAATGTTTTATACGTCTTTACAACAAAAATCGCGGGAAAATTACGGGCAGCACCGCACAATTCGGCAAGAGCGATTTGCGAGCAAATTTCGCTTCCGAATGAGGCGCATTGACGCAGCAATACTTTGTGTATTGCAAGGAAATGCAACGAAATGCGGGAGCGAAATTTCCGCAAAGCGCCGCAGCCGACATTGTGTGGTGTTGCCCAAGGCGTTATTTTACCGCGTAGCTCGTCCTGTCCGGGGCGTAATCGTCGGTGACGGGGAGGATGCGGTCGGCGGCGTCCGTATAGGGCGTTAAGGCGGCGAGGGCGGACTGGTAGCTCTCGCCGGCGAGGAAGCCGACGCGGTCGAAGGCTTTGAAGAAGACGGGGAGGTCCTGTCCGATCGCTTCGCTCTCGCCGCTCACCAGCGCGTCCGTTTCGACGAGCGCGGCGAGGCGGACGCCGAGCAAGTCCGCCTGTTCGCGCAGGTAGAGCGCGAGGGAGGAGACGGCGCTCGCCCGGTCGGGCGTCAGCGTCATGGGCTGGGAAAACGCAATGTTTTCCCCCTCCGGGCAGTAGACGCCGGAGAGCAATATCTCGTCGAAGCCGAGGTCCGCGAGCTCCGCGAACAGGTCCGTGAGGTAGCCGCGCGTCACCTCGCTGTAGGGGTCGAGCCATGCGGTGCCGCTTGCGGTGTAAGCGCTGCCGGTGACGGCGTTCCGGAGCGCCGCGGGCGCGTTGCGCACCGCCATGGCGGAGTCCGTCAGGCAGCCGAGCTCCGCGATGAGGTAAACGCCGCGGGACTTGAATTTTTCCGCGTAAGACTTCAGGTCGAGCGAGCCGTTGACATTATAGCTCGCGGCGAGGGGAAGGCTTGAGGCATAGCGCAGGTAGCCGTCCGGTCCCTTGAGCTGGAGGGTGAGGGCGTTGAAGTCGCCGAGGCCGGTGAGGTAAAAGTCCAGATTCTGCGCCGTGACCTCCGAGGCGGGGACGTAGACCGCGCGGACGGCGGGCGTGTCCTGCCCGGCGGTGGTCTCCACGCCGGAATAGTCCGTTTTGTCCACGACGATCTCCACGTCGATGCGCGGCAGGTCCGCCGCGCCGGGGCTGTCCGGCTCCGAGGGAGTCAGCGTCTCCCGCTCCGAGGGCAGCACGAGGCGCACGCCGTCCTTGTCGTAGACAAGGTAAGTCTGGAGGTGGTAAAACATCCAGACCGTGAGCAGCAGGAGCAGGGCAAGCGTGCTCACGAGCAGCGTGATGAGCCAGCTGTATTTTCTTTTTCCGCGGTAAACGGTCTTTGGTCTTGGCATAAAAGCGCGCCCCTTCGGTGCTTTTTGGCGTTATTTCTCCAGATCGGCGATGAGACCGATGCGGCGGGCGTGGCGTCCGCCCTCAAATTCGGTGGTGAGGAAGGTGTCCATGATCTTCTCCGCGAGTCCCTCGCCGAGGACGCGCGCGCCGAGAGCGAGAATGTTGGCGTCATTGTGGCGGCGGGTCAGCTCCGCGCTGTAGCAGTCGCCGCAGAGGGCGCAGCGGATGCCGCGGATCTTGTTTGCCGCCATGGACATGCCGATGCCCGTACCGCAGATGAGGATGCCGCGCTCCGCCTCGCCGCCGGCGACGGCGCGCGCCACCGCTTCGGCGTAAATGGGATAGTCGCAGCTATCCTCGCTGTAGGTGCCGTAATCCTTATACTCCAGACCGAGGTCCGTGAGGTGCTTCATAAGCTGCTGCTTCAGGGCGTAGCCGCCGTGGTCAGAACCGATCGCGATCATATCAGAATGTTCTCCTTTTTGTCTCTTTTTTAGTGGGGGAAGACCCCAAATAATCAGTTTAGCCCAAACTGGGGCGGTTTGTCAATAGGGCCACGTCGGGAACCAGCGGAGGAAGCTTCTGCCGTACCATGTCGGGATCTCCAGCCCGGAGAGGGCGGGGTAAAACACGAGGAAGAGCAGCAGGGTGATGCCGGTGAGGATCAGGACCCAGCGGCGGCCATGGGGGTGGCGCAGCTCCACCGTGCGGAGCACGTAGCACAGCGCGAGCGTGAGGAACACGACGCTCGGAAAATAGTGGTATTCAAACACGACGCGGCTCACCAGCACCCACGGGAGGAGCTGGGCAAGGTAGCCGACGAGGATGAAAAGCGCGGTCTTGTCCCGCCGGCGGACGGCGAGGTAAGCCATTGCCGCCATCGCGAGCAGTCCCGCCCAGCAGAGCGCCGGGTTCACCCAAGCGCCGAAGGAGCTGCGGCGTGCGCCGTCCGCAGAATACTCCAGATAATAGAGGATGGGGCGGATATCCAGCATCCACTGCCACCAGACGGAGGAATAGGGGTGGGAGCTCGTCACGCCGGAGTGGTAAGTGAACATGTAGCTCTGGTTATCGAGGACGAGCTTCGCGTAGTCGCGCGTGAAGAACATCCCGATGCCGCCGGAGAGCCCCGCGGCGGTGCCGTAGCGGTAATAGCTCGCGTAATAGATGCAGGCGGGGACGGCGATGAAGAAGATGAGGCACCAGAGGACATTTTTCCACGTCTCGCGCCAGTAGCCGCGGCGGCGGTCCAGCGCGCAGAGCGCTCTTGCGCGGAAGATGCGGTCGAGCAGCCAGAGGACGGCGAGCCCGCCGCCGGCATAGATGCATGTCCACTTGCTCGCCGCGCCGAGTCCGAAGCAGACACCGCTCAGCGCAAGGGGCAGCCGCCACTTGCCGCTTTCGCGGACGGCGCGCCAGTAGAGCCAGAAGAAGAGGTACATCAGCAGCGTGAAGAACACGGCGTAAGTGTCGATCGTGGCGAGGCGGGTCTGGACGAAGTGCATAAAGTCGAAGGCGAAGACCGCCGTGCCGCAGGCGGGGATGAGATAGCCGCCGAGCATTTTCTTCAGAAAATAATAGAGCGCGGGGAGCATCAGCACGCCGAAGAGCACACCCATAAAGCGCCAGCCGAAGGGCACCATGCCGAAGATGGCGATGCCGAGGGACATGATCATCTTGCCGAGCGGCGGGTGGCTGATCTCGTAGGGCGGCTCGTTTTCGAGGTGTTCGTAGGCGGTGCGGGGGTGGTAGATCTCGTCGAAATAGGTGCTGTTGCGGTAATCGTAGGCTTCCGGGATCTCATCCTGCTCGTCGATGAGCGCGCTGCCGCCGTCGGCGCAGGAGAGGTCCGTGAGGAGAGCGCCGTCCGCGTCGTAGAGCGCGATCTCGCCGAGCCAGAGCTTGCCGTCGGCGACGATGCGGATCGCCTTTGCCGTCCGGGGCTGCTCCAGTGCCTCCTCGTTCCACTTGAAGACCTTGGTGTGACCCTGCGGGAGCGCGGCGGCGTAGTCGAAATCCTCGCCGTCGGCGGAGATGTAGAGGGAGTATTCGCCCATATAGAGCCCGGAATAATAGCGGATGCTGCCGAGCTCGGCGGGCTCGGCGAGGGTGATCTCCGCGTAGTCGCCGCGGCTTTGAAATTTGCAGAAGGTCTCCACGCCGTGGGTATTGCCGAGGTCGGCGAAGGCGACGAGGGCGTAGAGCACGGTGATGCCGAGGCAGACGGCGCTGTCGCGCCGGCGCCAGCGGGTATCGCGCTGCGGCTGCGCCAGCGGGACGCGCAGGGCGGGGAGAGCTTCCCAATAGAAAAGCAGGAGAAAGGCGGCGAGCGCCAGGGGGAAGACGAGGGTCACATAGTTCATGGCGGTATCCTCGGATTTTTGTGGTGTTCACTTTATTATAGACAGTTTATCTGGGAATTGCAACATTTTGGTATCGCGTTTCGGGGAGGGCTTGCCGATTCGGGACGGGCGTGGTATAATCGGCAAAAATGCTTCGGGAGAGGAGGTGCGGTCATGGAGATCGCTTTGCCCGCGTTTGCGGCGGAGGCGCTGGAGCGGCTGGAGGCGGCGGGCTTTGAAGCCTATGCGGTCGGCGGCTGCGTGCGGGATGCGCTGCGCGGCGCGGCGCCGGGGGACTATGACCTCACGACGGCGGCGCTGCCGGAGCAGGTGGAGGCGGTGTTCGCCGGCGAGCGCGTCGTCGAGACGGGGCTGCGCCACGGGACCGTGACCGTGCTGCTCGCCGGGCAGCCGCTGGAGATCACGACCTTCCGCGTCGACGGCGGCTATACCGATGCGCGGCACCCGGATTCCGTGCGCTTCACGCGCTCGCTGCGGGACGATCTTGCGCGGCGGGACTTTACCGTGAACGCCATGGCGTATTCTCCGCGGCGGGGGCTCGCCGACCCCTTCGGCGGGCGCGCCGATCTTGCCGCCGGGGTGCTCCGCTGCGTCGGCGACCCGGACCGGCGCTTTTCCGAGGACGCGCTGCGGATCATGCGCTTAGCGCGCTTTGCCTCGACGCTGGAGCTTTCGATCGAGCCGGAGACCGCGGCGGCGGCGCTGCGGTACCGGGAGGCGCTCGGCGCGGTCAGCGCGGAGCGGGTCGCGGCGGAGCTCGTGAAGCTGCTTTGCGGCGCGGGGGTGCGCCGCGTGCTGACGGAGCGGATCGACCTGCTCGCGCCGGTGCTGCCGGAGCTTGCGCTGCAAAAGGGCTTTGACCAGCGGCACCCCTGCCATATTTACACCGCGCTGGAGCACACCGCCGCCGCGGTGGAGGCGATCGCACCCGTGCCGGTGCTCCGGCTTGCCGCACTGCTGCACGACATTGCAAAGCCCGCCTGCTTTACGCTCGACGCGGAGGGCGTCGGGCATTTTTACGGACACCCGGAGCGCGGGGCGGAGATGGCGGACGCCATTCTGCGCCGCCTGCGCTTCGACACCGCGACGCGCGAGCGCGTCACGCTGCTCGTCCGCTGGCACGACAGGACCATCGAGCCGACGGCTCCCGCCGTGCGCCGTGCGCTGAGCCGGCTCGGTGAGGAGGCGTTTTTCCAGCTCATCGCGCTCAAGCGCGCGGACAATTTCGGGCAGGGCGAGGTGCTGCGCTATCGCCAGCGCGAGTATGACGAGCTGGAGGCGCTTGCGCGCGAGGCGATCGCGGAGGGGCAGTGTCTCTCGCTGCGCTCTCTCGCCGTGAACGGCGATACGCTGCGCCGCTGCGGGGTCGCGCCCGGTCCGGAGATGGGGCGGATGCTGAAGGACGCGCTCCGCGCCGTTTTAGACGGCGAGGCGCCGAACGAAAAGGATGCGATTCTCGCCCGGCTGGGGCTTTCGGAAGAGGAGGAGAACTGAAAAACGATGCTGATCCACGGACTGCAAAAGATGACGCTGCTGGACTTTCCCGGCCGCGTCGCCTGCACGGTGTTTCTCGGCGGCTGCGATCTGCGCTGCCCTTACTGCCACAACGCCGAGCTCATCGACGGCACCGCTCCCGCCGTGATGGACGACGGCGAGCTGCTTGCGTTTTTGAAAAAGCGCGTCGGGCTGCTCGACGGCGTTGCCGTTACGGGCGGGGAGCCGCTGCTGCGCGACATCGCGCCGCTGCTGCGCGAAGTGCGCGCGCTGGGCTATGCCGTGAAGCTCGACACGAACGGCACGCACCCGGAGCGGCTGCGCGCGCTTTTGGACGAGGGACTCGCCGACTATGTGGCGATGGATGTCAAAAACTCCCCCGCGCGCTATGCCGAGACGGTCGGCGTGGCGGGGCTGGACCTCGCGCCGATCCGGACCAGCGCCGCGCTGCTGATGGAGGGGCGGGTGGACTATGAGTTCCGCACGACGGTCTGCCGCGAGCTGCATGACGATGATTCGATCCGCGGCGTAGGCGGATTTCTCGCCGGGGCGCGGCGGCTCTATTTGCAGCCCTTTGCCGACCGCGACACCGTTGCCTTCGCGGGCTTTTCCGCGCCGGACAAGCCTACGCTGGAGCGCTGGGCGGAGATACTGCGCGAGTTTGTCGGCGAGGTGGGTATCCGCGGAGCGGACTGAGGCTGTTACGATTTGCAACAAATCGAGTCTATTTGTCTTTCTTGCTTTTACCAGTATAAAATATCAATAATTTTGCAAATTGCTCTTGACATTCGATGCGTTCTCTGCTACTATCTATTGTACCGGCTTCCGGAAGAACGGCACAAGAGATAGTGTTTTATATATACTTTTATCATACAAGAGAGAAGGAGAACTGAAGATCATGTACCAGGTTCTGAAGCGCGACGGAAAGGTCGCAGAGTTCGACATCCGCAAGATCAGCGCCGCCATCACCAAGGCGTTTGAGGCGCAGGGGAAGCCCTATCACCCCTCCGTCATGGACATGCTCGCCCTGCGCGTCACGAGCGACGCGGAGACCAAGATCAAAAACGACCTCATCGCCGTTGAGGACATTCAGGACAGCGCCGAGAAGGTGCTGAGCGAGGCGGGCTATGCCGATGTTGCGAAGGCGTATATCCTTTACCGCAAGCAGCGCGAGAAGGTCCGCAACGTCAATTCCGCGCTGCTGAACTACAAGGACCTTGTGGACAACTACCTCCAGATCAACGACTGGCGCGTCAAGGAAAACTCCACCGTCACCTATTCCGTCGGCGGACTCATCCTCTCCAACTCCGGCGCGATCACCGCGAACTACTGGCTGAGCGAGATCTATGATCCCGAAGTTGCGGAGACCCACCGCTCCGCCGCGATCCACATCCACGATCTCTCCATGCTGACCGGCTACTGCGCCGGCTGGAGCTTAAAGCAGCTCATTCAGGAGGGGCTCGGCGGCGTTCCCGGCAAGATCACCTCCTCCCCGGCGAGCCATCTCTCCACGCTCTGCAACCAGATGGTCAACTTCCTCGGCATTATGCAGAACGAGTGGGCGGGCGCGCAGGCGTTCTCCTCCTTCGACACCTATCTGGCTCCCTTCGTCAAGATCGACAACCTCAGCCAGAAGGAGGTCAAGCAGTGCATCCAGTCCTTCATCTACGGCGTGAACACCCCGTCCCGCTGGGGCACGCAGGCGCCGTTTTCCAACATCACGCTCGACTGGACCGTTCCGAAGGACCTCGCCGATCTTCCCGCCATCGTCGGCGGCAAGGAGGTCGATTTCACCTACGGAGACTGCAAGAAGGAAATGGATATGGTCAACAAGGCGTTCATCGACATTATGATCGAGGGCGACGCCAACGGCCGCGGCTTCCAGTACCCCATCCCGACCTATTCCATCACCCGCGACTTTGACTGGAGCGAGACCGAGAACAACAAGCTCCTTTTCGAGATGACCGCCAAATACGGCACGCCGTATTTCTCCAACTATATCAACTCCGACATGGAGCCGAGCGACGTGCGCAGCATGTGCTGCCGTCTGCGTCTCGACCTGCGCGAGCTGCGCAAGAAGTCCGGCGGCTTCTTCGGCTCCGGCGAGAGCACCGGGTCCGTCGGCGTCGTCACCATCAACCTGCCGCGCATCGCGTATCAGTCGGTGGACGAGAAGGACTTCTATGAGCGCCTCGACAAGCTGATGGACATCTCCGCCCGCTCCCTCAAGACCAAGCGCACCGTCATCACCAAGCTGCTCGACGCGGGGCTCTATCCCTACACCAAGCGCTACCTCGGCACCTTCGCAAACCACTTCTCCACCATCGGCATCAACGGCATGAACGAAGCCTGTCTGAACGCCAAGTGGCTCCGCTGCGACCTCACGGACCGCCGCGCTCAGCAGTTCGCGAAGGACGTGCTGAACCACATGCGGGGTCGTCTCAGCGATTATCAGGAGCAGTACGGCGACCTCTATAACCTCGAAGCCACGCCTGCGGAGTCCACCGCTTACCGCTTCGCAAAGCATGACAAGGAGGAGTTCCCCGACATCATCACCGCAAACGAGAACGGCACGCCGTATTACACCAACTCCTCCCATCTGCCCGTCGGCTACAGCGAGGACATTTTCTCCGCGCTCGACGTGCAGGACGAGCTCCAGACGCTCTACACCTCCGGCACCGTGTTCCACGCCTTCCTCGGCGAGAAGCTGCCCGACTGGAAGGCGGCGGCGAACCTCGTCCGCAAGATCGCGGAGAACTATCGCCTGCCTTACTACACGATGAGCCCGACTTATTCCGTCTGCAAGAACCATGGCTACCTCGCCGGCGAGGTCCACACCTGCCCGAAATGCGGCGAGCGCGCGGAGGTCTACAGCCGCATCACCGGCTATTACCGCCCGGTGCAGAACTGGAACGACGGCAAGGCGCAGGAGTTCAAGGACCGCGTTGTTTACGATATCGGTCACTCCCATCTGACCCACACCGGTCCGCTTGAGCCCGCCGAGGCTCCGGTCTGCGAGTCCGCCGCGCCCGCGGCGGGGACCGGCAGACTGCTGCTCTTCGCGACCCAGACCTGCCCGAACTGCAAGCAGGCGGAGAAGCTTCTGAACGACGCGGGCATCGCCTATGAGAAGATGATGGTAGAGGAAAACCGCGATCTCGCCGTGCGGTACGCCATCCGTCAGGCACCCACGCTCGTCATCGAGGGCGAGGGCGAGCCGGTCAAGCTCGTCGGCGTCGGCGCGGTGCGGAAGTTCATCGCGGAGAATGCCGCGGTCAGGGGCTGAAAGCCATAAAACGATCTCAACCACAGGTCCCCGCCCGGGGACCTGTGGTTGATTTGGAAAAGGAGAATTTTATGTCCGAATCTTATGACATTCTGATCGTCGGCGGCGGTCCCGCGGGGCTGACGGCGGCGCTTTATGCCGCGCGCGCGGGCAAGCGCACGATCGTGCTGGAGCGCGAGAACTTCGGCGGGCAGATCACGCTGAGCCCGATGGTGGAGAATTATCCGGCGCTGCCGCATGTCTCCGGCGCGGAGCTCGCCGCGCGGCTTTATGAGCAGGTCGAGGCGCTCGGCGCGGAGCTCTGCGCCGAGGAGGTCGTTTCCGTGACGCCCTGCGACGGCGGCTTCACCGTTGTGAGCGATCTCGCGGTGCGGCGCGCGAAGACCGTCATTCTCGCGACCGGTGTACGCCACCGCGCGCTGGGGCTGCCCGGTGAGGAGGAGCTCGTCGGCTGCGGCGTCAGCTTCTGCGCCGTCTGCGACGGGGCGTTTTACGCCGGGCGCGACGTCGCCGTCGTCGGCGGCGGGGACACTGCGCTTCAGGACGCGCTGTTTCTTGCGAACACCTGCCGCCATGTTACCGTCGTTGTGCGGCGCGACCGGCTGCGCGCGGAGCGAAAGCTCGCCGAGGCCGCGGCGAAGCGCGAGAACGTGGAGGTGCTGTTTGAGACCGTGCCGCTCGGCTATGAGGTCACGGACGGGGAGCTGACCGGGCTGCGCTGCCGCTCGGCGGCGGACGGGGAGCTCACGCTCGCGGTGGACGGCGTGTTCCTCGCCGTTGGGCAGGAGCCCTGCGGCGAGCCGTTTTCCGCCCTTGCCGGGGCGGACGAGGCGGGGTATTATCTCGCCGGCGAGGACGCGAAGACCGCCGTGCCGGGGCTTTTCGCCGCCGGGGACTGCCGCCGGAAGAGTGTGCGGCAGCTCGTCACCGCTGCGGCGGACGGCGCCGCGGCAGCATGCGCGGCGTGCGAGGCGCTGGAGTGAGGGGGGACTGAAGGCGGAAACCCCTCAGTCGCGGCTGCGCCGCGCCAGCTCCCCTTTCAGGGGAGCCAAGGGCGTGTGCGTGTTTGAGGGGCTTGCAAATTTGGAAGCCTTTCATGCGTTGCTGGCGTACTTTTTTGATAAACTAAGCCCTGCCCGGTTTCGGGCAGGGCTGGTTTTTTATTTTACGATGACCTTGAAGTAGTTTTTCTTGCCGCGGCGGAGGATGAGGCCGTTCGCGAAGTCTTCGGGGGTGTAGGCTGCGGCGGGGTCCGTCACCTTCTGGTCGGCGGCGGAGACGCCGCCCTGCTGGACGTTGCGGCGGGCGTCGCCGCGGGAGGGGCAGAGCCCGGTCTTGACGAGAAGGGTCAGGATATCGACCTTGCCGTCCGTGAAGTCATCCGCCGAGAGCTCCGCGGTCGGCATGTTCTCGCTGCTGCCGGCGCCGCTGAAGAGGGCGCGGGCGCTCTCCTGCGCCTTTTTCGCTTCCTCCTCGCCGTGGACCATGCCGGTGAGCTCAAAGGCGAGGATCTCCTTCGCGCGGTTGAGCTCGCTGCCCTCCCACTTTGCCATCTCGTCGATCTGGTCGAGGGGCAGGAAGGTCAGCATGCGGATGCACTTCATCACGTCCGCGTCGTCGACATTGCGCCAGTACTGGTAGAAGTCGAAGGGGCTCGTTTTGTTCGGGTCGAGCCAGACGGCGTTGCCCGCGGTCTTGCCCATCTTTTTGCCCTGCGAGTCGGTCAGGAGGGTGATGGTCATGGCGTAGGCGTCCTTGCCGAGCTTGCGGCGGATGAGCTCCGTGCCGCCGAGCATGTTGCTCCACTGGTCGTCGCCGCCGAACTGCATGTTGCAGCCCACGGTCTGGAACATGTGGTAAAAATCGTAGCTCTGCATGATCATGTAGTTGAACTCTAAGAAGCTGAGCCCTTTTTCGAGGCGCTGCTTATAGCACTCGGCGCGGAGCATGTTGTTGACGGAGAAGCATGCGCCGACCTCGCGCAGGAGCTCGACGTAATTGAGCTTCAAGAGCCAGTCGGCGTTGTTGAGCATCATCGCCTTGCCCTCGCCGAACTCGATGAAGCGCTCCATCTGGCGCTTGAAGCACTCGGCGTTGTGGTCGATGTCCTCCTTGGTCAGCATTTTGCGCATGTCGGTCCTGCCGGAGGGGTCGCCGATCATGGTCGTGCCGCCGCCGATGAGGGCGATGGGGCGGTTGCCCGCCATCTGGAGGCGCTTCATCAGCGTCAGCGCCATGAAGTGACCGGCGGTCAGGCTGTCCGCCGTGCAGTCAAAGCCGATGTAAAATGTCGCCTTGCCGTTGTTGATGACGTCGCGGATCTCCGCCTCGTCCGTCACCTGCGCGATGAGACCGCGCGCCTGAAGCTCTTCGTAGATACCCATTTTTCTGATCGTTCCTCTCGTGATGTGATAAAAAATTTATTAGTCGATTTGGAGCGTCTCGCCGTAAGCGAGGACGCGGAGGTCGGTTTTGCAGTGGAGCAGGGCGGGCAGCGCGTCGCCGAGGTAGGCGAGGACGGGGTAGCCCGCGGTGTCGCTGCGGTAGTGCATCGGGACGGTGATGCGGGGGCGGAGCGCGTCGATGACTGCCGCCGCCTCCGGCGCGTCGATGGTGTAATAGCCGCCGACGGGGACGAGCAGAACGTCCGGCGCGGCGAGCGCCGCGGTCTCCTCCGCCGTCAGGGGTCTGCCGAGGTCGCCGAGGTGGACGAGCGTTTTGCCGCCGAAGGTGAAGCGGCGGATGACGCTCTCGCCGCGGCGGGCACCGCCGTGGTGGTCGTGGGGGACGGTGAGCTCCGCGAGGGTGAAGCGCGGCGCGCCGCCGTCGTGCAGCGTGACGAGGTCTGCGGCGTTATGGTCATCGTGGCCGTGGCTGCAATAGACAAATTCCGCCTCCGTGCGGAGCGGGGGATAGCCGGGGACGCTGCCGTCGGCATAGGGGTCGAGCACGATGCGCTGGCCGCCGTAGGTCAGGCGGAAGCAGGCATGTCCGAGGTATTCCACTGTCAGGTTTGGCATGGATCGTTCCTCCGTTTCATCATTTAAAACTATAAAGCGCCCTCTGCCTTCCGATTCCGGAAAGCAGAGGGCGTTATGTTTCAACGCGGTACCACCTCTGGGTTCGCCGGTCCCTCGCGGGGCGCGGCCTTGGCAGGTGCCGTGGGGCATCTGCGCGCGGTAACGGGCGCTGACCGTGCGCGCTTAGTGGGTCTCCGATGGGACCGTTCGGCGCGCCTGCTCCGCGGCGTAATTCGAAAAATCCGGCGCTTTGGACCCCTTTCACCAGCCGGGGTCTCTCTGCTTTTCCTGCGCTCAGCTCTACTTCGTCCGCGTTCCGACGCATTTTTCGTGGGACCATTTTAACCGATGGGCGGGCGCTTGTCAAGCCCTCTTTGCTCAGCGGATGCGGCGGCACTCAAGGTAATAGCGCTTATCCTCGGCATGTCCGATGGAGAAGCTTTTGCGGGGGAAGGGACCGCTCTGCTCGACGGAGGGGAAGAGCTCGCCTTTTTCCATGCGGGGGAGGAGCAGGGCGGCGCAGCCGGGGCGACTGCCGAGAGCCAGCGCGGTCTCGTCGCCATGGATATAGTCGATCTCGCCGCCGCGCATGTCCATATAGTGGCGGCAGGCGTCCTCCGCGGTGTCGATCACCTGCCCGATGGTGAGCCCGCCGACGCGGACGGTCCATTCGCCCTCCGGCGTTGCAAGGCGGAGGGTGTGGCTGTTCATATGGGCGCGGGAGACGGCGGAGAAGGCGGCGGAGACGCTCGCGTAAAACTCCGCGGGGCGGGTATGGAAGATCACGCGGTGGATGGGCTCGAAGGTCACGGCGGGGTCGTGGATATTGACGAGCTCCACGAGGGAGAAGCGGGCGGGGTGGGTCTCGCGCTCGGCCTCGCTCAGGGTCGGCTTCAGGGCTTCCCAGCAGCGCTTTGCCGTGGCGAGGGAGTGGTTCCCGTCGCCCATGGCGAAGAGGACGGGGGGCTTTTCGCCGCTGCGCGCCGCGGCGGAGCTTGCGAGGGCGGCGAGGGCGGCGTCCACGCCGTCGGCGTCCGCGCCGGTGACGCGCCAGCCGCGGATATGACCGCCGCCGGCGGAGAGGTCAAAGTCATAGAGCGGCTCCAGCGCGGCGCGCTTTTCCGCGAGGGGAGCGAGGACGCGGTTTGCCTCGTCGTCGAGGAAGACCATGGTGTGGGGCATTTCGAGCGCCGCGCCTTCGCGGACGCGGACGCGCGCGGGGAGGCGGGAGGCGACGGTGCCCTCCGTGGCGCGGACGGGGCTCGCGGAATCGGGGGAGAAGTCATAGTCCTCCAGATCGAGCGCGCCGACGATGCCGCGGCGGGTCGCGCCGCTTTGGAGCGTGCGCTCGACGTAGACGAAGCTCTCCGGCAGGGCGCGGAAGACGCCTTCGGCGAGGTAACGGTCCATTTCGGCGTTGATGCTCGCCGCTTCGGTCAGGGGGTCGCGCTCGGCGAGGTAAGCCTCCGGGAGCATGAGGTGCAGCGCGCTCGGTACACCGGCGCACTCGCGCTCGCGCGCAGCCCAATATTCCGGCTGGGCGGTGAACTGGTCGCAGGCGACGACGCTCCACTTTTCCATGTCGACGCCCTGCGGGACTAAGATCTCCGTCCGGCGAAAGGTCTGGTTCATAGCTGGGGTCCTCCTTTGGGGTATGGTTTTTCGTTTTTTCCTATTCTAACAAATATCCCGGAAAGACGCAACGGCAATATTTAAATTCGAATGAGACCCGCTACGCTGGGCTCTCATTCGAGAAGGATTCGCTCCGCTCAGCGCACTCGCCTTACGGCGAGCACGTTCCCTCCGCGCAGAGTATTT
>CAVCTM010000001.1:6224-115695 GCA_963605115.1 Pseudobutyrivibrio sp. | reverse complement strand
GCTGCGTCATCAGCCTTGGAAATACACAAAGTATTCCCTGCGGCTGATTCCTTGCCTGAGCACCGCCGGGAACGCCAAAACTGCTTCGCACCTGTCAGCGCTGGATTTTCGCGTGATTTTCGGCTTTTGAGGCGCAGGCGGGCTGCCGCCCGTCAAGCCGAAAAGGGCGAAAAGCACCGAAAAGACGCGCTGACAGGCGCGCGTGATCTTGTTAACCGATGGTAGGTTTACATAAATTATATGCACCTGCCCCGGAGAAGGCTGTCAAAGCCCGCTGTTGAGTTTTTGAAGTTTCGCGGCGGAAATAGCGGGAAAACGTTTTGGGAATAATACTTGCATTATTTCCCGAACGGGGCTATAATTAAACATATCTAACTAAGGGGGTGTTTCACGCATGACCGAAAAAACCTATCGCATCACCGGTATGCACTGCGCCGCGTGCAGCGCCGGGATCGAAAAATACCTCTCCCGTCAGTCCGGCGTCGAGAGCGTCTCCGTCAATCTGATCACGGAGATCATGACGATCCGCTTCGACGAGAGCGCGATCACGGGCGCGCAGATCGTGGAGCTTGTTAAAAAGCTTCGCTACGGCTGCGAGGAATACGTCAGCGCCGAGGCGCTCGCCGCGGAGGAGAAGCGCAAGCAGATCGCCGAGGCGCAGCGCGAGCTGAAAAACCAGAGAAACCGTGTCATTTTCACGCTCTGCTTCGCCGTGCCGCTGCTCTATGTGTCCATGGCGCACATGCTGGGCGCTCCCCTGCCCCACGCCGTCAGCATGCACGGCGCGCCCGCGGTCTACGCCATGCTCCAGCTCGTGCTGACCGTGCCGATCCTTGTCGCGGGACGGCAGTTTTACCTGAGCGGCTTCCCTGCGCTCTTCCGCGGGCGCCCGAATATGGACTCGCTCGTCGCCGTCGGCACGACCGTGGCGTTTCTGTTCAGCGTTTATCTGACCGTGGGGCTCATCCTCGGCTGGGAGAGCGCGAGCGTCCATTCGCTCTGCTATGAGTCGAGCGCCATCGTCGTGGCGCTCGTGATGCTCGGCAAATATCTGGAAGCGCGCAGCAAGCGGAGCACCAGCAACGCCATCGACAAGCTCGTCGAGCTCGCGCCGGACACCGCGCGCGTCACGCGCTACGGCGAGACGGCGGAGATCCCGGCGAGCGAGCTGCGCGCCGGCGACGTCGTTACCGTTCTCCCCGGCGAGCGCTTCCCCTGCGACGGTACCGTGACAAGCGGCACCGGCAGCGTGGACCTCTCCATGCTGACCGGCGAGAGCCGCCCGGTCGAGGTCGGCGTCGGCGACGGCGTAACCGGCGGCAGCATCGACCTTGACGGTCAGATCGTCTTTACCGCAACGAAGACCGGCGCGGACACCGCCCTCAGCCAGATCATCCGCATGGTCGAGGACGCGCAGGGCAAAAAAGCCCCCATCGCGAAGCTTGCCGACCGCGTGGCGTCGTGGTTTGTCCCGGCGGTCATGGCGATCGCCGTCGTTGCGGCGGCGGTCTGGGCGATCTGCGGCGAGAGCTTTGAATTTGTGCTGAACGTGTTCGTCTCCGTCCTCGTCATCGCCTGCCCCTGCTCCCTCGGTCTTGCGACGCCGACGGCGATCATGGCGGGCACGGGCCGCGGCGCGGAGCTGAAGATCCTGTTCACGAGCGGCGAGGCGCTCCAGGCGCTCGCCGGCGTCGGCACCGCCGTGCTGGACAAGACCGGCACCGTCACGGAGGGCAGGCTGCATGTCCAGAGCGTTCTTCCGGAAAACGGCTTCACCGCGGAGCAGCTCGTCTCCGCCGCAGCGATGGCGGAGGGCGGCTCGGCGCACCCCATCGCCGCCGCGATCTCCGACTATGCCGCGGCGCACGATCTCGCCGTCGCGCAGCCTGAGACCGCCGCCGCGATCCCCGGCAGGGGCGTTTCCGCCGAGCAGGGCGGGCGGCGCGTCCTCTGCGGCAACGCCGCGCTGATGACCGAGCAGGGCGTCGCTTTCACCCCCTGCACCGAGGAGGGCGTCACGCTCATCTATACCGCCGTCGACGGCGTTTACGCCGGCTGCATTACCGCGAAGGACGCCATCAAGCCCGATTCCGCCGCTGCCGTCGCCGCGCTGCGCGCCCTCGGCGTCGAGAGCGTGATGCTCACCGGCGACAACGAGAGCACCGCCGCGGAGATCTGCGCCGAGGCGGGGATCGGCGATTTCCGCGCCAACGTTCTCCCGCAGGACAAGGCTGCGGCTGTCGAGGCGTTCCGGAGCGAGCAGAAAAAGACCGCCATGGTCGGCGACGGCATCAATGACGCGCCCGCGCTCGCCGCGGCGGACGTCGGCATCGCCATCGGCACGGGCACGGACGTCGCGATCGAGTCGGCGGACGTGGTGCTCATGGGCGGCGAGCTGACCGGGCTCCCCACCGCGGTGCGGCTCTCCCGCGCCGTCATCCGCAACATCCGCCAGAACCTGTTCTGGGCGTTTTTCTATAACTGCTGCGGCATCCCCTTTGCCGCGGGTCTCATTTACGCCTTCGGCGGACCGCTGCTCCACCCGATGTTCGCCGGCGCATGCATGGCGCTCAGCAGCATCACGGTCGTCAGCAACGCTTTGAGATTAAAGCGCTTCAAATGATCGGAAAAGCACAAGAGAGCCGGGACGAAAGTCCCGGCTCTCTTGTGCTTTTTATTATTTTTCAGGCTTTGCCGTTGCAGCCGAGCACGTCGATAAGCTTGTGCGTGACCATATCCTTGATGGCCTGACGCGCGGGCTTGAGGTACTGGCGCGGGTCGAAATGGTCGGGATGCTCGTTCAGATACTTGCGGATGGAGGCGGTCATGGCGAGGCGCAGATCGGAGTCGATGTTGATCTTGCAGACAGCCATGGACGCCGCCTTGCGGAGCTGGTCCTCCGGCACGCCGACCGCGCCGGGCATGTTGCCGCCGTTTTCGTTGATGATCTTCACGAACTCCTGCGGAACGCTGGAGGAGCCATGGAGCACGATCGGGAAGCCGGGCAGACGCTTTTCGACATCTTCAAGAATATCGAAGCGGAGCTGGGGCTTCGTGCCGGGCTTGAACTTATAAGCGCCGTGGCTCGTGCCGATGGCGATGGCGAGGGAGTCGCAGCCGGTGCGCTCGACGAACTCCTGCACGTCCTCCGGGCGGGTATAGGAGGAATCCTCCGCCTTGACGTTGACCTCGTCCTCAATGCCGGCGAGGGTGCCGAGCTCGGCTTCGACGACGACGCCGTGGTCGTGGGCGTATTCGACGACCTGACGGGTGATCGCGATGTTCTCCTCAAAGGGCTTGCCGCTCGCGTCGATCATAACGGAGGAAAAGCCGCCGTCGATGCAGCTCTTGCAGAGCTCGAAGCTGTCGCCATGGTCGAGATGCACGCAGATGGGCAGCTCAAAGCCTGCGCTCTGCTCCGCGTCGATCACCGCCGCCTCGATGAGCTTCATGAGGTAAACATGCTTGGCGTAGCTGCGCGCGCCCTTGCTCACCTGAAGAATGAGCGGGGCGTGCTGCTCCATCGCCGCCTCGGTGATGCCCTGGATGATCTCCATGTTGTTCACGTTGAACGCGCCGATGGCGTAGCCGCCGTTGTAGGCTTTCTCAAACATTTCCTTCGAAGTTACGATTGCCATTGACAAACCATCTCCTGTTGTTATAAAATTAGTTCAAACGTTCGGACGTTTGCTACAAGTTCAATCCTATTGTAGCATGGTCCGGTCAAAAAGAAAAGAACTATTTTTCTTTGCACTTGAAAATTTTACCGCAATTGCTTATGATGTTCAAGAGAAAAGCTTAATAAATTATGGAGGACGATCAAAATGAGCGAAACAAAGGTTCTGAAGGGCGCATGCATCATCGGACAGTCCGGCGGACCGACCGCGGTCATCAACGCAAGCGCTTACGGCGCGATCCGCGCCGCGCTGGATGCGGACGCCGTCACGAAGGTCTACGGCGCAAACCATGGCATCAAGGGCGTGCTGGACGACCGGCTTTACGTGATGGACGAGGAGGACCCCGCGGAGCTTGCGCTGCTGCGCAACACCCCGTCGAGCGAGCTCGGCTCCTGCCGCTACAAGATGAAGGACCCGGACGTGGACGACACGGATTATAAGTGCCTGCTGGAAGTTTTCCGCAAGTATGACATCCGCTATTTCTTCTATAACGGCGGCAACGACTCCATGGACACCTGCAACAAGATCTCCAAGTACTGCCAGCGCGTCGGCTATGATTGCCGCGTCATGGGCATTCCCAAGACCATCGACAACGACCTTTACGGCACGGATCACTGCCCCGGCTACGCGAGCGCCGCGAAGTATATCGCGACGAGCTGCATGGAGGTCTACAAGGACGCCACGGTCTATGATAACGAGCAGATCACCGTCATCGAGATCATGGGGCGCGACGCCGGCTGGCTGACCGCCGCCTCCGCCCTTGCGGCTCATTTCGGCGCGGGTCCGGACCTCATCTATCTGCCGGAGGTCGACTTTGATCTGGAACAGTTTTTCGCGGACGTGGAGCGCATCCTGAAGGCGAAGCACAAGGTGCTCATCGCCGTCAGTGAGGGCATCCACTATGCCGACGGTCATCTCGTCTCCGAGGCGACGACGAGCGCGACGGACGGCTTCGGGCATGCCCAGCTCGGCGGTCTCGCGGCGCGCCTTGCCGAGGTGCTGAAGGAGCGCACGGGCGTCAAGGTCCGCGGCATTGAGCTGAGTCTGCTCCAGCGCTGCGCGGCGCACCTCGCCTCTGCGACCGATCTTTACGAGGCGGAGCTCGCCGGGCGTACCGCCGTGGAACAGGCTGTCGCCGGAAAGACCGATTACATGGTCGCCTTCCGCTGCGACCGCAGCGGCGGCGAATACCGCTGCGAAACGGAGCTGCTGCCGCTCGACAAGGTCGCGAACTTCGTCAAAAAGGTCCCGCTCGAATGGATCAACGAGGCGCACAACGGCGTCACGCAGGAGCTCGTGGACTATGTTCTCCCCCTCATCCAAGGCGAGCCGGAGCGCCCCACGGAGCACTCCCTCCCCCGCTACGCAAAGCTGAAGAAAGTGTTTGCAAAGTAAAAACATTAGAAAAAGAAGACCTGCACGATGTGCAGGTCTTCTTTTATGTTAATTACCCCCTGCTGCGCAGGGCGGCGCGGAGGATCCTTGCGGCGCATTGGCGAAGTTCTTCGAGGCTGAAGCTGCCGTCGGCGAGGGCGGCGCGGAGGTCTTCGAGGTCGCCGGGAGTGCCGGGCATGATGAGGTCGTTCCCGGCGCGGATGCAGCCGGAGGCGGAGCAGTCCGGGCTCTGGACCGTGGTGTACCAGTCGGTCATGATGAGCCCGTCGAAGCCCCATTCCCCGCGCGCAAGGCGAGTGCAGAGATCGCGGCTGTTGGCGGCATGGGTGCCGTTTAGCTTGTTGTAGCTCGTCATGATCGCTGCGGGGCGGCTCTCGCGCACGGCGACCTCGAAGCCGCGGAGATAGAGCTCGCGCAGGGCGCGCACGGAAACGGCGCTGTCGGTGTGCATGCGCTGCGTCTCCCAGTTGTTTGCGGCAAAATGCTTGATCGTCGCGCCGCAGCCGGGGACGGACTGGACGCCGCGGACCATGGCGGCGGCGATCGAACCGCTCAGAAGCGGGTCCTCGGAGTAATACTCAAAATTGCGCCCGCAGAGCACGTCGCGGTGGAGATTCATACCCGGCGCGAGCCAGAGCGCCACACCGAAGCGGCGCATCTCCGCGCCGACGGCGGCGCCGATCTCCTCGATGAGCGCACGGTCAAAGGTCTGCGCCAGCGAGGTGCCGACCGGGAAGGCGGTGCAGAACTGCCAGCGGCGCGCCGCGCCCTCCGGAACGGGCGTTCTGAGCCGCAGGAGCGTTTCGCCGAGGTCGCGCGGGACGATCCTACCGTCTGAAATATCGAGGTCCTGCGCAAGCCGCAGTCCGGCGGGACCGTCGGCGAGCACCATCTCCGGCGCGCTGCCGGCGCCGGTCGTGACCGCGGCGGCGCCCGGCGGGTAAATACCGCTGCTCTCCGGACTTCCCTGCCCCTTCGTCGGGTCGCCGACGACGAGGTGGAGCAGCTGCTCCGCGCTGAGCCCGGCGGCGAGGCGCTGCGCCTCCTCCGCTGCTGCATCCGCGCTGTGCTCCGGCTCCGGAAGCGCCGGGACGGAGAGCGTCAGGACCGGCAGCGCCTCCGCGGGCGGCAGCGGGCGCGGCGTGACGGCGGGCTCCGGGATCGGCTCCGACGGCGCGAGCAGCTGCTGCGTTTTGCGCACGGCGGCGGTCTCCTCCAGCAGCGCGAGGCAGACCGCGCGGGCGTCGTCGAGGCTCTCGCCGAGCCAGAAGCGGTACTCCCCCGCTTCGAGCACGAAGCGGCTTTCCGCCTCGTCAAAGCTCGCAAGCGCTTCCAGCGGCACTTCGAGGCGGAGCACCTCCCGCTCGCCGGGGGCGAGCGCGCGTGTCTTGCCGAAGGCGGCGAGGCGGCGGAGCTCCTTCGGGAGCGCGCCCTGCGGACATGAGGCGTAAAGCTGGACGACCTCCCTGCCGCAGCGCTCGCCCGCGTTCGTGACGCGGACGGCGAAGCGCAGCGCTGCGCCGACCTGCTCCGCGCCGAGCAGCTCCAGCGCAAAGCGCGTGTAGCTGAGTCCGAAGCCAAAGCAGTAACGCACCGGCTCCCCCGTCGTGTCGAACCAGCGGTAGCCGACATAGATACCCTCGAGGTATTCGCGCCGGAGTCCCTCCGCTGCGCCGAAGCGGGCGCAGGGATAGTCGGCGTAATGCTTTGCCCACGTGTCCGTCAGGTGTCCGCAGGGGCTCACCGCGCCGGAGAGCACGTCCGCGAGCGCGCCGCCGCCCTCCTGCCCCGCCTGTCCGAGCAGCACGATCGCGGAGACCGGCAGTGTGTCGAGCGGCGAAAGGTCCAGCGGCGCACCGGTGTTCAGAATGACGGCGACGCGCGGATACTGTGCCGTGAGCGCCGTGAGCGCGGCGGTCTCGGTCTCCGAAAGGCGGTAGCCCCCCGGCTCGTCGCGCCGGTCATAGCCCTCGCCGGAGACGCGGGAGATCACGTAGATCGCGGTGTCCGCGCCGCAGGGTTTGCTCTCCGGCTCCTCCGGGCGGCGGAAGGGATTTTGCGTGTAAACACGCTCAAAAAACTCCAATCCGTCGGCGCAGGCGGCTTTTCTCTCCAGAAGATCCGCCTGCCACGCGGCGAACGCCGTGTCGTAGCGGCGCTCTGTTTCGTCAAGATGTGCCTCGTTCGCGATGACAAAGCCTGCGGCGCGAAGCCCGTCGCGGATGCTGAGACTAGCGCGGTTGTTGACCTCGCCGGAGCCGGTGCCGCCCTGAACGGCGCGGACCGCGCCAACGCCGAAAAGCGCGATGCGCGCGCCGGGCGCGAGGGGCAGCAGTCCGTCGTTTTTCAGCAGGACGATGCTCTCCGCCGCGGCGCGGCGCGAAAGCGCGGCGTGGGCGGTCTCATAAGGCTGTACGGCGGTGTCCGGCGTACCGGGGAGCCAAGTGGTATCGGGCATATTTGTTCCTCCTTCGGTTTGAAAAACGCACGGAAAACCCTTTTCCGTGCGTTTTCTTTGTTTGTTATCGGATCTCGTACTGTTCCCCTTCGGGCAAAACGGTTTCATTCGGCTCTTCGCGGTAGCGCAGGGAGCGGATGTAGCGCCCCTCTGCATAGATCGCGGCGGCAGCGGCGAGCAGCTCCGCCGCGGTCAGAAGCTCGGGCAGCGCAGGCGTTCCGGCGTTGCCGATGAGGAAGACCATCTTCGCCGCGGCGGTCAGCGCTAAGGCGATCGCCGCGATGAGCGCCGCGATGCGCAGCCGGGTCGCCCCGGCGTCGCGGTCGTAATAGGTCATGCGCCGGGGCGCGAAGAACCACAGCAGCGTTGCGCCCGCGCAGTAGACGAGCAGAACGGCGGAGGGCAGACCGGGCACGGCAACATACCAGCAGGCGTTCCCGCCCGCGGCGGTGTTCGTCAGCGCCATCACGTAGAGCACGGCGGCGAGCGCCACGAGCAGCACGCAGAGCGCCCTGCCGCACCAATAGGCGCGGTCGGAGCAGTCCTGCACCTGCCACGGCGCGGTGTAAAAGCGCTTCAGACGGTAGCCGCCGTTCGGCTTCTCCGTCCGCACCTCCGTGTAGCCGCGGAAATAGCGGTGATAGTGATCGCTGTGGCGAAAGCCGGTCTCCGGGCTCTCGTCCCGGATCGGGCGTTTGCCTTTGACGCCGTAAATGTCGCTGCCGGTCTTTTTCTTTCCGAACATGCTGTCCTCCCAAAAGGAAAAAATTGCGGGCTTTCAGGTGCCCTCGACGATCTCGTAGCGCGTCGCATCGCGCAGGTAGCGCTTATCGAACATCAGCCCGACGTCCTTATATTTGACGAAGCCCTGCGCCGCGGGGTCGTGCTTGGAGAAATCGGGTCCCTTGTCGCCCGCGTCGCGCGGGGAGCGCTCCTTCGGCGGACGGGGCGGCTCGCCGTCGGTCTCGCCGTCGAGCGCGCGGATGGCGGCGGCGAGGGCGTGGTTCACCATGTCGCCGGGCAGCAGTTCCTCCGTGTGGCCGCCGCAGCAGTGGTCAAACTCGTCGCGCCGCGCCATCAGCTTCGCCATGCTCATTGCATAAAGCAGCATGCTCGGCTGGGGATCGACGCATTTATACTTCAGCGGCACGCCGGGCATGAGGTTGTCGCCCGCGAACATGAGCCGCCCGCCGTGGTCGAGCCACGCAATGCAGTCCGGCGAGTGGCCGTCCATGCGGATGGCTTCGATCACGCGGTCTCCGAGGTCGAGCGTAAAGCCGTCCGTCACGGGGACGATCTCGTAATCGAGGGGGTATTTATCAATATCCTGCCCGCCGTTCGGCGTTTTGGCGATCTTCGCCGCGAGGCGCCCCATAAAGGCGACGCGGAAATAGCCGTTGCCGCCGGTGTGGTCAAAGTGGCCGTGGGTGTTGAGCGCAGCGCGCACAGGCTTTCCGCAGAGGCTCTCGGCATAAGCGCGCAGATCCTCCGGCGCGTCGCCGGTGTCGATCATCGCGCCCTCGCGCGCTCCGGCGACGAGATAGGCGGTCGCGCCGTGGTTGAAGATCGCCCACGTGTCCTTCTGAAGCAGCTTGGATGTAAAAGGCATAAAGCAACGTTCCTCCGTTTTCTGTCAGTTGATCTCCGCCACGCGGCAGCAGGAGACAAAGTGGCGCGGCTCGACCTCCACGAGCTCCTGCGGCTGGTGGCAGCGGTCGCAGGCGTAGGGGCAGCGCGGCGCAAAGCGGCAGCCGGGCTTGGGATTGATGGCGGAGGTGATCTCCCCCTTGAGCTGGACGCGGCGCATCGGGTGGTCCAGATCCGTGGAGGGAATGGCGCTCAGCAGCGCCTTGGTATAGGGGTGCAGCGGGCGGCGGAACAGCTCCCGCGAGGGGCTGGTCTCCACGAGCTGACCGAGGTACATGACGCAGATATCGTCGCTGATGTGGCGGACGACGGAGAGATCGTGGGTCACGAACATGTATGTGAGTCCGAACTTCTCCTGAAGGTCCATCAGCAGATTCAGCACCTGCGCCTGAATGGAAACGTCCAGCGCGCTCACAGGCTCGTCGCACATGATAAATTCCGGGCTCAGCGCGAGCGCGCGGGCAATGCCGACGCGCTGGCGACGTCCGCCGTCCATCTCGTGGGGATAGGCAAGGCGGAGCCGCTCCTCGATGCCGACGAGCTCCATGAGATGCTCGGTGCGCTCGTCGATCTCCCGGCGGGAGAAGCGGTGCGCCTCCTGAAGCGGCTCGCGGATGGTGTCCTGCACGCACATGCGGGGGTTTAAGCTCGAATAGGGGTCCTGAAACACGATGCTCATCTTCTCGCGGAGGCGGCGGAGCTCCTTGCCGCGGGCGTAGGTAATGTCTTCGCCGTTTAAGAGCACGCGGCCGTCCGTCGCGTCGAGAAGGCGGATGATCGTGCGCCCAAGGGTGCTTTTTCCGCAGCCGGATTCGCCGACAACGCCCATCGTGCGCCCCTTCTCGATCTTCAGTGTAACATCATCGACGGCATGATTCAAGCCCGCAGCGACATTAAAATATTTTTTTAAGTGTTCAACTTCCAGAAGCGCCATCTTATTCCCCCTCCTTTCCGCAGCGGCAGCAGCGGACAAAGTGTCCCGGTTCGAGCTCAACGAGCTCCGGGGCGTCCGTCTCGCAGCGCGTGCAGGCGCGCGGGCAGCGCGGGTGGAACGCGCAGCCTTCCGGCAGCGCGGTCGGGTCCGGCGGCAGACCGTGGATCGGGTGGAGCCGGCGGGATTCGTCGTCCAGCTTCGGCAGCGAGCCGAACAGTCCGAGCGTATAAGGGTGCATCGGACGGCGGAAGAGGTCGTCCCGCGTGCCGTATTCGACGATCTTGCCCGCATAGATGACCGCGACGCGGTCGCAGGTCTCCGCCACGACGCCGAGGTCGTGGGTGATCAGGATCATGCTGGTGTTGAGCCGGCGCTTTAAGTCGTTGATCATCTCCAGTACCTGCGCCTGGATCGTGACGTCGAGGGCGGTGGTCGGCTCATCGGCGAGCAGCAGCTCAGGGGAGCATGCGAGCGCCATCGCGATGACGACGCGCTGCTTCATGCCACCGGAAAACTGGTGGGGATACTCCATATAGCGCAGCGCCGGGATGCCGACGAGCTCCAGCATTTCGATCGTGCGGGCTCTCGCCTGCTCCGGCGTGACGTCGTTGTGGAGCAGCACGACCTCGCTGATCTGGTTGCCGACCGTCATCGTCGGGTTCAGGGCGGTCATCGGGTCCTGAAAGATCATCGCAGCCTTGGCGCCGCGGATCTTGAGCATCTGCTTTTCCGGAAGCGTCAGCAGGTCCTCGCCGTCGAGCACGATGCTGCCGGCGCGGATCTTGGCGGGCGGGTCCGGCAGGATGCGCAATATCGCCTTTGCGATCGTGGTCTTCCCCGCACCCGTCTCGCCGACGAGACCGAGCGTTTCGCCGCGTCCGAGCGAGAAACTGACGCCGTTCACGGCATGGACGATCTGACCGCCGGAAGTGTATTCGATCACAAGGTCGCTTATCTCAAGAAAATTCTCTGTCATTTTTGCAATGCCCTCCCCTCTCGTCAGTCCTTCAGGCGCGGGTCCATCGCGTCACGAAGACCGTCGCCGAACATGTTGATGGCGAGGACGGTGATGAGAATGGCAAGTCCCGGCCAGATGATCATGTGGGGATAAGTCAGGATATAATCCTTTGCCGCGGAGCACATGGAGCCCCACTCCGGCGAGGACTGCGGAATGCCGAGCCCGATGTAGGAAAGGCTCGCCGCCTGCATGATCGTGCCGCCGATCTGTCCCGTCGTGCCGACGATGGTCGGGGCGATGATGTTCGGCATCATGTGCTTATAGAGGATCTTGGCGCGCGAGCAGTTCATGGCTTTGGCGGCTTCGAGATACTCCATTTCGCGCTCTTTGAGCGCCATAGCGCGCGTGGAGCGGATGGAGCCGGGAATGCCGCCGATGGTCATGGCGAGGATGGTATTGAAAAAGCCGTTGCCGAGCGCGGTGGAGAGCAGGATGCAGAGCAGCATGCCGGGGATCGCCATCCAGATATCGCAGATGCGCATCACGATATTGTCCGTCGCGCCGCCGGCGTAACCGACGAGACAGCCGAAGATCACGCCGAAGATCGCCGTTACGATCGAGCAGATAAGACCGAGGGAAATGGACAGGCGGCCGCCGTAGAGGATGCGGCTGAAAATATCGCGTCCGAGCTGGTCGCAGCCGAGGATATGGACGCTGTTCGGCGTGGCGTTCAGGGCGGAATAGTCCATATAGGTCGGCTCAAAGGGCGCGATGAGGGGCGCGCAGATGCAGGCAATGACCATGACGAGCAGTATCGCAAGTCCGATCATCGGCACGGGAGAGCGCAGAAGACGGAGGCATACCTGCCGGAAGAGGGATTCCTTCCCGCGCCGGACTGTCGGCGCGGCGGCGGGAGCGGTTGCGGTCTTCATGCTTTCTTTGCGCCTCCCTTCTTGCTGGCATAGCTGATATACTGCGCCTTGATACGCGGGTCGAGAAATGCGTAAACGAGGTCGGTGACGAGCGTCACGAGCGCGGCGATGACCGCGAGGATGAGCACGCAGCTGCGCACGACCGGGTAATCGCGGCCGTTGATGCCCGTCAGCATATACTGACCGATACCGGGGAACGAGAACACGGACTCGATGACGACCGTTCCGCCGACGATCATGGAAAGCTGCATGCCGAGACCGTTGATGACCGGGATGAGTGCGTTCGGCAGCATGTGCTTATAGATGACCTTCCGCTCCGCGAGACCCTTGGCGCGGGCAGTGGTTACGAAGTCGGCACGGATGGTCTCCAGCACGGCGGAGCGCGTCTGGCGCGCGTTCATCGCAATGCCGGAGAGGGAGTTTGCGAGGATCGGCATGATCCAGCACTTCCAGCCGTCGATGCCGAAGGGCGGCAGCCAGCCGAGCTGGACGGAGAAGAGCACGACCATCATCAGCGCGAGCCAGAACTGGGGCAGCGAGACGAAGACCATGGCGAACACGAGCAGACCCTGATCCTGAAAGCTGTTGCGGTGGATGGCGGCGGAAACGCCCATCGGAATACCGATGATCATATTGAGCACAAACGAGATGAGACCGAGCGCCAGCGTGCGCGGCAGCCGGGTCGCAAATTCCTGAATGACGGGGACCTTGTAAACATAGCTCGTGCCGAAATCAAGATGCAGGAACGTGTCCGACATATAGCGACCGAGCTGAACGAGGAAGGGGGCGTTCAGCCCCATCTTCTCACGCAGGGAGTCGATGTCTGCCTGGCTTGCGCCGCTGCCGAGGATGATCTGCGCGGGGTCGCCCTTGACGAACCACATCACGGTAAAGATCAGCATCGCGACGCAGACCGTGATGAGCACGAGCCAGAGCAGACGCTTGACGATATACCTCCACATAGATAGAAAACCTCTCTTTAATAAAAGCGGGTCCGGTTTTTTAGATGAGCGGCGTCATCTGGTGATGACGCCGCCCGGTGTGTTTTTCAAAGGAAATTTACTTTTTTGGACCGCTGCGTCAGGGAGCCGCATAGGTGCAGGCGCCGGGGAGCATGGTGAGCTTGTCGCCCTGGCAGAAGTAAGTCATATCCTCCGGCATGACAACGTAGTTATTGCCGGTATAAAGACCCATCGTGTAGGCGTTGTCGACAGCCATCTGCCACCAGCGCTGGAGATTCTCGGGGGTGTGTCCCTCCTCGGTGCAGCAGAGGTTCAGCAGATCGTCCCAATCCTTGTCATAGACAAAGTTGGCGGTGTGGTCGCCGTCGCCGTTGTTGGCGAAGCTGAAGCCATGCTGCCAGACGGTGACGTTGTAGTCGCCCGCCATCATTCCGATCGCGAGGTCCCATGCCTTCGGGTCGGCGCTCGTGGCGTTGATGCTGGAGAAGTCGAGCGCGCTGACTTCGACGTTGATGCCGTAAGCCTGAAGCTGGGCGGCGATGATGGTCGCGGGGTCGGATTTGCCGGAGATGAGCAGGCGCAGCGTCTCGCCGTTGTAGCCGGACTTGTCAAGATACTCCTTCACGAGGTCGGCGTTGACGCCGGTCTTGGTGTTGTAGTTGTCCATCGCTGCCCAGTCGACGAAGTCGTAGTCGGAGTAGTAAGAGGAAACGTAAGCCGGGAGCTTGGTCTCGGTGCCGCCCATGGCGGTGATGAGACCGTCGACGTCGACCGCGTTGCAGATCGCCATGCGGAGGTTATAGTCGGAGCAGACGCTCTCCGGGCTGTTGTTGCAGTTGAGGTAGTTGACGAACTTCATCTGGAAGGCGTAGACATTGAAGTCCTTCTCGAACTCGCCGCCGTCGGCGAAGTCGAGCGCGCTGGTGGAGTCGAGGTTCTCAACGAGGTCGACCTTGCCGGTCTTGAGCGCGATGACCTTCTGTGCGGATTCGGAGATGAACTCATAGACGATCTTGTTGACGTTCGCCTGAGATTCCTGACGGCGGAGCTCGTCTTTCTGCCAGTAATTTTCGTTCTTCACGATGGTGAGCTGGGAGCCGGAATTGTAGCTCTCGAACTTGTAGGGACCGGTGCCGCACATCTCGTTTGCAAGACCGGAGGCGCTCGCCTTGTGGCTCTCCTCGTTGACGATGAAGCAGCGGGCGAAGACGTTCATGAGCTGACCGAGACCGTTCTGCTCCTTCGCGAAGGTGAAGACGACGGTGCTGTCGTCCTTGGCTTCAACGTTCTGGAGGTCGCCCCAGCCGGAGACTTCCTCGTTGTTCAGCTGATACATATAGCTGTAAGCAACGTCGGACGCCTTGACGGGCTTGCCGTTGTGGTCGGTGATGTAGTCATAGATGTAAACGGTGTAGATGCCGGTGCCCTTTTCGTGGTCGTAGCCGCCGAATTCACCCTTGCCGGCGTCGGCGAGCAGGGCGTACATCTCGCCCTTGGAGTCGCACTCGAAGAGCATCTCATAGACCTCGTAGTTGCCGGGGGTGGAGTTGCGGGTGCCCCACGGGGTCAGTGAGGTGACGACATCCGCCGCAACGTTGATCTGCTCGCGGATGTAAGCGGTGTTCTCCGCCTTGCCAGCGTCGGTGATGTCCTTGGTGTTTTCCTGGTTTTCCAGCTGATCCTTTACGTCGGTGTTCGGCTGGCTCTGTGTCGGAGTCGGGGTGTTCGTCTTTCCGCCGCAGGCTGCCATGGCGAGCAGCATAAGAACGGCGAGCGCGAGAGCAAGAAACTTTTTCATACCTTTTTCTCCTTCATTTTTTTCAGCCGCGTTTTGCCGCGACCTTGATGCTTCAAGGATAGCATACCGGAGATTGGAAGTTGTGACACAATTTCACCGCAATTGTTGCGCAAATGTTAAAATTATTCACAATAACTAAAAAGCGCACGGCAAACCACTTGAACATTTTGCACAATTGGTGTAGAATTGTCAAGCGAGAACGAGAAAAAACTTCGGAGGTGCAGCAGCCAATGTCGAATCCGACCGTTCTGATCTGCGACGACAGTGAGACCGTCCATGAGAGCCTCAGCGTCTATCTTTCCGAGGCGGGTATCGGCCATGCCTCCGTCTATGACGGCGAGGCGGCGCTCGCGTATCTGGAGCGTCACAGCGTCGATCTTGTCATTCTGGATATCATGCTGCCGAAGCTCTTCGGCACGGAGGTCTGCAAAGCCATCCGCCGCCGGAGCGACGTTCCGATCATTATTCTCTCCGCAAAGGTGGACGAGTCCGACCGCATCGTCGGGCTGGAGCTCGGCGCGGACGACTATGTGACAAAGCCCTTCTCCCCGAAGGAGGTCGTCGCCCGCGTGCGCACCGTGCTGCGCCGGGTGCAGCCCCGGCGCGAGAGCGACGAGCTGCATATCGGGCGCCTCCTCATCCGCCCGAAGGCGTATGAGGTCTATATGGACCACGCCCCCGTCAAGCTGACGCCCCGCGAGTGCGAACTGCTGACGTTTCTCGTCGGCCGCGCCGGTGAGGTCGTCTCGCGCGAGGAGATCCTCGACGCCGTTTGGGGCATCGACTATTTCGGCGATGTCCGCGCGGTGGACACGCTGCTCGCCCGGCTGCGGATGAAGATCAAGGAGCACTGCGCCGGCGTGCGCTTTTGCAGCATCTACGGTGTGGGCTACAAGCTGGAGGAAAAGCTGTGAAGCGCGTGGAAACGCGGCGGACCGTGGCGCTGCTGCTCGCGGCGTATATCCTCGGCATGACGCTCGGCAGCGCGATCATCTGGGCGATCCCCTTCTTCAAGAACAAGCACCACATCCTCACCATCGCCGCCGACGCGAGCGAGTGCTGGCGCACCGGCAGTCTTCCGGAGGGCGTTCAGCTTTACGGGATGGAGTATTTTCTCTTTGACGAACAGGGGCGCACGGTTTTCTCCGCGAAGCAGTTCATGCTCGACGGCGAGCGCGCCGCGGTCCGCGGCTATCTCCCTGCCCTGCGCAAAAACGGAACGCTTTTCCGCCCCGCAATGTTCACCGTCGCGGCGAGCGACGGGACGCCGGATTACCGCGTTTTCTGCATCGTCGCAGGCGTCACGGTCACGATCGACAACGGACGCGAATACTGCTCCGTGCTCGTCCGCGACCTGACGGACCTTGACAGCTCCATCATCATCTTCTGCGTCATCTATACAATGATCTTCCTCACGGCGGGGCTCTGCTCTTACGGCATTTACCGCAAGGAGCGGGCGCTGAACGCGATGCGGCGCGACCTTGTTGCGAACGTCAGCCACGAGCTCAAAACGCCCATCACCTGTATCAAGGCGCGCGCCGAGGTGCTCTGTGACGGTCTTGTGCGCGACGAGACAGAGCGCCGCGATTACTGCCGCGCGATCTTAAAGGAGAGCGATCTTCTGGAGGACATGGTTATGGACATTCTGGAGCTCAGCCGGCTCCAGAGCGGCCGCGCCTCCATCACGAAGGTCGTCACCCACGCGGACGGGGTCTTCCCCTCCGCCGTGGACCGCTACGCCATGCTCTGCGGCGACCTCGGCATCGAGCTGGACACGTCGGGGCTTGATTTGGAGTCCCTGCCCCCGCTCTATACCGACGAGGACCGCATCCGCGACTTGCTCGGCATCCTGCTCGATAACGCCGTCAAATTCGTCGGCAGGGGCGGGAAGATCTGGCTTACCTGCGCCCGCCGCGGCAATCGCGCCGTCTTCTGCGTGCGCGACAACGGACCCGGCATCGCGAAGTCGGATCAGAGCCGCATTTTTGACCGCTTCTACAAGGCGGACACGAGCCACAACAGCCGCGGCAGCGGTCTCGGACTCGCCATCGCGGACGAGATCGTCCGCAATCTCGGCGAAAAGCTCTGGGTCGAGAGCGAAACAGGCAGCGGTGCGGCGTTCTATTTCACAGTTACACTTGCATAAATCATCCGAGAAAGGAACCTGACAGATTATGAGCGAAAATCCCCATGCCCTCTCGCCGGAATTTCTGGCGCTCCCCTGCCGCCGCTTTTTTGACCTGCCCTACGCCGGGCAGTCGCCCTCGCAGGTGCTGGACCTCTGGCTCCCGGCGGAGGACGGCGAGAAGCCCTTCCCGCTGATCATCCACATCCATGGCGGCGCATTTCTGTTCGGCGAAAAGCGCGAAAAGCCGGTCGAGCCGGTGCTGCGCTGTCTCGCCCTCGGCTTTGCGGTCGCGGACGTGGAATACCGCCGCGGGCATGAAGCGCGCTTCCCTGCCAATGTGCTCGACGCGAAGGCAGCCGTGCGCTATCTGCGCGCGAACGCGGAGAAATATCATCTCGACCCGCAGCGCTTCGCCGCGTGGGGCTCTTCCGCCGGCGGCTGGATCGTCAGCATGCTGGGCGTCACCGCCGGGAACCCCGGCTTTGAGGATCTTACGATGGGCGCGCCGGAGGAGTCTGCTGCGGTGCAGGCGGTCGTGGACTGGTGCGGTCCCTGCGGGAACTTCCTGCTGATGGCGCCGGACGGCGCGATCCCGGAATTTCCGAACGATCCTATCCCCGAAGGCGTGTTCCTCGGCGCGGAGCTCCAGACCGTGCCGGAGCTCTGCCGTATGGCGGCGCCCTGCACCTACGCGAGCGCCGGGAGCGCGCCGACGCTGCTCATCCACGGCGCGGACGACCGCACCGTTCCCCCGAACCAGTCCCGCCGCTTTTACGAGGCGCTCATCGCCGCCGGCGCGGAGGCGGAGCTCCACATTTTCGGCGGTCTGGGACACCACTCCGGCGTGTGGAACACCCACGAGGAGCTAAACCGCGTCACGATAGAGTTTTTGAAAAAGACCATCGGCTAAACAAAGCGGGAGCTTCGGCTCCCGCTTCTCTTTTTAAAAATTGTTGAGTTTGTCGGCGGAAAAGAGTATAATAATATGACTTCTTTTCCGGGAGATGGAAACACTATGACTTTGACCGAATATATCGACTCCCTGCGCGGCAGGACCATCGCCGTTGTCGGCGTCGGCGTCAGCAATCTGCCGCTGCTGCGGCTGCTGGCGAGCCGCGGCTGCGACGTGACCGCCTGCGACCGGCGGAGCGCGGAGGCGCTTGGTGAGCTCTATGACGAGCTTGCAGCTCTTGGGGTGAAATTCATCCTCGGCGAGCACTATCTGGACCGGCTGGACTTCGACCTTGTGTTCCGCACGCCGGGGCTGCACCCGGACCGGCTGAAGGCGGCCGTGCGCCCCGACACGGTCGTGACGAGCGAGATGGAGACCTTTTTCCGTCTCTGCCCCTGCCGCACCATCGCCATCACGGGCTCGGACGGCAAGACCACGACGAGCACGCTCATCGCAAAGCTGCTGACCGCGGCGGGCTGCCGCGTCCACCTCGGCGGCAACATCGGCAGACCTCTGCTCTGCGACATTCCGGAGTTTTCCCCCGACGACGTTGCCGTGCTGGAGCTCAGCTCCTTCCAGCTCCACAGTATGCACTGCCGCCCCGACGTTGCCGTCATCACAAACCTTTCGCCGAACCATCTGGATGTCCACCCCTCCTTTGAGGACTACGCGAACGCGAAGAAAAACATCTTTCTCTGTCAGGACGGCGACTGCCGCCTCGTGCTGAATATGGACAACGAATACACAGCCGCCTGCGCCGCGGAAGCGGCGGCGGAGGTCATCTGGTTCTCCCGCCGCGCGCGCCCGGAGAAGGGCTACAGCTTCCATGACGGCGCGATCTACCGCGGGGACGAGCGCTTTGTCGAGCAGCGCGACATCCTCATTCCGGGGCTGCACAACGTGGAAAACTATATGGCTGCCTTCGCCGCGGTGGACGGGCTCGTGAGCCGCGAGACCTGCCTCGCCGTCGCGCGGAGCTTCGGCGGCGTGGAGCACCGAATCGAGCTCGTGCGCACGCTGCGCGGCGTGCGGTATTATAACGACTCCATCGCGTCGAGCCCGACGCGCACGATCGCCGGACTGCGGAGCTTTGACCGTCGCGTCATCCTCATCGCCGGCGGGCACGATAAGCTCGTCCCGTTTGACACCCTCGCCGCGGAGATCGTGCAGCGCGTCAAGGCGCTTTTCCTCTGCGGCGAAACGGCGGAAAAGATCCGCGATGCCGTGCTCGCCGCGCCGGGCTATGACCCCGCCGCTCTGCCCGTGACCGTTCTGGACGATTTCCGCGAAACGGTGCTCGCCGCGTCCGCTGCGGCGGAGGACGGCGACGTGGTGATCTTAAGCCCCGCCTGCTCGTCCTTTGACCGCTTCCGGAATTTTGTCGAGCGCGGGAATACCTTCCGCAAGATCGTCGAAGAGCTGAAATAACCCGCCGGGGACCGGCATAGGCTTAGTCCGTGGAGGTGATGCCGATGCCCTTCCCCCGCCCGCGTGCGCCGAGCCGCACGGTTTATAAGTCGCTGCACTTTCAGCGCGTCCCCGCGCGCCGGAGGCGCAGTATCGTATTGCTCCTGCTCGCCGCGGCGCTGCTGGCGTTCACGGTCCGCTCCGCGCTCTTTCTCCGCCGCATCAGCAGCTCCATCGCGCTCTCGGATGCAACGGACGCCGTCACCATCGCGGTCAACGAGCTCGTCGCGAAGCAGATGCGCGAGCGCGACTATGGCTACGACTATTTCGTAACGCTCGAAAAGGACGCCGACGGCGCGATCACCGCCATCACGACGAACACCGCGCGCGTCAACTCCCTCGCGACGGAGATCCTGAGCGAGATGGTGGACGCCGCGAACAGCGGGGAGCTCAATATCCGCATCCCGCTCGGCAGCCTGCTCGGTTCGAGCCTGCTGCTCGGTATGGGACCGGACGTGCCGGTCAACATCGACATGCTGACGAGCTCCTTCGTCCGCTTCGACAATGCCCTGACCTCGACCGGCATCAACCAGTCGCGCCATACGCTGACGCTGAAGGCCAGCGTGGACATCGACATCATCATCCCGTGGGCGAGCCTTTCCACCACGGTGGAGACCGACGTTCTCATCGCGGAGACCGTCATCGTCGGCCGCGTTCCCGATACTTACGTCAATGTGGAGGACAAAAATGGATAGAAACGAAGCCAAAGAAAAGATCCTCGCCCTGCGCGCGGAGGTGGAGGAGCATTCCCGCCGCTATTACGACGAGGATGCGCCGACCATCTCCGACTTTGAATACGACAAGCTCATCCACACGCTGATGGCGCTGGAGGACGAGTTCCCGGAGCTGCGCACGCCGGACTCCCCGACCCAGAAGGTCGGCGGGCATGTGGGCAGCAAGTTCTCCCCCATGCGTCATGAAGTGCCGCTGGAGAGTCTGATGGATGTGTTCTCCTACGAGGAGCTCTTCGCCTTCGGCGAGCGCGTGGACGGCGCGGTCGAGGGAGAAAAGACCTTCGACGTGGAGCCGAAGATCGACGGGCTCTCCATCGCCGTCGAGTACCGGGACGGCAAATTTTACCGCGGCGCGACCCGCGGCGACGGTCAGACCGGCGAGGACGTTACGGAAAACCTCCGCACGATCCGCTCTCTGCCGAAGGAGCTGAAAAACGCCCCGGAGCGCATCATCGTCCGCGGCGAGGTGTATATGGCGAAGGAAACCTTCCAGGAGCTGAACGCCCGCTTCGAGGTGGAGGGCAAGCCCCTGCTCGCAAACCCGCGCAACGGCGCGGCGGGCTCCCTGCGCCAGAAGGACCCGAAGATCGCCGCCGAGCGGAAGCTGGACCTCATCGTCTATAACATCCAGCTCGCGACGCGCGAATACAAGACCCACACGGAGACGCTCGACGCACTCGCGGAGATGGGCTTCGACGTCGTGCCGTATAAGCTCTACGACAACATCCGCGACTGCGTGGAGCAGATCCGCTGGATCGGCGAAAACCGCGACCAGTTCAAATATGAGATGGACGGCGCGGTCATCAAGGTCAACGACCTTGCCCAGCGCGCGCTGCTCGGCAGCACGACGAAGGTCCCTCGCTGGGCGGTGGCGTATAAATACCCGCCGGAGAAAAAACAGAGCCGCGTGACGGACATCGTCGTGCAGGTCGGGCGCACCGGCGTCCTGACACCGAAGGCGGTCGTCGAGCCCATCCGCCTCGCCGGGACGACCGTTTCAAACGCCACGCTGCATAATCAGGACTTCATCGACAAGCTGGACGTCCGCGTGGGCGACACCGTTTGGGTCCAGAAGGCGGGCGAGATCATCCCCGAAGTCGTCGGCGTGGAGCTCTCCCTCCGCCCGGAGGGGACGGTCCCCTTCCGCCTGCCGGAGACCTGTCCGGAGTGCGGCAGCCCCGTCGTGCGCGACGAAGACGGTGCGGCGAGGCGCTGCACGGGCGCGGAGTGCCCCGCCCAGCGGCTGCGCAACATCACCCACTTTGCCTCCAAGGACGGCATGGACATCGACGGTCTCGGCGAGGCGGTCGTGGAAAGTCTCGTGAATGCCGGGCTCGTTGCAACGCCGGCGGACCTCTACTATCTGGAGCCGCAGTCCGTCGCGGCGCTCGACCGCATGGGCAAAAAGAGCGCGGAAAATCTTCTGAACGCCATCGAGGGAAGCAAGCGGCAGGGGCTCGCCCGGCTGCTGAGCGCCTTCGGCATCCGGCAGGTCGGCGTCAAGGCGGGCCGCGTTTTAGCGCGCCACTTCCCCGACCTCGATGCGCTGATGAATGCCGGACCGCTCGAACTGATGAGCATCGACGATATCGGTCCCGTCACGGCGCAGTATCTCGCCGACTGGTTTGAAAGCCCCCAGTCCCAGCACCTCATCCGCCGTCTGCGCGAGGCGGGCGTCTCGTTTGAAAGCCGCGAGGAGATCACGGACCGCCGCTTCGCCGGCAAGACCTTCGTCCTCACCGGCGCGCTCACGCGCTTCACGCGCGACGAGGCAGCCGCCGCCATCGAGCGCTTCGGCGGCAAGGCGGCGGGCAGCGTGTCCAAAAAGACCAGCTACGTCGTCGCCGGCGAAGCCGCCGGCAGCAAGCTCACAAAGGCGCAGGAGCTCGGCATCCCGGTCCTCAGTGAGGAGGAGTTCCTCGCCATGCTGGAATGATGGAGGAATACGCGAAGCCCGCCCTCCTCCGCCTTCTGGCGGACTACGGCGTGGATGATTTTTCCGAGGTCCGCGCGATCGACTCCTCCCACGGCGAGGACGATCTGCGCTGGAACTTTATCCTTGACCGCCGCTATGTCCTGCGCATCAACTCCGCGCCGGTGATGACGGAGCAGCGCCTCGCCGAGCTCGCGCCGCTGGTTGAGCGATGCCGCGCCTTCGGCGTCCGCGCGCCGCGCTTCCTGCACGGAACGGACGGGCGTTATCTCCGCCGCGACGGGGAACGCTTTGTCTACCTCTCCGAATATCTGGATGCGATGACCGCGGACGAGCTGTTCGCGGCGCGCCCGGAGCTCCGCCCTGCGCTCTGCGACCGGCGGCTGGAGCTTGTTGCGCGTTATGCCGAGCGCTACCGCGGCGCGCTGCTCACGGAGACGCGCTCGATGTATTCCCTCTTCGACCTCTCACCATACGACGCACCCGCCGGGATCGACGAGAAGCAGGCAAACGCCGACGAGCTGACTGCCGCCCTCCGCAGCCTCGGCGAAACGGCGCTCGCGGAGCGCCTTCTGACGGAAAACGACCGCATCCGCGCCGCGCTCCTTCCAGGCTGGCACACTCTGCCGCAGGCGACGTTTCAGGGCGACGAGAGCTTCAGCAACCTCTGCGTGGACGAGAGCGGCGCGATCTGCGGGATCTTTGACTTCAACATGTCCGGAACGGACGTCTGCGCGAATTATCTCGCGAATCTCGCGTTTCAGGGGCGCTTTTATTACACGGACGACGTGTTCGAGACCTGCGACGCGGACCGGCTCTGCGCAAAGGTGCTGCGCTCGTTCCGCGATGCCACGGCGCTCATCGTGCGGCACTACCGCTTCACGCCGGCGGAGCGCGCGGCGTATTTTCTCTGCGCCCGGCTCGCGATGCTCTTCGGCTATGTAAATGCCGCGGCATTCTGCCTTTATCTGGAGCAGGCGCGATACCGGGGCGAATGCCTCCGGCTGCTCCGGCTGCTGCTGGATGCGGAGCTTGAATAAAAAATGACCGAGGACCGGAAGCGCCGGTCCTCGGTTTTTTATGTGTCGTCTTATTTGTCGAACGCGGGGTTCGTCATATAGACGTTTTTCTGATCGAGCCGCTCGGTCACGAGGCGGAGCGCCTCGCCGAAGCGCTGGAAATGCACGATCTCGCGCTCGCGGAGGAAGCGGATGACGTCAGTGACGTCCGGATCGTCGCTGAGGCGCAGGATGTTGTCGTAGGTCTTGCGCGCCTTCTGCTCTGCAGCCATGTCCTCCGTGAGGTCGGCGATCACGTCGCCGGTGACGCCGATCGTCGCCGCGGTCCACGGCGTCCCGGAGGCAAACTGGGGGTAAACGCCCGCCGTGTGGTCGACGAAATACGCCTCGAAACCCGCCTTCTTGATCTCCTCCGGCGTCATGGAGCGTGTCAGCTGCTGGACGATGGACGCGACCATTTCGAGGTGTCCGAGCTCTTCCGTGCCGATGTCGGTCAGCAGGCCGCGGACCTCGGCGTAGGGCATGGAGTAGCGCTGGGAGAGGTAGCGGAGCGATGCGCCGAGCTCGCCGTCGGGTCCGCCGTACTGGGAAATGATGAATTTCGCGAGCGCGGGGCTCGTGTTTTTGATCCTTACCGGATACTGAAGCCGTTTTTCATACCGAAACATATCCTTCCGCCCTCCTCACTTCTGATACTGCCATGGCCACGGGTCGCTGAGCCACGTGTAGCTCTTCGCCTCGGCGAGATCGCTGAGGCAGAGCGGTCCGAACTTCGATGTGTAGCGGCGGTTCGCCTCGGCGCTCAGCGCGAGCATGCTGCGCAGCGTCTGGAACGCCTCGTCGTCCGTCGGGTGGGTGTCCAGATAAAGCTGGAGCTCATTCACGACAAAGCCGAGCGCCATGACCTCGCCGAGCGGCGTTCCGGTGTAGTCGTTCTGGTTGACCATATTCATAAAGGGCAGGTCGAGCCCCGGAAACAGCGTGCCGCGCGCGAGCGCCTCGCCCGGCTCATACGCCGGAGACGCGCTCTGCTGCATCGGAACAAAAGGCACCGCCAGCGGCGCGCACTGCGGCAGCGCCCCCTGCTTCTCCGTGCAGCGGTTGGTGTTCGATTCCAAAAAAATTCCTCCAAGCATAAACCAAGTTCAAGCCCGAAAGGGCTCAGCCCAGTCTATGCAGGGAGGAAGCTTTTTGCGCAGGGGTTTCGATCTGTGCGCCCCGCAAGGGGGCGCGACGTTGAGCCTCTGCATCTTGCAGGTGTTCATATTTCAATCCACGCGCCCCTTGCGGGGCGCGACTCCAAGAGTTTTTTTCTGGGCTGCCCGAGGACTCATTTCAATCCACGCGCCCCTTGCGGGGCGCGACGACGACGCCTCCATCAAGGTGGACACGACCGACATATTTCAATCCACGCGCCCCTTGCGGGGCGCGACGGTCGGACCGCAGGGCGAGACGGGACCGCAGGGATTTCAATCCACGCGCCCCTTGCGGGGCGCGACTTCACCGCCCCATTAGACTGCGGCAGGCGCGTCATTTCAATCCACGCGCCCCTTGCGGGGCGCGACAGCGTGACAAGCACGGCAACAGGCAAAAGCGCAATTTCAATCCACGCGCCCCTTGCGGGGCGCGACGCGCTTCCGTCTTTGAGCATCGGTCCAACAAAAGTATTTCAATCCACGCGCCCCTTGCGGGGCGCGACCGGTCGGACCGCAGGGCGAGACGGGACCGCAGGGCATTTCAATCCACGCGCCCCTTGCGGGGCGCGACCGGTTCATCGCGGCTATGTACTCGTTCAGACTCTCATTTCAATCCACGCGCCCCTTGCGGGGCGCGACGCACGCCGAAAAACCAAAACGCCCCCATTTGGGGATTTCAATCCACGCGCCCCTTGCGGGGCGCGACGGTGACGCTGAGCGCGAGCGGCATGCAGGTCACATTTCAATCCACGCGCCCCTTGCGGGGCGCGACTTTAATCATTTTTTTACACCCCCCATTAAACCATCTATTTCAATCCACGCGCCCCTTGCGGGGCGCGACTTCATTTTGCCTCCTGTGTTTTGCATTATACCACTATTTCAATCCACGCGCCCCTTGCGGGGCGCGACTCCGTCTGGATAATCACATTTCCGGCAGCATCTCATTTCAATCCACGCGCCCCTTGCGGGGCGCGACATAACCTTTGCAAATATGGTCCTCCTGACGCTTGCATTTCAATCCACGCGCCCCTTGCGGGGCGCGACGGCAATTCAACGCGGCAGCCGCAGCCGGGATTTATATTTCAATCCACGCGCCCCTTGCGGGGCGCGACTCGGGGGAGTGCTTTTCTCATCCCCCGCGTGTCCATTTCAATCCACGCGCCCCTTGCGGGGCGCGACTCCTTTCCGGAGAAGTTGTTTGCCTCTCCCTTACATTTCAATCCACGCGCCCCTTGCGGGGCGCGACGGCAAAAGTGTACAGATTTTGGGGAACACTTTTGCTAAAAACAGACAAAAAATGCTTTGGGGGCCGCGGAAGCTGCCGTCTGTCAGGGCGGTTTTCTGCGGCTTTTTGGGAAAAAAGCAGTCAAAACGCGGTGCGAACCTCTGGGGGAAATCTTGATCACTTCTGGCTCGCACGCTGGGCGCTTTGGGATCACACCATCAGCGTATCTTCCGGCAGATAGGTCTGGCGGCAGCCGAAGTGCTCGATTTTGTTCTCGTAGTTTTTTCCCAGATAATAAAATCGAAGACTGTCGCGCGCGGGGTCCATGAGTTTGCAGAGCTTTGCCTGAAGCGTGCGGCACTGCGCGGGGTCGAGCAGGCATTCAAAGACCGAGTTCTGGACGCGCTGACCGTAATTGACGCACTGTTTCGCGATCTGGCGCAGACGCCGGCGTCCGGCGGCGTCCTCCGTATTGACGTCGTAGGTAATAAGCACCAGCATAGATCATCCTCACTTCCACAGGAACGGCGGGTATGCCTCCAGATCGCCGCGAAGACAGCGCGCCAACAGCAGGCTCTGGACATAAGGCACGAGTCCCCACGGCAGCTTCTCATCCAGAAACGGGTGGGTGATCGTCTCCCTTTTGCGTTCCTGCCATTTTTGCAGGAAGGTCCTGCGCGCCGCGTCCGTCAGAAAGACCGCGCCGTTTTCGCGGAATTCAAAGTCTCCTGCCTTCATCACGCGATTATTCACCAGCGTGAGCACAAAACGGTCGGCAAGGCAGGGGCGCAGCTCCTCCATCAGATCCAGCGCAAGGGACTCGCGTCCCGGACGGTCGCAGTGGAGATAGCCGACGTAGGCGTCCAGCCCCACGCTCTCCAGTGCGGAGGCGCAGTCATGCGCCAGCAGACTATATGCAAACGACAGCAGCGCATTGAAGGCGTCGAGCGGCGGGCGGCGGCTGCGCCCGCGGAAGAAAAATGTCTCCTTCCCTTGCAGGATCATGTTGTCCAGAACGCCGAAATACGCGGCAGCGCCAACGCCCTCAAGCCCGCGCAGGCTGTCCAGCGAGGTCTCCGCGCCGATGAGCGGCAGAAGGTCCTGAAGCTGGGCGGAGACGGCGGCGAAGCGCTCGGCGTCCACGCGCAGGGCGTGGTCCCGGCGCGTGCGCTCAATGCTCCAGCGGGAGTTATAGACCTTGCCGAAGATCATGTTCCGCGCGATGCGGCAGCTCTGGGCCGGGTCGTCCGCCGTGCGGTACTGCATCCGGCGCAGCAGAACGTTTCCCTGCGGCGCGCCGGACATGCGCGCCAGAAAATGTCCGCGGGGCGTGCAGAACGCGAGCGAGACATTGTGCGCGGCGCAGGCACCCATCAGCGCGGGCGAAGCGCCGGAATAGGAGAAGGACACGATGCCCTGCAGCGTGTGGATCGGATAGCGCGCCACCGGCGCGCCGCCGCGGTTTGCAACAACGTTTTCACCGTCGAGCGAGAGGTAAACATCCTCGGAGGTGACGAAAAGCGTGTTCAGCAGCTGTCTCATGTCCCGTCCTCCATCGCGCCGCGCAGATAGTCGGCGACGGACCTGCCCGGCACCAGCTTCGGGAGGCAGAGCTCCCGGAGCGAGCAGGCATTGCAGCCCTTCGTCGGCTTTACGCGCGGGGTCTCGCCGCGGGCGAAGAGCACATGCATCTCCGCCGTGAGCGTCTCCACCTCGCTCCGCAGCTCCGGCGTGAACTCCACCGGCGTGCGGCGCCGCGGCTCGCCGTAATAGAGCGCGCCGGACTCGATCGTGCAGCAGAGCAGCTCCTCCAGACACATCGCCTGCGCGCAGAGCTGGAGCGCGTCTGCGTTATGCTCCTTGGGTTTTCCGCGCTTATACTCGACCGGAAACGGCTTCCAGAGCCCTTCCCTGCCGTGCAGCGGCACGCCGGTCCCGCCGCGCCGGAACTCTACCACGTCGCAGGCGCCGGAGATGCCGAGCCTGCGGGAGAAAACGCGCAGGTCGCGCAGGGTGAGCTTATCCCCGCGGCTTTCGTCGAGGGAGGCGTCGTGCGCGCGGGCATGCATCGCCTCCCCGTCCGCGGTGCGGAAGTTTTCCGCCCACTGGTTTTCTATATGGATCAGCGCCCACTGGCGGCGGCAGAATTTGAAGTGCTGAAGCCCGGAGAGCTGGAGGAAGTCCTCCTCGGACCAAATCACCCCATCCGTCTGAGCGTTACGCCCTCCGGGAGCGCCGCTTCGTCGACCGTAATCACATAGTCGTCGTAGCAGCGCGGCACGCTCACATCCGGCTTGTGCGCCGCCGTGACAAGATCAAAGAGCTTGTGCGCCGGGGCGCAGCCGAGCTCGGAATCGTGGCGGAAGATGAGGAGCTCGCGCACCGCCATCTTGCCGCGTGCGGCGGAGTGATCGTTTTCAAACATGTTCATGATCGCCGTCCACAGGAGTTCAAGGTCCTCCTCCGAGAAGCCGGTGGTCTTGCGGGCGAGGTTCGCGGAGACGTAGCCCTCCACGCGGTAGAGCCCGTAGGGTACGATGTATTTGCGTCCCATCTCGGTATTCTTGTTTTCGGCATCGTCCTCCTTTGCGATGGCGACGCGGGTGATCGTCACCTCCTGCGGCAGGATCGGGTCCACGCTGCGCGCGAAGCCGAGCTGGACCGGTCCGCGCACCTGTCCGCAGTTGAGCGCGCCCTTCACGAAGGTGGTCATCACGGCGCCGAAGGTGCGGATATCATAGAAATTCCGGCACATGAAGTCCCGGAGCTTTGCGTCGATATCCGGGTCCTTCTTCTTGGCTTCCTTCAGCTTGTCCGGCGCGACGCCGAGATAATCGCAAGCCTCCCGGTCGCTCGTGTTCAGCGGCACGTTATCCTTGATATAGATGCGGTAGCCGCTCTCGCCCTCCTTGGCAGTCTCGACGAAGTTGCGGATCTTGCGCTTGAGGCACACGTCCGTCACGAGACCGTAGCCCGTTTCCGGGTCGATGCGCGGCATGTTGCCGGCGTCGGGGTCTCCGTTGGGGTTGCCGTTCTCCACATCGAAGAACACCACAAATTCGTAGCGGTTTTTGATTGCTTCAGCCATTTTCATTTCCTCCCTTTTCGCGTTTTTCATATCTTTTTTGTGTCTGATGATAATAACCGAGGTCAAAAGAGCCCTGCTGCGCGAGCGTCAGACGCGGCGGGTAACTCTCGCCGAGGATGTTCTTCAGCGCGCCGATCTGCTTCTCATACCATACGCGCTGACCCGGCTCCAGCTTGCGCAGATGCTTCTGGCAGAGATTATTCAGCACCGGGAAGATGCTCGCCGGCATCGCGGCGGCGGAATTGATATACTTGTCCCGGATCGTGGCGTTGATGCCGGGATTTGCCGCCTGCTGCACCGCCTCGTAGACCGAGAACAGCCTGCCAAGGGTGTAGGCGGGGTTCGTGCTTTCTTCGTTCAGACTCACGGTCAAAACCTCCTTTGGACAGTCCGGATGTGGATTTTTGAGATAGTATGCTTTCAGGATCGCCGCGCGGCCGGATGTGACGGAGCGCTCCGCACGGATGCGGAGCACCACGGCTTCCAGCAGCGAGGCGGGATAGGCTCCGCCGGAAAAAACGGCGCGGGCGGTCGCGCCAGCCATCGCCGGTGAGGGAGCTTTGTCGCGGGAGTTTAAATTCACCGTCTCCCGCAGGAGCGCCCAGAGCGGCATGGCGCCGGACCGCGCGCCGGTGATCTCCAGCCGGTCGTAATGGGCGTTCACGTTCCGCATCAGCGCGCCGAAGCTGTCCCGCAGAAAGAAACGGACGGAGAGCCGTGCGGCATTCGGCGCGATGCCGAGAATGTAAAACGGGCGCTGCGGGTCGATCCCAAGCTCGTCACAGGGCAGCCCGTCCGCGAGGCGCCGCAGCGCGGAACGCAGGTCCTGCTCCGTGAGGGGGCTGTCCTCGGTCTCCCCGAAAAGCGCGTTCAGGGCAAAGCCCTGATACGCCGGGTCCGCGCCCTCCGCCCAGCAGACGACTGTGGTATCGCCGATGAACCGGACATTCTCCCGGTCCGCGAGCAGATGGTTCAGCGCGGCGGTATAGGCAAAGGCGGCGTATTGACAGACCGGAGCGTTCCGATTCTGTTCACCGTCATGCCCATAGGATTCGAACGCCGGTGCGTTGAAGGAGACGAGCGCCGCGCCGCTTGACTGCGCGTCCCGGACGCCCTGAATGGCGGGATGGACCTTGAGCGGCGTTTCGAGCCGTCCGGTGATCAGGCACTGCATCTTTGCGCCGTCTTCCCCGCCAGCCCAGTGGCGCTGCCACGCCGCGCGTATCGCGGGTTCGGTCTGCGGCTCGATCCCGTCCACGCGGAAAAGAAGGTTTCCGCCGGACGTCACCTCGTCAAAGACCGCGGCAAGCGCCGGGTGCTCCGCCGCTTTCTCCGGCTCCCAGGCATCAAAAAAAGCGAGGATCGCGCGGGCGATGGGCAGATCGACCTCGCGCAGGATGTCCCTGTGCAGCTCCGCGGCAGCGGCGAAGCATTCTTTGCTGCGCTCCGGCTTGCCCTTTTGGTCGACACCGAGGAAATAACCGGAGTTATCCCAAAGGAAATTGGAAGCGACATTCGATGCGCGTTTGACAGGCGCGGGCAGCTCGATCTGCCTCGGCTGCAAAGTCTTCTTTTTTCCGCTCTCTGTCTCGACCATCATCGGGATGATCTGTGTGAGCTGCCCTTCGTTGTTCAGGCAGAGCGCGTAGCTGATCTTTGCCGGTGCCCAGCCCGGCTCGGCGATCTCGCCGCGGCTGCGGAGATCCTCATAATGCTGCGCAAGCGCTTGCAGTATCATGCCTTCACCTCCTCACTGTCCCACGCGGGAACCTCCATCACGCCGTCCTTGAGCGCGGCGCGGAAAAACCGCGGCGTGATATTCTTCGGGTCGCTGTAGTCCATATCCAGCAGCATCCAGCCGAGGTCCCGCTCCCCGCGCAGCTCCTCCGGACAGGGCGGGATCACCTCGCAGCGGCGGAAATGGGCGGGAAATTCGCGCGTCCCCAGATAGGGCATGCTGTAGCACTGCCCGCGCTCCAGGCGGCGCTTTAAGATGTCCTGAAACTTTCCGGGGTTGTCGCCCGGCGCGGTGCGCTCCGTCATATCAAAGTGCGCCTCGATGACATAGCGAACATCCCGGAGCACCATGGCTGCCCGCTGCTGGATGCACTCCGGCGCGGCGAGAAACTCCTTGCCCTTCGCTCCCTCCATCAGCTTTTTTACCTCGTTGGCTGAGATTTTCTCCCTCACCTCGTTGCGTCGGATGTTGGTAAAGCGGATGGGGCTGCATACGTGGATGCGGTCGATCACATATTTCAAACCCGGGTGCCAGAATACGCTTTCCAGCAGTCCCCGCGCCGCTGATGGCGTCATCACGTCATAGCTGGTTCTCTCTGTTTTCATCTCAGGCCGAGTAAAGCATGCGTAATCGCCCCAGACCTCAACCTTGATCGACATAAGAATCACTCCTTTCTCATCTTCTGCTGTTTTATCCCATCATACACGATGTCCTGTCCAAAAAACCGGACTTTTCCTAAATTGACAGCCCTTGCCCGCCCTCCGGTTCGAGTGTAAGCCCGGTTTTTTCATTGTAGAAATCTATACTGGTCAAAACCGCGCTGTTTTCGTCCAGAGTGGGTATTTCCCGCGCCGTCAGCAGCGCGCCAGCGGCGTAGAGCGCGCGGAAATGCTCCTCGTAGACCGAGACGGAATAGCGTCCCAGCTTGCGATAAAGCTCTCTGCCGCCCTTCCCCGTGAGCAGCTGCTCCGTGAGCGCGGTGCCTTCGCCGCGAGGGATGTAGACCGTGCGCGTATTGTCGTCGATGAGGCGGAAACGCTCCGCCACGCTGCGGAACGGAAGCGCACAGCCGCCGATCCCGCGCCGGAACGCATCGATCACGCCGCTGCGGTCCAGCGCCTCCCCGCGGAGGCTCAGCAGGGTGCGGAAATAGCAGTCCATCGCCGCGCGGGACGCCGGATCGGGGTTCACCTCCAGCGCCTCGCGCGCCGCGCCGATGGCGGTGCGGAAGAGCTTCGGCGGCAGCTCCGTGCGCTCGAAAACGGTCACGATCCGCTCCGACGCCGGTTTTCCTCCCTCGCGATTGCAGCGCCCCGCCGCCTGCAAAACGGAATCAAGCCCCGCCATCTCGCGGTAAACAGCCGGAAAATCAACGTCTACGCCCGCCTCGATGAGCGAGGTGGACACGACGCGGCATGGCAAGCTGCCTTCCAGACGCTTCCTGATCGTCTTAATGATTGCATGCCGCTGGGCGGGGATCATCAGCGTGGAGAGGTGAAACGTTCCGTCCTCCTCCGGCAGCAGCGAAAAGATGCGCTGCGCCGCCTTGCGGCTGTTTACGATGCAGAGCACCTGCGGCAGCGCCCCCAGCTCCTCCGCGAGCGCTTCGTCCGGCAGAGTGCCCGCAAAGCGGAAGGTGGCCCGGCGGAACTGCTCCTCCATCCCCTCCGCGTCGGGGCAGAGCTCCCGCACCGGATACCCCGGCGCATACTCGTGCAGCAGACCGTCCAGCGCCGGCTGCGTCGCCGTGCAGAGCACGGCGGTGGAGCCGAACTGCGCGGCGAGCGAGGCGATCGCCGCAACGCAGGGGCGCAGATGCTCCGGCGGCAGCATCTGCGCCTCGTCAAAGATCACAACGCTTTGCGCCAGGTTATGCAGCTTGCGGCATTTGGCGGGCTTATTTGCGAAAAACGATTCAAAAAACTGCACCGCCGTCGTTACCACGACGGGCATATCCCAGCTTTCCGCCGCGAGCGCAAGGCGGACGCGCTCCGGCTTTGCGCCGTCCGAGAGATCAAACTCCACGCCGGAGTGGTGCTCCAGCACGTTCCGCTCGCCAAGGATCTCACGGAATTTTCCGGCGTTCTGCTCGATAATGGACGTATAAGGCACCACATAGATCACGCGGCGAAGCCCGTGCGCCGCCGCATGGCGCAGCGCGAAGGCGAGCGAGGCAACCGTCTTCCCGCCGCCGGTCGGGACCGTGAGCGTATAGATCCCCTTCGGCAGCGCACCGGACTCCATGCAGCGGTCCAAGATTCGGTTCCGCAGGCGGTTCAGCTCCGTTTTGGGTTCCCTCCACCGCGCAATATACGCTTCCAGTCGGGCAAGGAGCGTTTTGATATCGTCCCCGGCGCCGCGTGGCTGTTCGCCGCGCATAAAGCGTTCCGTGTCCAGATAATCGGCGTCCACAAGGCAGGAGTAGAGCATTCGCGTCCAGTTCGATTCCTGAAGCGCGTCCTTTGCCGGCGTCGGCGGAACAGCGCCCGGCAGAGAAACGCCGCTCTCGCCGCAGCGCTCCGCCATCCTCTGCTCGATCCCCTTGCGGAGCCTGCCGCAGAGCGTAGCGTCCCCGGCGCGGTCGGTTTTCACATTGCCGAGATCCGGCAGCCCGCCGTGGTGCCCGGCAACGCAGGCGGCGATATCCGCGTTCAGCTTGGCGCAGGCGAGCGCGCCCGCCGTTGCGTGGTCCACGATAGGACCGCCGCGGAGCAGGCGGTCCTGGAAGCCATCCGTACACTTCCCGATGTCATGCGCGAGCCCGGCGAGCTCTCCCGCCTCCTCCGCACCGAAGGCGGCGGCAAACTCCCGGCAGAGCGTCGCCGTCCCTGTCAGATGCTCCGCGACGCTCTGCATCCGCTGCCCGTCCTCGGAAATGTGAGCGTAATAGGTCATTTCTCAGCCTCCCGACAAACAAAAAAGCCCTGTATTCTCATACAGGGCTGCACGCGGGTCTGGTCATCAGCCCGGTTCGTGCTCTCATTTTAAATGATATGTCGATCTTTGTCAAGACCCTTCTTCGACGATAAAGGAGCCCTCTAAAAAATTTACAAATACCACTGGAAAATCGCCGCGTGTTTGAAGTATAATAAAGTCAACACAAAAACCGGACAAACAAGGAGGAACGAACATAATGAAACCGAAGGTTTATTTTTCCCGCGAGATCACGCCGGAGAAGGTCGTGGAGCTTTACCGCGCCGCCGGGAAGGAGCTGCCCGGCAAGGTGGCGGTCAAGGTCCACTCCGGCGAAGAGGGCAACCAGAACTTTTTGAAGCCGGAATTCTGGAAGCCGATGATCGACGCCGTGAACGGCACGGTCGTGGAGTGCAACACCGCCTATGACGGCGCGCGCAACACCACGGAGCGCCACGTCAAGCTGCTGGAAAAGCACGGCTGGAGCCGCTGCTTCCCTGTCGACCTGCTGGACGCGGAGGGTCCCGATCTGGAGCTCGCCATCCCGAACGGCAGAATGATCAAAAAGGATTTCGTCGGCAAGGACATCGCAAACTATGACTCCATGCTCGTGCTGTCCCACTTCAAGGGGCACCCGATGGGCGGCTTCGGCGGTGCGCTCAAGCAGCTCTCCATCGGCTGCGCCTCGTCTTACGGCAAGGCGTATATCCACGGCGCCGGAGACCCCGCGAAGCTCTGGACCGCGGACCACGACTCCTTCCTCGACTCCATGGCGGACGCGGCGTCGGCGGTCGTGGGCTATTTCAAGGGCAACATGGTCTTCGTGAACGTCATGAAGAACATGTCCGTCGACTGCGACTGCTGCGCCGTGGCGGAGGATCCCTGTATGGCGGATATCGGCATCCTCGTCTCCCTCGACCCCGTCGCCGTCGATCAGGCGTGCCTCGACCTTGTTTACGCCGCGGACGATCCGGGCAGAGACCACCTCATCGAGCGCATCGAGAGCCGCAACGGTGTCCGCACGGTGGCTTCCGCCGCCGCGCTCGGCGTCGGCAGCCGCGAGTATGAGCTCGTGGAGCTCTGAGAAAACCCATCAAGCCGGGCATTCGATCCCCTCGGACCGGACGCCCGGCTTTTTATTTTTTGCGAAACGCTGTGGATTTTTTGTGATTATCCGCTATAATTTTTTTGAAACGACACAGAGAATACAAATCCGCACCGTAAAATGAGAGCGAAAGGGGGGGAAATGCTATGGACTGCAAGATCCTGATCGTGGAGGATGAAGCCAGACTCCGGGAGGTCCCTCTGCGACTATTTCCGCAGCAAGGGTGAAAGCCCCACCGCCGCGGCGGACGGGATGGAGGCGCTCCGGCTGCTCGGCGAGTCGGATTTCGACGCGGTTTTGCTGGATATTATGATGCCGGAGCTCGACGGTCTCTCCGTCTGCCGCGCCGTCCGCAGAACGAACGACGTTCCGATCATTTTCCTGACCGCGCTCTCCGCCGAGGAGGACAAACTGCTCGGCTATGAGCTCGGCGCGGACGATTATGTGACGAAGCCCTTCACCATGTCCGTGCTCTACGCGAAAACGATGGCGCTCATCCGCCGCAGCCGCCGGAGCGTTCTTGCCGGGGACCGCATCGAGGCGGGCGGCATCACGCTCGAAGACTCCACCCGCCGTGTCTTTGCCGGGAAGACCGAGGTGGTCCGCACGCCGAAGGAGTTTTCGCTGCTGCGCTGCCTGATGCTGAACCGGAACATTGTCCTGAGCCGCGAGCAGCTGCTGGTGAAGTGCTGGGGCTATGACTACGAGGGCGAGGCGCGGGCGGTGGATACCCATATCAAGCGTCTGCGCGAAAAGCTCGGCGAAAACGCCGGCTGCATCAAGACCGTCATCAAGGCGGGCTACAAGCTGGAGGACTGACGGAGATGAAAAAGAAAAAAAGCATCCGCTCCATGGCAGCCGTGACATGGCTCCTCATCCTCGCCGTCGGCGCGACATGGCTCGCCTCCATGGGAGCTCTCACGATCGTCACGGCGCAGGAGGTCTATGACGCCCTTTATGAGAAGAGCCGGGAGTTTGCGGACCTATCCGGCCCGTTCTGGGATTAGCGCGGATTCTACGACGAATATAGCTTTGACTACGACTGGTCGGAGGCTCTGGAATACCACATCCTCGAAAGAACCACAAGACTGTCATCCAATTATAACCCCGGCAGCGGACCCTATAATTCCTATGATTATTCCGGCAGCAGAGACCGGAAGAAGCTCCTGCGCAGCGTTGGCTATTCGCCGGATACCGCCGTGCTCTACTATAACAGCAACGGCGAGCTTATGCTCTCCGCTGACATCGTTTGCATTGAAGGTGTACGTGTAAACGCCGTTCACTGCCTGCAAATCCTCGGATTTCGCGAGCAGCGGCATGGTGCCGTCTTCCAGCACGGCATACCACTCGAACTGCATCAGCCCAACGCCGTTGTACTCCGTCTCCAAAGAGATCTCAAGCGGGATCGTTTTCTCGCCGTAGGCGACGGTGCCGGTTTTGACTTGGTTGATGAGCCGGTTTTGGGGGTTAATGACAGTATAAGTCTCAGTGAACGCAGGATTGTTCAGAATCTTGGTCGGTTCCACGGTGAGGTTGCCGTTCAGCAGCGCGGAGCCGTTCCACAGCAGCTTATAGACGGGGTAGCTGCTGGCGAGACCATGCACTCTGCCGCTCTTGAGGAGGATCGTTGCGGTCGAGTCAGCCGGCACTGTTAGCCCCTGAAGATAGCCGCTCTCAAGGGTCAGAGTACCGCTATTGGCGGTGATGGGACCGAAGGTGCCGTTGTCGGTGACCTTCTTACGCGAATCCTGAATGGTCAGTTGCGTGCCGTCAAGGGTCATGTTGACCCCGTTGTTAAAGCGGAAGCCGTTCAGGTCGAGCGTGGGCAATTTGTCCTTCGCAAACTCGAAAGAGGTAAAATTCGTGTCGCTGTAATCCGCATACAGCGTCAGCGTGCCGCCGCGCTCGTCAACCCACTCGGAAACGGCAACTGCAAGCGTCTCGGAGGCGGTATAGACTTTGTAGCCTTTGCCGTCGACCGTCGCGACGATGTTGGACAGTCCGCAGTAATCGCAGGTGCCGCCGGTCGAGCCCACGGTGATGCTGCTGTGCGGGCAGCGGACGACGGTGACGTTGTAGAGGTTGCCGGGCGTGGCTGCGTTGCTGTAGTACTTGCCGTCTGAGTCTTCGAACACATAGCGTTCCGCCAGCAGATCGCTGAGTGCGAATTTGCCGTTAAAGACAATCTTACCATACTCGCCGCCGCTCAGACGGACGGATGTTATCTTCGTTCCGCCGGACAAACCGACATACAAATTATCGATCTTTCCCGCGCCGCTGGTAAGACCGCTGGCTGCATACTGCAAGTAGACAGTAGCGATAGTGCCGTCCGTCCAGTCGCTAAGGTCCAGCGCGCCGACGATCTTCAGCATGGCGTTACGCGAGTAGCCGACTTCAATCGGTTTACCGTGGGTGAGCGTTTTGCCGTTCAGATTGATCGTAATGCTTTTTTCGATCATCAATGCTGTCGTCAACGTCCGGGTGCGGGCAGTCGATAACGTGGACGTTTGTGAGATTGTTGACGCTGGCGTCTTTGACGTTGTTGTCAGCGTCCGCAAAGGCATAGCCCTTGGCAAGCAGCTCACTGAGGGGAGCGGCCGAGGAGTTGCGATTGAAGTTCCAGATAGAAGCAAAGCTGCCTCCGCTGATGGAAACAATGCCGTTATAGACATTAACGGGACTGCTGAAGGTGCCGCCGGTGAGGTTGAGGGCGGCGGCGTTGACTCCCAGAGCATTCCCATCACTGCCAGTGCCCGCAAATGTGCCGGCTTCGATGGTCAGCTTACCGGAGCTTACATACATGGCGTATTCGCCGAACCCTGTGCATTCGATCCTTCCGTTTTTAGCGCTGCTTGTGTCACAGATGGTCACGGTCCCGTAGGTGTCGATCTTGAGGAAGGTGTTGCCGCTGCTGGTGCCGGAGATCGTCGTACCGTTCAGGTCAAGGGTGATGTTGTAGTCATTCCAGTTCGAGGCACCTCCGAGCACAAGCCCCTTATTGAGCCCGGTCACGTTCTTCTGCATCGTGATGGTGCCGCCGGTGGTGTTGGCTTTGTCGAAAGCGGCGGCGAGGTCGGCGTAGAAGTAGGTCGCGTCGCCCACCGTCAGCGTGGCGACTGTGCTCGTCGTCACGTCGGTGTTGCAGTAATCGCAGAGTTTGTCGTTGTCCGCGTCAACGTGGGCGGTGCAGGGTACGACGGCGAGGTTGTAGAGATGTTCCTGATGCTTAAAAGGTGTTGTGTAAGTCAGAAAATTCTTTTCGCCTTCCGTCTCTTGGAAAGCGTAACCCTGTTCAAGCAAGCTGCCAAGCTTGATTTCCTCATCTTCTTGGAAACTATTCATCCAGATTTGGTCATAGCTGCCGCCGCTGAGTGTCACATTTCCCGATCCACTCGGATACCAGCTTCCAAACTGAAGGCCTTCGATCTTACCCGTACCCTTTGTGCCAACAAAAGTGCTATATCTGCTGACTGCCACCTGCTTGATCGTATTGCCCGTCCAGCCGCTGAGGTCCAGCGAGCCTTTTTCTCTGATCAGTATATTCGGTTCAAAATCGCCGCTGCCGCGGATAATCAGCTTGCCGTATCCTTTCTCTTGCGCCGAGGGGGTTCTCCAATCGTAGTAGCCCTCGCCCAAGATCACGCTTCCGGTATTCGCAACGCCTGAGACAGTATGCCGGTTCAAGTCCAGCGTGATCGTCATATCCTCGGCGGTAGCTGCGCTCGTGTCATAGAGATATACGTCTTCCGTCAGCGTGACATCATCCTCCAGAACGATGGTTTCGCCATCCTTCGCCGCATTCATTGCGGCTTCGAGGCTGGTATAGTGCACCCAAATATTACCGCCCGACCAAGAAGTTTGTCCGTCAAGCATGGCGCTGACAGCGATCTGGTTGGTATTATTATCAGTGAAGGCGCGGTTTGCCCCCAGCAGACTGTACAGGCTCTTGTAGACGCTGCTGCCCTCGACCGAAACCGCACGACCATTACTCACCGACTCTTTTTTTGGTGTCCTCGCCATCTTTATAATAATACTCGACCCGGAACGTGCCCTGAGTCAGCTTGTTTTTCAGCGTTGCGTCGCCGGTGATCGTCAGACCGCCGTTCAGGTCAAGATCGCCGTTGAAAGCCAGCTCGCCGCCCGTGGCTTTGATCGCAGGCTGGCACGTCTTGGTATTGAGAGCGTAACCCTGCAAGCCACCGGTGGCGTTGACCGCGCCTCCAAACGTTACCTTGCCGCCGCTGACCTCGATCGCGGGCGCGGCGGAGTTGTTGCCACTGCCGCCCGTGGCGGTCACGGTGCCCTTGAAGGTCAGAGCGCCGCCCGTGACTTTGACGGCGGGGGCGGCGGGATTTTCGGCGACGCCATCCGCACCCTCCAGCGCTGCAGCATCCGCAATGATCAGTTCGCCGCTGGAGACGATCAGCGCCGCTTCGCCGGTGCTGCTTGAACTGACGAGCGTGATGCCGTCCATGTTCAGCGTAACAGACTTGCCCGGATAGTCGAATTCGATGGTTTTTGTCCAGATATTCGCCCCTGCGCCGGTCACTTTGGACACCAGCGTCAGCGTGACTGCACCATCGCTGTTGGCAGCCTTTTCGAAGGCGTCCTGATAGTAGGCTTTGTCGTACAGGTTGCCCTCGCTGTCACTCAGGATCGGTGTGAAGAGGCAGACCTTGCAAGAGCCGTCTTTTTCGTATTCATGTGCAGCCCCGTCTCCGGGAGCGTAGTAGCAATCGGAGCAATACGTACCGGTATGCCCTTTTCCATTCGAGGTTTGGATTGTTTGATTTTGCCCCTCATGCTCCTCGATTTTGCAAGGCAAATTTTCGTCCAAAACTTCACTGCAATCATTGCAAATCTGATTGTGCGTTTCGTCGCCGTTTGGAGCGAAGTATGTATTTTCGTGCTCACACTCCGTCGTCTCGTTCTCCACCTCCAGCAGCCGCACCGTAGCCATAGCCGCTGCCGAGAGGCAGAGCGCCGGTGCGAGCATGAGAAGCAGGATGACCGATACCCGCTTTTTCATAAGCTTCCTCCTTGATATTGTGTTCCGCGGTTACAATTTGCTCATTCTGCCACGTTATAGCACCTTCCGCGCCGTTTGTAAATCAAACCAAAGGATGAGACGAAAAAAAGTTTGCTTGGGTTTTAAAGGCTCCCCTGTGCAAGGGGAGCTGGCGCGAAGCGCCTGAGGGGTTGTTGCCAAGCTTGCGAAAACGCCAAGCATGGATGTTCCGGAAGCTTACAACCCTCCAGTCAGCGCTTCGCGCTGACAGCCTCCCTTGCACAGGGAGGCCTTTAAAAGCTGAAAAAAAGTTTGCTTGCCCGCGGGGGCGATCTCTGGTATAATCGGGGCAATGAGACGGAGGGCGGCTTTTTATGACACTCGCTTCGCTGAAATTCATCCCGTTTTTCGCTGCGGCTGCGCTCGGCTGGTTTCTGCTGCCGGGGCGTGCGCGGCGCGTCTGGCTGCTCGCGGCGAGCTACGGGTTTTATGCCCTGTGGCAGCCCGCCTTTGCCCTGCTGCTCACGGCATCGACGCTCGTGGTCTATTTCTGCGCCCGCGGCGCGCGGAAATGCTGGACCGCAGTCGGCGCGGTCTGGCTCTTCGGCGTTTTGTTCTGCTATAAATATCTCCACTTCGTCTTAAACGGCGTGCTGGGGCTCGATGCCGCGTTCACGCTCGCCCAGCCGGTCGGCATTTCGTTTTACACCTTTGCCGCCGCGGGCTATCTCTTCGATGTACGCCGCGGAACGCTCGCCGCGGAGCGCAGCGTCGTCGATCTCGCGCTCTGCTTTGCCTTCTTCCCCACCCTGCTCTCCGGACCCATCAACCGCGCCGCGGCGCTGCTGCCGCAGCTGAAGGACCCGCCGCGGTTTTCGTGGGCGTCGCTGCGCCGCGGGCTGCTGCGCTTTACCGCGGGCGCGGCGAAAAAGCTCGTGCTGGCGGACCTGCTGGGACTTTTCGTGAACGCCGCTTATGCGGATGTTTACGCTGCCTCCGGCGGCGTGCTCCTCGCCGCGGCGATCGCGTATTCGCTGCAAATTTACTTTGACTTCGCCGGTTACACGGACTTAGCGCTCGGCGCAGCGGAGATGCTCGGTCTGCGCTGCGCGGAGAACTTCGACGCGCCCTATCTGACGCGCACGGTGCGCGGCTTCTGGCGCGGCTGGCACCAGTCGCTGACGGGCTGGTTCCGGGACTATATTTACTTTCCCCTCGGCGGCAGCCGCGGCGGGGCTTGGCGCACCTGGCGCAACACGATGATCGTGTTCGCCGTCTCCGGCGTGTGGCACGGCGCGGGCTGGAGCTTCCTCTGCTGGGGGCTCTTAAACGGCGCGTATCAGGTCGCCGGACAGATGACCGCCCCGCTGCGCCGCCGTCTGTGCGGCGCGCTGCACATCCCGGAGAACGGCTGGCTCTATGCGCTCTGGCAGGGACTGTTTACCTTCGGGCTCATCACCGCCGCGTGGGTGCTCTTCCGCCTGCCGACCGTCGGCGAGGCGGTGTTCGTCTGGAAGCGCGTGGCGCTCATTCTGCGCGACGGCTTCGGCGCGCAGAGTCTGCTCACGATGATCGGGAAGCGCCGGCTTTGCGTCATCGCCGGTTCGCTCGCGATCTTCGCCGCCGGGGACATTCTGCGCCGGGCGCGCTGTCTGCCGGACGGCGCCGCGATGCCGCCGTTTCTCTACTGGCTCCTGCTCGCGTTTTTCGCCGCGCTCATCGCCCTCTTCGGCGTTTACGGCGCGGGCTTCGACGCGCAGAGCTTCGTGTATTTTCAGTTCTGAGGGAACGCTATGAGAATAAAACGGGTCATATCGGAGATCGCCGCGATTGCAGTCGCCGCGGCGCTGCTCTTTGCCGTGCTCGCCGTCGCGGGCGCGGCGGCGGTGCCCTTCGGCAACGGCTTCGGCGCGACGTGGGGCTCTTACCGCGCCGAGGAGCCGGACAGCGCCGACGTGCTCTATTTCGGCTCCAGCATGGTCTACTGCGACGTCGCGCCCGCGGTCGTCTACGACGAGACCGGGCTCACCGGCTTTGTCATGGCGGGACCGGAGCAGACGATGGCGATCACGTATTACTACGTCCGCGAGGCGCTGCGAACACAGTCGCCGCAGGCGGTCTGCGTGGAGGTCAGCGGGCTGCTTTTTGCGCGGTATCAGGATTTTACGATGGCGAATCTCGTCCAGTTCCCGTGGGGCATAAACCGCCTCGGCGCGGTGGTCCACGGCGCGCGGGCGTCCGAGATGGCGGAGGCGCTCTTCCCCGTTCTGGCGTATCACGAGCGCTTTTACTCCGCCGAGCCCAACGCGCTGCGCGCCCAGCTCAGTCCGCAGCCGGATCCCAACGCCGGCTACACCCCGCTCCGCGGCGGAACGCCGCCGCAGGGCGTCAGTTATCGCGAAGACCTTGGCGACGAGGCGTATGGCGAAGCGCTTGACTGGCTGGAAAAGATCTCGGACTACTGCCGCGAACGGGGCGTGACGCTCGTTTTGTATCAGGCGCCGAGCTATGAGCGCCCGGTCCCGGCGCGTCAGGCGCAGCTGGAGCGCGACGCCGCCGCGCTGGGGGACGTGTTCCTCGATTTCAACGACCCGGCGCGCTTCGATGCGCTGGAGCTGGAGAGCGGCGACTGGTACGACGCGCTGCACTTCAATCTCCTCGGCGCGGAAAAATTCTCCCGCGCGCTCGCCCGTGAACTCGCCGCCCTCGGCATCCAGCCCGGCGCGGCGGACGAGGCGCTTTGGGCGCAGCGGCTCGAAACGTTTTATTCCGCTTGACAAATATTATTTGATATCTGATAAGAAGAAAAGGAGCAAATATCTATGAACATCTGGCACGACGTCTCCCCCGCGCGCATCCATCCCGACGATTTTCTCGCGGTCGTGGAGATCCCGAAGGGGAGCAAGAAGAAATACGAGCTGGACAAGGAGACGGGCTACATCATCCTTGACCGCGTGCTCCACACCTCCACCCACTATCCCGCAAACTACGGCTTCATCCCCCGCAGCTACGGCGACGACGGCGACCCGCTGGACGTGCTCGTGCTCTGCTCCGAGGCGCTTGAGCCGCTGACCCTCGTCCGCTGCTACCCCATCGGCTATATCTCCATGCTCGACGGCGGCAAGAACGACGAGAAGATCATCGCCATCCCCTTCTCCGACCCGAATTACAACATGTATCACGACATCCACGACCTCCCGGCACACATTTTCGACGAGATGGCGCACTTTTTCAGCGTCTACAAGGCGCTGGAGGGCAAGGAAGCCGTCGCCGGCGACGTCAACGGCAGAGAAGCCGCGATCAACGTCATCGCCAAAGCGCTGGAGCACTATCAGGAGTGCTTCTGCGGCGGGAAGAAAACGGAGTAAAATCCAACGAGCCCCGGCTTCGATGAGTATCAAGCCGCGTGGGGAGGATAAAAAAAGACCTTGCCGAACGGCAAGGTCTTTTTCGTATCCTTATTTTTTCCCCGCAATGTCGCGCGCGACGCAGACGCCGCTGGCGGAGGCGTGGGAGAGCGAGTGGGTGATGCCGCTGCAATCGCCGATGACGTAGAGCCCGGGGTGGCTGGTCTGGAGGTGACCGTCGAGCGCGACTTCCATATTATAGAACTTGACCTCCACGCCGTAGAGCAGCGTGTCGAGATTCGCGGTGCCCGGCGCGATCTTGTCGAGCGCATGGATCATCTCGATGATGCCGTCGAGGATGCGCTTCGGGATGACGAGGCTGAGGTCGCCCGGCGTGGCGGACAGGGTCGGGACGGTGAAGCTGTCGCGGATGCGGTCCGGCGTGCTGCGCCGCCCCTGCATCAGATCGCCGAAGCGCTGGACGATGACGCCGCCGCCGAGCATGTTGCTGAGTCGCGCGATGGATTCGCCGTAGCCGTTGCTGTCCTTGAACGGCTCGGAGAAATGCTTGCTCACGAGCAGGGCGAAGTTCGTGTTCTCCGTCCACTTCGCCGGGTCCTCGTAGCTGTGGCCGTTGACGGTGACGATGCCGTTCGTGTTCTCGTTGACGACGACGCCGCGGGGATTCATGCAGAAGGTGCGGACCAGATCGCCGTATTTGCCGGTGCGGTAGATGAGCTTGCTCTCATAGAGCTCGTCCGTCAGGTCGGAGAACACCTCATAGGGCAGCTCCACGCGCACGCCGATGTCCACACGGTTGCTCTTGGTGGAGATCTTCAGATCGCGGCAGACGCTCTCCATCCATTTGCTGCCGCTGCGACCGGCGGAAATGATGCAGTATTTTCCCTCAAATCGCTCACCGCCGGCGCTGACGATATAGCCGTCCGGCGTCTTTTCCACGTGGTCCGCCTCGGTGTCGAAGCGGAACTCGACCTTATCCTTCAGCGCGTTATAGAGGTTGCCGAGCACGACATAGTTGATATCCGTGCCGAGGTGTCGGACGGAGGCATCCAGCAGGTGGAGCCCGTATTGCAGGCACTCCTTCTTGAGCGCGGAGTTCGCCGTCGTGTAAAGCTTCGTCCCCTCCCCGCCGTAAGCGAGGTTGATGGAGTCGACATAGTGCATCAGGTCAAGCGCCTGCTTTTTGCCGATATACTCGTAAAGCGTACCGCCAAACTGGTTCGTGATGTTATACTTTCCGTCGGAAAATGCGCCCGCACCGCCGAAGCCCTTCATAATGGAGCAGGTCTTGCAGCCGATGCAGCTCGTGATCTTCTCGCCGTCGATGGGGCACTTGCGCTTTTCAAGCGGATGGCCCGCCTCCAGCACGAGGACCTTCAGCTCCGGTGCCTTTTTCATAAGCTCATAGGCGGAGAAGATCCCGCCGGGACCGGCTCCGATGATCAAAACGTCGTATTTCATTTCAAATCAAATGCTCCTTTTTCTCTGTCAGGTCTGATACTCAAACTCCAGATCATAGATGCCGATGGTGTCGCCGTCCTTGACGCCCATCTGCTCCAGCCGGTCGAACACGCCCGCCTCGCGCAGAACGCGGTCGAAGTACATCCGGCTCTCGTAGTCGCCGAGGTTGACGCTCATCAGCAGGCGCTGGAGCCACGGACCCTCGACGGACCAGTAATCATCGTCGCACTTTTCGATGTTCAGCTCGCCGCTGGTGTCCACGCTCGGCTCAGGCGGAACGTAGTCCGCCTCGTAGCGGATGACGGGCGGCAGCTCCGCAAGGAGCGCTGCTGCGGCTTTCATAAGCTCCTGCGTGCCCTGATGCGCGGCGGCGGACATCTCGAAAAACGCATAGCCCTGCGCCTCGACATGCTCGCGCAGGCGCTCGATCGGCGCGCGGTCATCGCCCAACAGGTCGCACTTGTTCGCCACGACGAGCATGCGGCGGTCGGCAAGCGTCTCGCTGTACTGGCGCAGCTCGGCGTTGATCGCCTCGAAGTCCTCGATGGGGTCGCGCCCCTCGCTGCCCGCGACGTCCACAAGGTGGATGAGCAGTCGGCAGCGGTCGATGTGGCGGAGGAAATCGTGGCCGAGACCGGCGCCCTCGCTCGCGCCCTCGATGATGCCGGGGATATCCGCCATCACGAAGCTGACGCCTTCGCTGACGTAGACGACGCCAAGGTTCGGGAACAGCGTCGTGAAGTGGTAATTTGCGATCTTGGGGTGCGCCTTGCTCACGACGGAGAGCAGCGTCGATTTTCCGACGTTCGGGAAGCCGACGAGACCGACATCCGCGAGCAGCTTCAGCTCCAGCACGATCTCGCGGTCCTGTCCCGGCATGCCGGGCTTTGCAAAGCGCGGGATCTGGCGCGTCGGGGTCGCGAAGTGGCGGTTGCCCCAGCCGCCGCGTCCGCCGCGCGCAATGACGAAGGGCTCGTCATCGGACATATCGTGGAGAATGCCGCCGGTCTCCTTATCGCGGATGAGCGTGCCGCGCGGAACGCGGATGGTAAGGCTCTCACCGTCGCGCCCGAAGCAGCGGTTGCCGCTGCCGTTTTGCCCGTTTCCGGCGACGTATTTGCGCTTATAGCGGAAGTCCATCAGCGTGGACATATGGTCGTCCACCACGGCGATGACATCGCCGCCGCGTCCGCCATCGCCGCCGTCGGGACCGCCCGCGGCGATATATTTCTCGCGGTGGAACGCCACCGCGCCGTCGCCGCCCTTTCCGCCGATGACGCGGATGGTGGCTTTATCTACAAAGGATGCTGCCATTTTTGTTATGACCTCCCTTTTGCACTCAAACTCACAAGGGGCTTTTGCCCAAAATAAAAGCCGGACAAGCTGTCCGGCTTTTATCAAAACTCGTCACTGAGCCAGCTCGTAAACAGAGACCTTCTTGCGGTCTTTGCCGAGACGCTCAAACTTCACGGTGCCGTCCACGAGGGAGAACAGAGTGTCGTCCTTACCCTTACCGACATTGGTGCCGGGGTGGATCTTCGTTCCGCGCTGTCTGACAAGGATGTTGCCGGCCAGAACGAACTGACCGTCGGCTCTCTTGGCACCAAGACGCTTCGACTCGCTGTCGCGGCCGTTCTTGGTGGAACCCATACCTTTCTTATGTGCCACTTGTTACACCTCCATTTGTCAAAAGATAACTTGACGCGGAAAAATTCTTACGCGTTGATGGCTTCGATGGAAACCTTCGTGTAGGGCTGTCTGTGACCCTGCGTGCGGCGATAGCCCTTCTTGGGCTTCATCTTGTAGACGCGGACCTTCTTGCTCTTGCCGTTCTTCTCGACCTTCGCAGTGACGGTCGCACCCGCGATGACGGGGGCGCCGAAGTTCGCGCTGTCGCCGTCGACGACGGCGAGGACCTGGTCAAACGTAACGGTGGAGCCGGCCTCGGCGTCCAGCTTCTCGATGAAGATGACGTCGCCCTCCGCAACACGATACTGCTTGCCACCAGTCACGATGATAGCATGCTTCATGAATTGTTGCACCTGCCTTTCTTTTGCAGACTCGCTCTTGAGGCGTCCGCCCGGTCATAAAAAACGGGCAGAACTTACGAAGCCCCTTCAATGCGGCTTTGATAGTTTAACAAATCCCTTCCCCGTTGTCAAGGGTAAATTGCGTCTTTTTCGAGAAAAAATCGCAAAATATAGAGACGCGCCCCAGCTTTTTCTCTGGGGCGCACCGTATCTGCGAGCTGGTCTGTAAGCCGGGTTCTGTCTTAAACGACCATCTATCTGTGGCCTGTCGTTGCCGACAGGCTCAAGCCGCCTCCTCGGAACGGTCGGGCAAACCTGTGTGTTCCTCCACGGCGTTGCTCCGGATAGAGTTTACAGCGCCGGCATGTCTCCATGCGGCGGGTGAGCTCTTACCTCGCCTTTCCACCCTTACCGGTCAAAAAACCGGCGGTATATCTCTGTTGCACTTGTCCGAGGGTCACCCCTGGCGGGCGTTACCCGTTATCCTTGCCCTGTGGAGCCCGGACTTTCCTCACGCATGGCCTTTAGGCGCATGCCCGCGGTCGTTCGGCCCGCTCGCAAAGGGCATTTTATCCCGCCGCGCCCGGATTGTCAAGGCTATTTGGGAAAAAAGAGGAAGCGGTCAAAATTCCGCTTCCTCTCAAAAAGGCTTATTTCAGGCTGTTTTCTTACTTGAAATACCGCTTCAGCAGCCCCTGAAGCGCCTTGCCGTGTCTCGCCTCGTCGCGCGCCATCTCGTGGACGGTGTCGTGGATGGCGTCGAGATTATTGCGCTTGGCGCAGGCGGCGAGGTCGACCTTGCCGGCGGTGGCGCCGAACTCGCAGTCGACGCGCCATGCGAGGTTCTTCTTGGTGGAGGCGGTCATGCTCGGCTCCAGCTCGGTGCCCAGCAGCTCCGCAAACTTTGCGGCGTGCTCGGCTTCCTCGTATGCCGCCTTCTCCCAGTAGAGACCGATCTCCGGATAGCCCTCGCGGTGGGCGATGCGCGCCATACAGAGGTACATGCCGACCTCGCTGCACTCGGCGTCAAAATTGGCCTTCAGCTGCTCAAGGATATACTGCTTGTCCTCGGCGGAAACATCGGGATTGTTCTTAACGGTCTCGCCGTAAACGCCGTAGGTGTGCTCCGCGGCGAGCTTCTGCTCTCCGACGACCTCCTTGAACTTGTCTGCACCGACATGGCAGACCGGGCACTGGGCGGGAGGATTCTCGCCCTCATAAACATAACCGCAGACCGTGCAAACGAACTTCTTCATCTTCATAATTCTCCTTTATCCTGTCAAAATATTGTGATTTGGGTTTCTCTTAAAAAAACTTACTGCGCTTCCCTGCTCCGGCAGGCGGCGCAGACGCCCTCAAGCAGCAGAGAATAGCCCGTGAGCTGAAAGTCCCCGGCGGCGGGGGCGATCTTCCGCAGGTCGAGCTTCACGAGCGGCACGTCGATGACCGCACCGCAGCGGCTGCATTTTGCGTGGGAGTGGGCAAAGGTGTTGTGGTCAAAGCGGTCGGCACCGTCCATCACGCTGATCTTGAGCGCGGTGCCGTTATCCGCCATCTGGTTGAGGACGCGGTAGACCGTCGCGCGGCTGATGCGGGGCGCGGTCTCGTGAACTGCGTCATAGACCATATCCGCCGTCGGGTGGTTTCCGAGGCGGCAGAGCGTTGCGCGGATGATCTCCTTCTGCTGTGTCTGTCTTTGCTGCACTTTTTCGTCCTCCTTGCTTCTTATTGAGATTATATCTCGGTATTTTTGATTTGTCAATACGAAATTTCAAAAAGCCGCACGAAAAAAATCGTGCGGCTTTTTGACTCTCTGTGTACAGGCTCAGACGAGCTGACCGGGCAGACGGAGTTTTTCCTTATACGGAAACTGCGCCTCATAAGCGGCGAAGCCGTCCGGGTCGCGCTCCGCGACGAAATAGGGCTCCGGGTCGTGGTAGACGCCCGTGATGCCGTTCAAGAAGCCGGGCGTCAGCTCGCGGATGAGGAAATAGGGCACTTCGGCATCCTCCGGCGCGGCGTCTGCATAGCGGACGCCGTGGGCGCTTGCTAATGTGAAGCCGCTCTTGCCGTAAAACCCGATGCTGCCCGTGATGGCGAGCGCGCCGCCGCCGAGCAGCGCGGCGCGGTGCATGGACTCTTCGAGCAGCAGCTTTCCGTAGCCCTTCCGCTTCCATGCCGGCGCGACGGAGATCGGACCGAAGGTCATCATACGGCACGCGCCCTGCGGCGTGTCGATCTTCGACCACGCATACATCACATGTCCGACGAGCTCGCCGCCCACATCGAGCACAAGACTCAGCTCCGGGATATAGTCCGGCTCGCTCCGGTAGCGGTGGAGCACATAGTGCTCCGTGCAGCCGGGGCGATAGACGTTCCAGAACGCCTCGCGCGTCAGATTTTCCGTCGCGGCGAAGTCCGCCGGGGTCTCGATGCGGATGATCATATTATTTTTGTTCATTTGGCACTTCCCTTCTCCGTCATAGCGGCGGAGGTGATAAATTCCACCGCTTCCGCAGTGATCGCCGGTTTTTCCGCCTCCGGCGCGGCGTCATAGAGACTGTAATAGAGCAGCATCCCGCCGCAGAGCGCGGCAGCGGCGGCGCGGCCGCCAAGCAGCTCTGCGGTGTAAGCCAGCGGTCCGCCGGCAAGATACTGCTGATAGAGCGCCGCCATGCGCGCGGAGCGGAACTGCTCCACGGTCAGTATCCGGCGGAACGCCCCGGCAAAGGGGTCCGCCGTCCAATAGCGGAACATCTCCGCGGCAAAGGCGGCGACGGACGCGCGCGTGACCGCCGCGGCCTCCCCCGCCCCCGGCATGGAAAAGCGCGCGGCGGCTGCCGCGTCGCGGTGCTCCATCTCCGCGAGGATGGAGTCGAAAATGTCCTGCTTGTCGCGGTAATGGCGGTAAAGCGCGCCCTTCGTGAGCCCCAGAGCCCCCGCGATCGCGCTCACGGACACCGCCTCGTAGCCGTCCCGCGCGAAAAGCGCCAGCGCCGTCTCCAGAATTTTCCGCTTTGTGTCGCTCATGGCTGTCTCCAAATTTTGTAAACGATCGTTTATCCGCATTATAGTAAACGAGCGTTTACTTGTCGAGCATAAATTTTCCCCGGCACGTTTTTTTGTGCCGGGGAATGCTCTTAAAAGAGACCAACGATCCTTCCGTCGTCCGTGACGTCGATCTTTTCCGCCGCCGGGACCTTGGGCAGTCCGGGCATGGTCATGATGTCGCCGGTCAGGGCGACGAGGAAGCCCGCGCCGGCGGAGACCTTGACGCTCTTGACCGTCACGGTGAAGCCCTCCGGCGCGCCGAGGAGCGCCGGGTCGTCGGAAAAGCTGTACTGCGTCTTCGCGACGCAGACGGGCAGCGCAGCGAAGCCCAGCTCCGTGAGCCGCGCGATCTGCTTTTTCGCCGCGGGCGTGATCGCAACGCCGTCGCCGCCGTAGACGCGGCGCACGATCGCCGTGAGCTTTTCCTCGATGCTGCCGTCAAGCCCGTAGGCAAAGCGGAAGTCGCCCTTTTCTTCCTCGCAGAGCCGCACGACCTCGCGCGCGAGGGCTTCGCCGCCCGCGCCGCCGTCCGCCCACACGGTGGAGAGCACGGCGTTCACGCCGAGGGCGCGGCAGCGGTCGATGATGCAGCCGACCTCCGCGTCCGTATCCGTCGGGAAGCGGTTGACCGCCACGACGCAGGGCAGACCGTAGACATTTTTGATGTTTCCGACATGGCGCAGGAGGTTCGGGATGCCGCGTTCGAGCGCCGCAAGGTCCTCCGTGCCGAGGCTCTTTTTGTCGAGCCCGCCGTGCATCTTGAGGGCGCGCACCGTGGCGACCACGACGACGGCGGAGGGCGTCAGCTCCGCCATCCGACACTTGATATCGAGGAACTTCTCCGCGCCGAGGTCCGCGCCGAAGCCCGCCTCCGTGACGGCGTAGTCGCCCATGCGGAGCGCCATGCGCGTCGCCATGACGCTGTTGCAGCCGTGGGCAATGTTCGCGAAGGGTCCGCCATGGACAAATGCGGGCGTGCCCTCCAGCGTCTGGACCAGATTCGGCTTCAGCGCGTCACGCAGCAGCGCGGTCATCGCGCCGACGGCGCGGAGGTCCGCCGCGGTGACGGGCTCGTCGTCGTAGGTGTAAGCCACGACGATCCTGCCGAGGCGCTCCTTCAGATCGGCGACGGAGCTTGCGAGGCAGAACACCGCCATGATCTCGCTCGCGACGGTGATGTCGAAGCCGTCCTCGCGCGGGTTGCCGTTGGCTTTGCCGCCGAGACCGTCCACGACAAAGCGGAGCTGGCGGTCGTTCATATCGACGCAGCGCTTCCATGTGATGCGCCGCGGGTCGATGCCGAGGGCGTTGCCCTGCTGGATGTGGTTATCGAGCATGGCGGCGAGCAGGTTGTTCGCCGCGCCGATGGCGTGGAAGTCGCCGGTGAAGTGGAGGTTGATGTCCTCCATGGGTACGACCTGCGCATAGCCGCCGCCGGCGGCGCCGCCCTTGACGCCGAACACGGGACCGAGCGAGGGCTCGCGCAGGGCGACGACCGCGTCGCGTCCGATGCGGCGCAGCCCGTCGGCAAGTCCGATGGTCGTCGTGGTCTTGCCCTCGCCCGCCGGAGTGGGCGTGATGGCGGTCACGAGGACCAGCTTCCCCTCCCCCCGCTGCGTCTCGCGCAGCAGCGCCGGGTCGATCTTGGCTTTATAGCGGCCGTAAGGCTCCACATATTTTTCGTCAACGTGTGCGCGGTCGGCGATCTGCATAATCGGCTGCATTTCGCACGCCTGCGCGATTTCGATGTCGCTCCTGTATGACATGTCGTCTCCTCCTGAATGTAAGTTTTAGATTATTTGAAGTACCGCACAGCGGACGCAAACATTTTGATATTATAATCTCCCGGAACGTTTTTGTAAAGCCCCGATCCCACGCGCTCGGCGTGTCCCATCTTGCCGAAGACCCTGCCGTCCGGCGAGGTGATGCCCTCGACGGCGAAGGCGGAGCCGTTCGGGTTGAAGCGGATGTCCATGGAGGCGTGTCCGGCGCTGTCGGCGTACTGCGTCGCGATCTGACCGTTTTCCGCGAGGCGGCGGATGAGCGCTTCGTCGGCGAAGAACCTGCCCTCGCCGTGGGAGATCGGCACGGAATACACCTCGCCGACGCGCGTTTCGGCAAGCCACGGGGACTTATTGGACGCGATGCGCGTGTACACGATGCGGGACTGGTGGCGCCCGATGAGGTTATGCGTCAGCGTCGGGCTGTTCTCGTCTGCGTCCAGAATACGTCCGTAGGGCACGAGCCCTAACTTGATGAGCGCCTGAAAGCCGTTGCAGATGCCGCACATGAGCCCGCCTCGCCCGTCCAGCAGCGCCGTCACCGCCTCGCGCACCGCGCCGGCGCGGAAGAACGCGGTGATGAATTTGCCGCTGCCGTCCGGCTCGTCGCCGCCGGAGAAGCCGCCGGGGATAAAGATCGCCTGAGAATCCCGCACGCGCGCGGCGAAGCGCTCCACGCTGCGTTCCACGTCCGCGGCGCTGAGGTTGCGCACGATGAAGATCTCTGCCTCTCCCCCGGCGCGCTCGACCGCGCGGGCGTTGTCATATTCGCAGTTCGTGCCCGGAAAGACCGGGATGAGGAAGCGCGGCTTCGCCGAGCGGATATGCGCCGTCGGTGTCTGCCGCGGTCCGGTATAGCCAAGATCCTCGACCGCGCCGGAGTGCGCCGGGGCGCAGCTCGGATAAACCGGCTCCAGCTTTGCCTCGGAGAGCGCCTCCAGCTCCGCGAGGGAGACCGTCTCCCCGCCGAGAGTGAGCCCCGGCTCCGCCGTCACCTCGCCGAGCGTCAGCGCGTCGGGGACGCTTTCCGTCACCTCCAGCACAAAAGCTCCGCAGCGGCGGGCAAAGAGCGTCTGCATATCCAGCCCCGCCGAAAAGCGGAAGCCGAGACCGTTGCCGAGGCACATTTTAACGACCGCGTCGGCGGCGCCGCCCGCACCGGGGGCATAGCACGCGACTGCTTTTCCGCTCCGGAGCAGCGCCGTCACGCGCGCAAAGAGCGCGGTGAGGCTCTCCCCCGTCGGGAGCCCGTTTTCGTCCGTCTCCGCCGCAAGAAGCACGGCACAGTGACCCGCGGACTTGAATTCCGGGCTCACGACCTCGCCCGTTTTGGCGTGCGTCACGGCGAAGGAGACGAGCGTCGGCGGAACATCCAGAGACTCGAAGCTGCCGCTCATAGAGTCCTTGCCGCCGATGGCGGCAACGCCGAGCGCCATCTGCGCCTCGAACGCACCGAGCAGCGCCGCGAGCGGCTGCCCCCAGCGCTCCGGCGACGCGCCGAGGCGGGGGAAATATTCCTGAAAGCTGAGGTAAACATCCTCAAACGCCGCGCCGGAGGCGATGAGGCGGCAGACGGACTCGGCCACCGCGCAGTAAGCGCCGTGGTAGGGGCTCTCCGAAGAGAGCGCCGGGTCAAAGCCCCAGCTCATCAGCGTGCAGTCGTCCGTTTCGCCGCGTTCGAGCGAAATCTTCTGCGCCATCGCCTGAATGGGTGTGCGCTGGTGCGCGCCGCCGAAGGGCATCAGCACCGTGCCCGCGCCGATCGTGGAATCAAAGCGCTCGGAAAGTCCGCGCCGCGTGCAGCAGGCAAGGCTCCCGGCGAGCGCGCGGAGCGTTTCCGCAAAGCCGCCTTCAAAGCGCTTCGGCTTCAGCGCCGGTGCCGCAGGCGCGGCGTCGGCGTGCTTTTCCGCGCCGTTCGTGTCCAGAAACGCGCGGGAAATATCCACGATCCGCGCGCCGTTCCAGCGCATGCAAAGCCGCGGCTCCGCCGTCACGCGCGCGACGGCGACCGCCTGTAAATTTTCCTCCGCCGCAAGCGCGAGGAAGCGCGGCGCGTCCTCCGGCGCTACGACGACCGCCATGCGCTCCTGCGACTCGCTGATGGCGAGCTCCGTGCCGTCGAGCCCCTCGTATTTTTTCGGCACGGCGTCAAGGTCGATGTCCAGCCCGTCGGCGAGCTCGCCGATGGCGACGGACACGCCGCCCGCGCCGAAGTCGTTGCAGCGCTTGATGAGGCGGCTCGCCGCCGGATCGCGGAACAGGCGCTGGAGCTTGCGCTCCTCCGGGGCGTTGCCCTTCTGCACCTCCGCGCCGCAGCGCTCGACGGAGCGGCTGTCGTGGGCGCGGCTGGAGCCTGTTGCGCCGCCGATGCCGTCGCGTCCCGTGCTGCCGCCGAGCAGGATCACGATGTCGCCCGGAGCCGGGCGCTCGCGGCGGACATTGGCGGCGGGAGCCGCGGCGATGACCGCGCCGATCTCCATGCGCTTGGCGGCATAGCCGGGGTGATATACCTCGTCTACGAGCCCGGTGGCAAGCCCGATCTGGTTGCCGTAAGAGGAATAGCCCTCCGCCGCGCCGGTGCAGATCTTGCGCTGGGGCAGCTTGCCAGACAGCGTTTCGTCCACGCTCTGGAGCGGGTCCGCGGCACCCGTGAGACGCATCGCGCCGTAAACATAGCCGCGGCCGGAGAGCGGGTCGCGGATCGCGCCGCCGATGCATGTCGCCGCGCCGCCGAACGGCTCGATCTCCGTCGGGTGGTTATGGGTCTCGTTCTTGAAAAGCAGCAGCCACGGCTCGGCTTTTCCGTCCACCGTAACGTCCAGCTTCACGGTGCAGGCGTTGATCTCCTCGCTCTCGTCGAGCTTTTGGAGCCGTCCCGCTGCCTTCAGCGCCTTTGCCGCAATGGTGCCGAGGTCCATCAGGCAGATCGGCTTCGTCCTTCCGAGCGCGGCGCGGGTATCAAGATAATGCCGCCATGCGCGCTCTAAAAGCGGGTCTGCAAAGCGCACATCGTCCAGCACGGTGTTGAAGGTCGTGTGGCGGCAGTGGTCGGACCAGTAGGTGTCGATCACGCGGATCTCCGTGATGGTCGGGTCGCGCCGCTCTTCGCAGAAATAGCGCTGGCAGAACGCGAGGTCGCCGCAGTCCATGGCGAGCCCCCGCTCCGCGGCGAAGCGCTCCAGCCCCGCACGGTCAAGCTCGCGGAAGCCCGCGAGCGTCTCCACGGAATCCGGGCGGTCATAATCGAGAGCAAGCGTCCCCGGCTTTTCCGGAGAAGCCTCGCGGGAGTCGACCGGGTTGATGACGTATTTCCTGATCTTGGCGAGCTCCGCCGCCGTCAGCGCACCGTAGAGCGCGTAGACCTTCGCCGAACGAACGGTCGGGCGCTCCCCGCAGGAGATGAGCTGGATGCACTGGGCGGCGCTGTCTGCGCGCTGGTCGAACTGTCCGGGCAGATATTCCACGGCAAACACCGCCGCAGCGCCGGAAAGGTCGGGCTCGGCGCAGACGTCATCCACCTGCGGCTCGGAAAACACGCAGCGGCAGGCGGTCTCGAACAGCGCGCCGTCGAGCCCCTCGGCGTCGTAGCGGTTCAGAACGCGCACGCGCTCCAGACCGGAGACGCCGAGCAGCTCCCGCGCGTCGCGCAGAAGGCGCTCCGCCTCCGCATCGAGACCGGGCTTTTTCTCTGCAAAAACTCTGTAAACCATTCGTTTCAACCCTCCGCGGCGAGCGCCTGCGCGCCGATGTCGTGCCGGTAATAGGCATTCTGGAATCCGATCCGCGCCGCCGCGCGGTAAGCGCCGTCGACCGCCTCGCGGAGCGAGGAAGCGACGCAGGTGCAGCCGAGCACGCGGCCCCCGGCGGTAACAAGTCCGCCGTCCCGCTCCTTCGCGCCCGCGACGAAGACCTCCGCCGGCAGGTCCTCCGGGACGGCGATCGGGAAGCCCGTCTCATAGTGCTGCGGATAGCCCTCGGACGCGAGCACGACGCAGCAGGAGCAGCCCGCGCGCCAGCGCACCGGCGTTTTATCAAGCCTGCCGTCCGTGACGGACTGCATCACGGTGAGCAGGTCGCTTTCGAGCAGCGGCAGCACCGCCTGCGTCTCCGGATCCCCGAAGCGGCAGTTATATTCAATGACCTTCGGACCCTGCGGCGTCAGCATCAGCCCGAAATAGAGGCAGCCGCGGAAGGGTCTCCCCTCCGCGCGCATCGCGCGGATCGTGGGCAGGAAGATCTTTTCCATGCACTCCGCCGCGACAGCCGGGGTGTAATAGGGGTTCGGCGCAACAGCTCCCATGCCGCCGGTGTTGGGACCCCGGTCGCCGTCGAGCACGCGCTTATGGTCCATGGAGGACACCATCGGACGCACCGTCTCCCCGTCCGTGAACGCGAGGACGGAGACCTCCGGACCGGTGAGGAATTCCTCGACGACGATCGTCTCCCCGCTCGCGCCGAACTTCTTGTCCTCCATCATCCCGCGCACGGCGTCCATCGCCGCTTCGCGCGTCTCGGCGATGACGACGCCCTTGCCGAGTGCGAGCCCGTCCGCCTTGATGACGGCGGGCAGCGGCGCGGCAGCGAGATAAGCCTCCGCCTCCGCCGCGGAGGTGAAGACGCGGTAATCCGCCGTTGGAATGCCGTATTTGCGCATCAGGTTCTTGGCAAAGGCCTTACTGCTCTCGATCTCCGCCGCCGCCTTCGTCGGTCCGAAGCAGGGCACGCCGCGCGCCGTCAGCGCGTCCACGCAGCCCGCGGCGAGCGGGTCGTCCGGCGCAACGACGGCGTAGTCCACGCCGTTTTGCGCAGCGAACTCGCAGATGGCGTCAATGTCCGTCGCGGCGATCGGCACGCAGACCGCGTCCGCCGCGATGCCGCCGTTGCCCGGCAGGGCGTAAATGGTCCCGATAGTGGGGTTTTCCTTCAGCTTTTTGATGATCGCATGCTCGCGGCCTCCGCCGCCGACAACGAGAAGCTTCATATTCTCCCTCCCGTTTTTTCAGTGGTGGAACAGCCGCAGCCCCGTGAACGCCATCACGATGCCGTATTTATTCGCCGTCGCGATCACATGGTCGTCGCGGATGCTGCCGCCCGGCTCGACGATATAGTCCACGCCGCTTTTGCGGGCGCGCTCCACATTGTCGCCGAAGGGGAAGAAGGCGTCGCTGCCGACGGTCACGCCGCGCTGCGTCGCGATCCATGCGCGCTTTTCCGCTGCGGTGAGCGGCGCGGGACGCTCGGCGAACACCGCCTGCCATGCGCCGTCGGCGAGCACGTCGTCGCTTTCGTCGGAGAGATAGACGTCGATCGCGTTGTCGCGGTCCGGGCGGCGGATGCCGTCCGCGAAGCGCAGCGCGAGCACCTGCGGGTGCTGGCGCAGATACCAGTTATCCGCCTTCTGCCCGGCGAGGCGCGTGCAGTGGATGCGGCTCTGCTGCCCCGCGCCGACGCCGATCGCCTGCCCGTTCTTGACGTAGCAGACGGAGTTGGACTGGGTATATTTCAGCGTGATCATCGCCGTTAACATATCGAGCTTCGCCTCGTCCGGCAGCGTTTTGTTCTCGGTCACGATATTGCCGAGCAGCGCCGCCGTGATCTGCGCGTCGGAGCGCCCCTGCGCAAAGGTGACGCCGAACACGTCGCGCGTTTCGGTCGCCGCCGGAACATAGTCCGGGTCGATGCGGACGATGTTATAGTTGCCCTTTTTCTTGCTCTTCAAAATCTCCAGCGCCGCCGGAGTGTAGCCCGGCGCGATGATGCCGTCGGAGACCTCGTTTTTCAGATAGCGCGCCGTCGCCTCGTCGCAGACGTCGCTGAGCGCCGCCCAGTCGCCGTAAGAGCAGAGACGGTCCGCGCCGCGGGCGCGGATGTAGGCGCAGGCGACGGGCGTCAGCGCCGCGGCGTCCTCGGCGAAATAGATCCTCCGCTCCGTCTCGCTGAGCGGAAGCCCGATGGCGGCTCCGGCGGGCGAGACATGCTTGAAGCTCGCGGCGGCGGGCAGCCCCGTCGCCGCGCGCAGCTCGCGCACGAGCTGCCAGGAGTTGAAGGCGTCGAGAAAATTGATGTAGCCCGGACGACCATTCAGCACCTCGATGGGCAGCTCGCCGCCGTCGCGCCGGTAGATGCGCGCGGGCTTCTGGTTCGGATTGCAGCCGTATTTCAGTTCCAGTTCCGTCATAAGTCTCAGTCCCCCAGATGTTTGTTGAAAAGGCGGACCCTGCCGCCGACGTTGGCATAAAGCGCGACCTTGTTCTCCGCGTTCAGCGCCGCCCAGACCGCCTCCGGCTCCGGCATTGTGACCTCGACCGGTTCACCGGAAAAGCTCGGCAGCGGGTCGCCGTCGCCCTGATAGGTGCTGAGGAAAAAGCCGGTTCCCGGCTCGCAGCCGGCGTAGGCGAAAAATTCCCGCAGGCACCGCCCCTGCACGCGCTTTAAGATGGAGAGCTCGAACGCGCCGGAGTCATAGCAGACGGCGGAGATGCGCGGCGTATAGTTCGGCGCGTCCGGCTCAAAGCAGCGCGTCGCGAGCGCGGCGCGGAAATCGCCGGTATCGCGGATGGTGTCCGTCTGGTCGCCGTTCGTGACGATGAGCGCGCCGGGAACGCGGCGCACGGGGTGGTAGATGATGAGGCTGGGGTCGGCGAGCTTCACCGGATCGAACGCCTCCGTGCGGATGCCGTCCGGCGTTTCGGCGAAGATGCGGTTGCGGCTGTTCTCGCTGCGCCCCATAATAAAGTAATAAACGCGCCCCGCGCCGACGACGATGCCGCGGCCGGGATAGGGGTTCGATCTCAGAAGCTCCAGAAGGTCGCTCATAGCGCTCTCCCCGCTTTCTTTTTCAGAATATTGGCGGAAACCATCTCCGCCGCCTGCGGCAGAATGATCCACTCCGCCTGCTCCATCACGCGCCTTTGCAGCGTCTCCGGCGTATCGTCCGGACGGACCGCTACAGCCTTCTGGAGCAGGATGCGTCCCCCGTCGGGGATCTCGTTGACATAGTGAACCGTCGCCCCCGTGATCTTCACGCCGCGCTCCAATGCCGCCTCGTGGACGCGGAGCCCGTAAAAGCCCTTGCCGCTAAACGACGGGATGAGCGAGGGGTGAACGTTCAGGATGCGCCGGTCATAGCGCCGCGTGAAGTCGGCGCTCAGAATGCAGAGGAAGCCGGCGAGGATGATGAGGTCGATCTCCTTTTCCTCCAGCAGCGCGGTCAGCGCCGCTTCAAAGCCCTCCTGCGAGCCGCACCCAGTACGGGTCAGCACCGCGCGCTCCACCCCGGCGCGCTCGGCGCGGGTCAGCGCGTAAGCCGCGGAGTTGTTGGAGACGACGAGGGCGACGGTCCCGCTCCGGAGCGTACCGGCGCGCTCGGCGTCCAGAAGCGCCTGCAAATTCGTCCCGCCGCCGGAGACGAGCACCGCAATGCGGGCGCGCGCCGCGCTCAGCATAGCTGCACCCGCTCTCCGCCCTCGGCGACCTCGCCGAGAATATAAGCCGCGCAGCCGTTTCCGCGCAGGGCTTCGAGCGCGGCGTCCGCCGTTTCGCGCGAGACGGTCATACACATGCCGACACCCATGTTATACGTGTTGAACATATCGCGTTCGGAGATGTTCCCCTCCCGCTGGAGCAGTGCGAAGACCGGCGGCGTCCGGATCGCCGCGCGGCAGAGGCGCGCGGAAAGCCCCTTCGGGAGAGCGCGGGGAATGTTTTCGTAAAAGCCGCCGCCCGTGATGTGGCTGATGCCGCGGACCTCCGCGGCGGCGACGGCGGCGAGGACGGGCTTCACATAGATCTCCGTCGGCGTCAGCAGCGCGTCGCCGAGCGTCTCGCCGAGGGCATCGATATATCTGCCGAGGTCGGCGCGCTCCACGTCGAACACGCGGCGCACGAGGGAGTAGCCGTTGGAGTGCAGCCCGCTGCTCGGCAGCGCCAGGATCACGTCGCCGGGGCGGACGGCGGAGCCGTCAATGAGCTTTTTCCGGTCGGCGATGCCGACGGAAAAGCCCGCGAGGTCATAGTCGTCCGCCGCCATGGTGCCGGGGTGCTCCGCGGTCTCGCCGCCGATGAGCGCGCAGCCGGCGCGGACGCAGCCCTCCGCCACGCCGGAGACCAGCGCGGCGACCTTTTCCGGCACATTTTTGCCGATGGCGATGTAGTCGAGGAAGAAAAGGGGTCTCGCGCCGCAGCATACGATGTCGTTGACGCACATGGCAACGCAGTCGATGCCGACGGTGTTGTGGCGGCCTAAAAGCTGCGCGATGCGCTGCTTGGTGCCGACGCCGTCCGTTCCGGAGACGAGCACCGGCTCGTCCATGCCGGAAAGGTCCGGCGCGAAGACGCCGCCGAAGCCGCCGAGCTCGCTTAAAACGCCGGGGATGCGCGTGCGCGCAACGTCGGCCTTCATCAGCTGCACACCGGCATAGCCCGCTTCGATATCCACGCCCGCGGCGGCGTAGGCTTCAGAATGGGAATTTTCCATAGGTCTCTCTCACTCCTCTCCGGTCCAGCAATAGGTGCAGACCTTGTCCTTATCGAGTCCGATCGCCTCCAGCAGCCCTTCCAGCGTCTGATAGCCGAGGGACTGGAAGCCCATTTCCTTGCAGATCGCGTGGAGCAGGCACTGCCCCCGCTCCGTGGAAGCGTCGGCGTACTCCTTCACATGCGCGTCCCCCGCCTCGCCCTCCAGACGGCGGATGGTCCGCCGGGTCAGCAGCTCCTGCTCGGAGTTGCCGCGGGAGAAATTGAGATACTTGCAGACATGCATGATCGGCGGGCACGCCGAGCGCATGTGGACCTCCTCCGCACCGGATTCATAGAGAAAATCGACCGTCTCGCGCAGCTGGGTGCCGCGGACGATGGAGTCGTCCACAAAAAGCAGCTTTTTGCCCTCGATGAGCTCCGGGACCGGGATCTGCTTCATCTTGGCGACCTGATCGCGCACCGCCTGACTGCTCGGCATGAATGAGCGCGGCCATGTCGGGGTGTATTTCACGAAGGGACGGGCAAAGGGTCTGCCGCTCTCCGTCGCGTAGCCGATGGCGTGGGGAATGCCGGAATCCGGCACGCCGGCAACATAGTCCACCTCCGGCATCGTGCCGCCCTCCCGCTCGCTGCGCGCCATGACCGCGCCGTTGCGGTAGCGCATCAGCTCCACGTTCACGCCCTCGTAGTTGGAGTTCGGGTAGCCGTAATAGGTCCAGAGAAAGGCGCATATTTTCAGGTTCTCCGGCTTTGCCGGAACGAGCGTCTCATAGCCCGTGCGCGTGATGCGCACGACCTTGCCGGGACCGAGCTCAGCCAAGTTATGGTAGCCGAGCTTCTGGTAAGCGAAGGACTCGAAGGAGACGCAGCAGCCCTCCTCGCTCTGTCCGAGCAGCACGGGCAGGCGTCCGCAGCGGTCGCGCGCAGCGATGATCTCGCCCTTGCCCGTCATGAGCAGGATGCTCATCGCGCCGTCGATGAGGCTCTGGGCATGGACGATGCCCTCGGCGAGCGTCTCCTTTTCATTGATGAGCGCCGCGACAAGCTCCGTGGCGTTCACCGCGCCGGAGCTCATTGCCATAAACTGGTGACCGTGGTCGGAGAAATAGGTCTGCACCAGCTCCTCGGCGTTGCCGATCATCCCGACGGTGGTGATGGCATAAAGCCCGAGATGGGAGCGCACGAGCAGCGGCTGGGGGTCGCTGTCGCTGATGCAGCCGATGCCGCAGCGCCCATGGAACTCCGGAAGATCGTCCTCAAAGCGGGTGCGGAAGGGCGTATTCGCGATGGAATGGATCTGGCGCTGGCAGCCGCGCTCGCCGTCCCAGAACGCAAGCCCGGCGTTGCGCGTGCCGAGGTGACTGTGGTAATCCGTACCGAAAAAGACATCCAGCACGACATCGCGGTTCGAGACCGCGCCGAAAAAGCCGCCCATTACGCAAAGAACAGCTCGGAGAGCGTCATCGGGTCGATATACTTGCCGTCCTTATAAACGCGCATATTCCCGGAGGCGATCTCGTCGATGAGCATCACGCCGCCGTCGGCGTCGTAGCCGTACTCAAACTTGATGTCGTAAAGCTCCAGCCCCTTCTCCGCGAGGTCGTCAGCGACGATCTTCGTGATGCGCCGGGTCATCTCACGGATGGCGTCATACTGCTCGCCGGTCATCACGCCGAGGACGATGAGCCCGTCGCGCGTCACGAGGGGGTCGCCCTTCGCGTCGTTTTTGAAGGTGGTCTCCACATAGTAGGGCAGCGCCGCGCCCTCCTCGACATACTCGCTGTAGCGGCGCAGGAAGCTGCCGACCGCGCGGCGGCGGCAGATGACCTCAAGCCCTTTGCCGAAGACCTTCGCCGGGAGGACCTCCATGGTCGTCTCGCCGAGGTCTGCGCCGACATAGTGGGTGCGGATGCCCGCGGCATTGATCTTCTCGAAGAAATAGACGGACATGCGCAGATTGACGTCGCCGACGCCGTCGATGGTCAGCCCGACGGCATTCTCGCCGGGGTCGAACACGCCGTCCTTGCCCGTGCAGTCGTCCTTGAACTTCAGCAGATAGTTCCCGTTTTCCAGCGCGTAAACGTTCTTCGTCTTTCCGGTGTAAACCAGCTCCATGATCGTTCCTCCGTTTTGTGAGATTTTGAGTTTTCTTATGGAAAAGCCTGTCGGCGTTTTCAGTAAACGTAGCTGCGGCAGGTCTCCTCCCTGCCGAGGGCGCGGAAAAGCATGGTGTAGTCCTCCACATAGCGATAGCCGCAGCGCTCGATCACGCGGCGGGAGGGCTCGTTCGTGACAAAGCAGTCGGCAAAGCAGAAGTCGAAGCGCTGCTTCAGATAAGCCGTCAGCGTCCGCAGCGTCTCCGTGGCGTAGCCGCGGTTCTGATACGCTTTGCCGACGACAAAGCCCGTGTCCACGCAGCTTTTTTCGGCATATTCCCCGCCGCCGCGGTAGCGGTTGACGTGGATATAGCCGACGAGCGTATCGCCCAGATAAATGCCGAGCGCGGTGTTATACTGCGTGAGGTGGGCAAAGAATTTGCCGAACGCCTCGTCCGTTTCCGCCGGGAGAAAGCCCGCCGGCTCCGTCACGGCGCGGTCGGACAAGATGGCGCGGAGCGCCGGCTTATCGCTCTCGGTCAGAAGCCGGTAAGTCAGACGCTCGGAGCGGAGCGTTTTTCCTTCCATCCCGATCATTTTCCCGCCTCCAGTGCCGCGTCTGCGGCAAGAATGTCTGCGGCGGTCGCCGCGCGGTCGGCGGCGAGCGCTTCGGCGAGCGCCGGCTCCGTCACGGCGAGGATCTGCACAGCGAGATATGCGGCGTTTTTCGCCCCGTCGATCGCCACGGTCGCGACCGGGATGCCGGAGGGCATCTGCACGGTGGCGAGCAGGGCGTCCATGCCGCCGAGGGCGGAGGCGACGGGAATGCCGATGACCGGCAGCGTCGTCACCGCGGCGAGCGCGCCGGCGAGGTGGGCTGCCATCCCGGCTGCGGCGATGATCGCGCCGAAGCCGCGCTCGCGGGCAGAGTCGGCAAAGCTTCGCGCCTCCCCCGGCGTCCGGTGGGCGGAATAAATGTGCATTTCGTAGGGCACGCCGAATTTTTCGAGCACGTCCGCGGCTTTTTTCACCACGGGCATATCGCTCGCGCTGCCCATCACGATCCCGATCTTTTTCATAGAAATTCTCCTTATAAAAACGAAAATGGGCGCACTGAAACCCAAGGATTTTGAGTTAGAGTGCGCCCAGACGGTCGGCATTTTTTGCGTTCGCTTGCTCCCCGCTCCTCTGTGGTGCTCCACATCATTCCGTCAGTCACGGGGAACAACTTAATTTTTATGACCTCAGTTTAGCATCCCGCGGGCTTTGCGTCAAGGCGCAATTTCGGCAAAATTCCCGCCGGAGAACCGGGGAAAATTTTACTTTATGGACATGCTCTTGTCCTTCTGAATGACGTCGTGCGCGCCGCCCTCGACGATGCTGGTGGCGGAGACGAGCGTCAGCACCGCCTTCTCCTGAAGCTCCGGGATGCTCATAGCGCCGCAGTTGCACATGGTGGAGCGCACCTTGTAAAGCGACATCGCGACGTTATCCTTCAGGGAGCCGGCGTAAGGCACGTAAGAGTCCACGCCCTCTTCAAAGCTGAGCTTTGTCTCGCCGCCGAGGTCGTAGCGCTGCCAGTTCTTCGCGCGGGCGGAGCCCTCGCCCCAGTACTCCTTGTAGTAGGTGCCGCCGATGTTGATCTTGTTCGTCGGGCTCTCGTCGAAGCGGGCAAAGTAGCGGCCGAGCATCACGAAGTCCGCGCCCATGGCGAGGGCGAGCGTGATGTGGTGGTCATAGACGATGCCGCCGTCGGAGCAGACGGGGATATAAATACCGGTCTCCTGATAATAGCGGTCGCGCTCGGCGCAGACGTCGATGAGGGCGGTCGCCTGTCCGCGGCCGATACCCTTGGTCTCGCGCGTGATGCAGATGGAGCCGCCGCCGATGCCGACCTTCACAAAGTCCGCGCCGCACTCGGCGAGGAAGCGGAAGCCCTTGGCGTCCACAACGTTGCCCGCGCCGACCTTAACGCTGTCGCCGTAGTGGGCGCGGATCCACGCAAGGGTGAATTTCTGCCAGTCGGTGAAGCCCTCGGAGGAGTCGATGCAGAGCACGTCCGCGCCCGCTTCGAGCAGAGCGGGAACGCGCTCGGCGTAGTCACGGGTGTTGATGCCCGCGCCGACAACATAGCGCTTGTGCGCGTCGAGCAGCTCGTCCGGGTTCTGCTTGTGGTTTTCATAGTCCTTGCGGAAGACGAAGTAGCAGAGCTTGCCGTCGCCGTCGACGATGGGCAGGGCGTTGAGCTTATGCTCCCAGATGATGTCGTTGGCTTCCTTCAGGCTCGTTCCCTCCGGCGCCCAGATGAGCTTTTCATAGGGGGTCATAAACTCCGTGACCGGGGTCTTGGGGTCCATACGGCTGACGCGGTAATCGCGGCTCGTGATGATGCCGACGAGTCTGCCCTCGGCGCTGCCGTCCTCCGTGACGGCGACGGTGGAGTGACCCGTGCGCTCCTTGAGCGCGAGAACGTCCGCAAGCGTCGCCTTCGGGCTGAGGTTGGAGTCGCTCGGAACAAAGCCAGCCTTATAGTTCTTGGCGCGCGCGACCATCGCCGCCTGATTCTCGATGGTCTGGGAGCCGTAAATGAAGGAAACGCCGCCCTCGACCGCGAGCGCGACGGCGAGCCGGTCGTCGGACACGGACTGCATGATGGCGGAGACCATCGGGATGTTCATCGTGATCGCCGGGGTCTCGCCCTTCTTGAACTTCGTGAGCGGGGTCTTCAGCGAGATGTCGCTCGGAATACAGGCGCTGGAGGAATATCCGGGGATGAGCAGATATTCGTTAAAAGTATGGGACGGTTCGTTGATGATGGTTGCCATGGGGCGTGATCCTCCTCTTTCTCTTATTATGTAAAAAATTTGAAAACAAGTGGTATATATAACAAAAGCCCGGCTCTCGGCGCGACAAAATCACGCTTGGACAGCCGGGAAAAACGCGCCGGAAACGGGCGCAATGCGTGCAAACTTATTCATAGCGCTCCGCCTCCTTTCAGCAAGAACTGCGTCTGAAATGCTTGCGGTTTATTCTACCATACACTCCCCGGAAAGTCAACCGCGAATGTCTGCGCCCCGCGCACAAGTTTTGTTGTAATTCTTGACGCATCGTGTTATAATATGACCGAAAGAAATCCGAAAGGCGGTGCGTCACCGAATTATGAAGATCACACTCAATCCCGACGAGGAGATCGTCAAAACCGTCAAGGAGGGTCTGAAGCGCACGGGCGGCTACTGCCCCTGCCGTCTGGAACGGACGGAGGACACCAAGTGTATGTGCCGCGAGTTCCGCGAGCAGATCGCCGACCCGGAGTTTGAGGGCTTCTGCCACTGTTATCTTTACTACAAATCCAAACAATAAAGGAGAACAAAACGCTATGCTGGAAGTTACGAAAGAAAATTTTGCCGCTGAGGTCGAGGGCGCCCAGACGCCCGTGCTGCTCGATTTCTGGGCGTCGTGGTGCGGTCCCTGCCGCATGCTCGCCCCCGTCGTGGAGGAGCTCGCCGGAGAATTTGACGGCAAGGTCAAGTTCGGCAAGGTCAACGTGGACGAGCAGCCGGAGCTCGCGATGCGCTACGGCGTGCAGTCCATCCCGACGCTGATCCTGTTCCGCGGCGGCGAGCCCGTGAACGCAAGCGTCGGCGTCGTCCCCGCGGACAGCATCCGGGCGATGCTGGGCTGATCTTTGGGGAAAGGAGCGTTACATAAGCCTTTTGAAACGCAGAAAACCGATCCCGGTCCTCGCGATCGCCCTCGCCGCCGCGCTGATGCTCAGCGGCTGCGGTCGGTGGCGCACGCCCAAGCTGAGCGACCAGGCGAAGGATGCCATCAAGGACGCGGTGCAGGACGCCGTGGAGGATGTGAAAAACGCTGTGGAGGACGCGGCGGAGAGCGCCCGCAGCGGCGAGAGCCTTACCGAGCGCAGCTATGAGATCACGGAGTGCATCGACAGCCTTGACCACGAATGGGTCAGCGGCAAGGTGGATGTTTATGCTGCCGAGGGCGCCGCCGATGAGCTCGATATCGGAAGCGTCAGCGGCTCCGTTTCGGTCTCCGGCGCGTTCCGCGAGGCAAAGACCGAATCCGTCTCCGACGGCGTAAGCCTCCTTCTGACGAGCGCACCCGCGGAGGTCAGGATGAACAGCGTCTCCGGTGCGCAGTCGCTCGCTCTGCCCGAAGACTGCGGCTTTACGCTGGAATTCGACAGCGTGTCCGGCACGCTGGACAGCGCCCTCGCGCTCACATCGCAGGGCGGGACCTATCACTTTGGCGACGGCGCCTGCAGGATCGAGGTCGAGACCGTCAGCGGCGGGTGCAGTCTGCGCGTCAATGTCAATCCCTGAAAACTTGAAAACAGGAGGAAAAACCCTATGCCCGTTTTTTCTGATTACAGCTTTCTCTCCGGCGACGGCGTGACCCAGATCCACGTCCGCCGCTGCACGCCGGACACGGCGCCCCGCGCCGTTTTGCAGATCGCGCACGGCATCGCCGAGCACGTGGAGCGCTACGATGAGTTTGCGTCCTATCTCGCCGAAAACGGCTTCCTCGTCGTCGCGAACGACCATCTGGGCCACGGTCAGAGCGTCAGCGCCGACGGTGAGCTCGGTCACTTTGCCGATGAAAACGGCTGGATGACCGCCGTCGGCGATATGCACCGGCTCTATCAGCTCACGCATGCGGAGTTCCCGGAGCTGCCGTACTTTCTCTTCGGCCACAGCATGGGCAGCTTCCTGACCCGCACTTACCTGCTGCGCTGGTCCGAGGGACTTTCCGGCGCGGTCATCTGCGGCACCGGGCAGCAGCCCGCCGCCGTCGTTGCGGGCGGCAAGCTCGCGAGCGCACTGGAGATCAAAAAGCACGGTCCGCGCTACCACAGCGATAAGCTGAACACCCTCGCCTTCGGCGGCTACAACAAGACCTTCCAGCCCGCGCGCACGCCGAACGACTGGCTGACGCGCGACGAGGCACACGTGGACCGCTACAACGCCGACCCGCTCTGCGGCTTTGTCCCGACGGCGGGACTGTTCCACGATATGATGGGCGGCATCCAGATGATCTCCAAGCTCGATAACGTCCGCCTGATGCGCCGTGACCTGCCGGTGCTCTTCATCGCGGGCGACGCCGACCCCGTCGGCGAGAGCGGCAAGGGCGTCCGTCGCGCATATGCCAATTTCCTCCGCGCGGGCATGACGGACGTCTCCCTGAAGCTCTACCCCGGCGGACGGCACGAGATCTTAAATGAGCTCTGCCGCAACGAGGTCTATAACGACGTCCTCCGCTGGCTGGAGAGCAAACTCTGAAATAAGCAAAAAACCGGCTCCCGTTCGGGAGCCGGTTTTTTTACCCTTTCATCTGTTTCCGTCGTGCGAGGTTGATCATGCCCTCCTGCATGTTGTTCAGCTCGCGGAGCATTTTTCCGGCTCCGTAGGCGGCGCAGGCGAGGGTGTCGTCCACGACGACGGCTTCGATCCCGGTGCGGCTCGTGATGAGCTTGTCGAGCCCCCAGAGCAGGCTGCCACCGCCGGACATGACGATGCCGTTCACGGAAATGTCCGCCACGAGCTCCGGCGGGGTGCGTTCGAGCACCATGTGGATGGTCTCCAGCACCTTTTCGACCGGCTCGGCGAGCGCCTCGATCATGTCGTTGGAGTTGACCGTGACCGCCTTGGGCAGACCGGTCAGCAGGCAGCGTCCCTTGACCTCGCGGGTCTCGACCTCGCGGCGGGTATAGACGCAGCCGATGGCGCGCTTGAGCTCCTCGGCGGTGCGCGCGCCGATGAGGACGTTGTGCTTCCGGCGTATGTACCGGACGATCGCCTCGTCGAACTCGTCGCCCGCGGTCTTGATGGACTCGACCTCCACCACGCCGCCGAGGGAGACCACGGCGACCTCCGTCGTGCCGCCGCCGATGTCGATGACGAGATGGCCCTCCGGCTTGGAGATGTCGATTCCCGCACCGGTGCTCGTTGCGACGGCGGTCTCCAGCAGGTAGACCTTGCGCGCCCCTGCCTCGATCGTGGCGTCGATGATGGCGCGCTCCTCCACGCCGGTGATGCTGCTCGGCACGCAAACGATCACGCGCGGCTTGAAAAAGCTGAAGCTCGTGACGCGGCTCAGCAGCTCCTGAAGCATGCGGGTGGTCATGTCATAGTCGGAAATGACGCCGTTTGCGATCGGATGGATGGCGACGATGTTCGCCGGGGTGCGTCCCAGCATCTTCTGCGCCTCCTCGCCGATCTTCAGCAGCTTTCCGGTCGTCTTGTCGACGGCGACGATGGTCGGCTCGCGCATGGCGACGCCCTTGCCGCGGACATAGACCAGCGTGTTGGTCGTTCCAAGGTCGATTGCGATGTCTCTCTCAAAAAAGAGCATGGGTCCGTTCTCCTCAAATCAGTAAGTATATGCAGAAAGTATAGACTTGTTTTGTCGGGTTTAATCCGGCGACGTCGCAAGCGCCGCGCAGACGACCTCCGATGCACCGGCGGCGCGCAGGGTGCGGGCTGCCTCCGAGAGCGTCGCGCCCGTCGTTACGATGTCGTCGATGAGCAGGATGCGCCGCCCGGCGACGAGAGCCGGATCCGGCACGCGGTAAGCGCCGGAGATGTTCGCCGCACGCTTTTCGCGGCTTCCGGTCGCGGACTGGCGCGCGGTGTTCACGGGCTTTTCAAGCGTCCGCACCGCTTCGGTGCCAAGGCACTTCGCCGTCTCCTCCGCGAGCAGCCTCGCCTGATCATAGCCGCGCTCGCGCAGTCTCTGCCGGCTGAGCGGGACCCATGTGATGAGGTCCCACGCGCCGTCAAGCTCCGTGCGGATGCAGACGGCGAGCATCTCACCGTAAGGCGCGGCATAACCGGGACACTCATGGAACTTATAGCGCAGCAGCGATCCGCGCACGGCGCCCTCATAGAGCAGCGGCGCGCGGCAGACGGTGAAAAAGTCGCCATGCCGCTCCCCTCTCGCGCCGGCGTAGGGCAGCGTTTTGGCGCAGTCCGGGCAGACGCGCTCCGCCGAAGAGCGCATGATGCGGCGGCAGAACACGCAGCGCGGCGGGTAAAGCAGGTCCAGAAAAGCGGAAAGAAGCCCCATCGCGTTCACTCCGCCCCGGCGAGCCGCGCGCGCAGTCCGCTGTAGCGCCGCGCCTGCTTGTGGTTGTCGATCATCTGGTCGATGAGCCCGTCGTCCCCGACGGCGATGAGCAGCTCCCGCGCGCGGGTCACGGCGGTATAGAGCACGCCGCGGTAAGCGAGCTGGCGCGGCGCGCCGCAGACGCAGAGGATCACGGCGCGGTATTCGCTGCCCTGCGATTTGTGGACCGTCATCGCCCATGCGTGTTCGAGCTCGGAGAGCATATCGAAGCCGTAGAGCGCGCTGCGGCCGTCGAAGTCGACGGTGAGCGTCTCCTGCGCGGGGTCGATGGCAGTGATATAGCCGATGTCGCCGTTGAAAACGCCGGTCCCGGCGGTCTTCTGGTCGGCGGTGGTCCATATTATATCATAGTTATTTCGGATTTGCATCACCCGATCGCCGAGGCGGAAGATAAATTCGCCGAATTTTTTCTCCGGCTTGCCCTCCGCGGGCGGGTTGAGCGCCGCCTGAAGCGCGGCGTTCAGGGCGTAGACCCCCGCACCGCCGCGGCGCATCGGAGTCAGGACCTGGATCTCCTCCGGGGGAATGTGCATATTCTTCGGCAGCCGCTCGGCGCAGAGCTGAACGATGAGCGCCGCGGCAGCGTCCGGATTCAGGCGGCGCATGAAGAAAAAGTCGCCCTTATTTTCCGCGATGGGCGGGTGCTCGCCGGCGTTGATCCGGTGGGCGTACTGCACGATGCGGCTGTCCGCCGTCTGGCGGAAAATTTCCGTCAGGCGCACGACCGCGACGCGGTTGGAGCGCAGGACATCGAGGAACACGTTGCCGGGTCCGACGCTCGGAAGCTGGTCCGCGTCGCCGACCAGAATGAGCCGGCACTCGCGCGGCAGCGCGTCGAGCAGTGCGGCGAGGAGCGTAATGTCGATCATGGAGCATTCATCGACGATGAGCGCGTCGCAGCGCAGCGGATTTGCCGCGTTTCGCTTGAAAACGAGGTCGAAGCTGCCCTCGGCGCAGCCCGCTTCCAGCAGACGGTGGATCGTGACCGCCTCATAGCCCGTAAGCTCCGCCATGCGCTTTGCCGCGCGTCCCGTCGGGGCGGCGAGCTGGACAGTAAGCCCCAGCATTTCGTACATCGCGATGATGGCGCGGACCGTTGTCGTTTTTCCGGTACCGGGTCCGCCGGTGATGAGCATCAGCTGGGATCGGGACGCAGTCTCCAGCGTCTTGCGCTGCTGCGGGGCGTAAGTGATGCCCTGCGCGCGCTCGATGCCGCCGAGCAGCTCGGAAAAATCCTGCTTGCAGGAAAAGCGGGCTTCTGCCATAGCGGAAAGCCGCTCCGCGCTGCTGCGCTCGGCTTCGTAAAGGTCCTTCAGATAGCACGCCTCGCAGCCTGCGACGGACTGCTCCACCACGTCGCCGCGGCGCAGCAGCTCGTCGAGCCCGCTCTCCACCGCGCCGGGCTCGATATCAAGGAGCTGGGCGGTCGCGAGGATGAGCTTTTCGCGCGGGATAAAAACGTGTCCGTTCCCGGCGTTATGCTGAAGCTCGAAGCAGACGGCGGCGGAGATGCGCTCCGGGCTGTCGCCGTCGAGACCGAGGTCGAGCGCGAGGGTGTCCGCGTCGGAAAACTCCGCGCCGATGTGGGGCGTGCAGAGGATATAGGGGTTTTCCTGAATGAGCGCGAGGGCGCGGTCGCCGTAGGAGCGGTAGAGCCGCATGGCGAAGTGGGGCTTCAGTCCGTGGCTGTTCAGAAACTCCATCAGCCGGCGCAGTCCGAGCTGACGCCGGAGCGCCTCGCTCATCTCCTTCGCTTTTTTCAGACTGATCCCGCGCAGTCCCGCGAGCTTTTCCGGCTCGTTTTCGATGACGTCCAGCGCCTTGTCGCCGAAGGCGGAGACGATGACGCTCGCCGTTGCGGGTCCGACGCCGCGGATGACGCGGCTCGCGAGATATTCATACACCGCCTCCGCGCCGCGCGGCATGCTCCGCTCGGCGTATTCCGCGCGGAACTGCTGGCCGTAAGTCGCATGGGTCGTCCAGCTCCCGTAGAGCATGAGCTGCTCGCCGGGGGCGGCGAAGGGCAGGCAGCCCGTCGCGGTGACGGTCTCGCCGTCGTCCCGCTCCAGCCGCAGCACGGTATAGCCGTTTTCCTCGTTGGTATAGATGATCTCATCGACGGTGCCGACGAGCTCGTCAAAGCCGTTTTCCATGGTTCCCCCGTTTTTTTCTCTCTTTATTCCAGCATTGCCTTTAAAAACTCGCCCGTGGCGCTCTCCGGACAATCGGCGCACTGCTCCGGCGTTCCGGTGAAGATGATCTGCCCGCCCTTGTCGCCGCCTTCGGGACCGAGGTCGATGATGTGGTCGGCGCACTTGATGACGTCCAGATTGTGCTCGATGACGATGACGGTATTGCCCGCGTCGGTGAGCTTCTGGAGCACGTCGATAAGGCGGTGGACATCCGCCATGTGCAGTCCCGTGGTCGGCTCGTCGAGCACGTAGACCGTGCGTCCCGTGCTCCGCTTGCTGAGCTCCGTTGCGAGCTTCACGCGCTGCGCCTCGCCGCCGGAGAGCGTTGTCGCCGGCTGGCCGAGCTTGATATAGCCGAGCCCGACGTCCAGCAGCGTCTGGACCCGGTCGCGGATCTTGGGGATGTTCTCGAAATACGTGACCGCCTCCTCGACGGTCATGTCGAGCACCTCGGCGATGTTCTTGCCCTTATAGCGCACCTCCAGCGTTTCGCGGTTATAGCGCGCGCCGTGGCAGACCTCGCAGGGGACGTAGATATCCGGCAGGAAGTGCATCTCGATCTTGAGCAGACCGTCGCCCGCGCAGGCTTCGCAGCGCCCGCCCCGGACGTTGAAGGAAAACCTGCCGGGACCGTAGCCGCGGAGCTTGGCGTCATTGCTCTCGGCGAACAGGTCGCGGATGTCGTTGAACATGCCGGTATAGGTCGCGGGATTGGAGCGCGGGGATCGCCCGATCGGGCTCTGGTCGATGGCGATGACCTTGTCCACGTTCTCCAGCCCGTCCACGCCCGCGCACTTGCCGGGGCGGACCTTCATACGGTTGAGGCGCGAGGCGAGCGTTTTATAGAGGATCTCATTCACAAGGCTGCTCTTGCCGCTGCCGGAAACGCCGGTGACGCAGGTGAACACGCCGAGCGGGAAGCGCGCGTCGATGTTTTTGAGGTTGTTTTCCGCCGCGCCGCGGACGGTGAGGAATTTTCCGGTCCCGTTCCGGCGAGAGGGCGGGACGGGGATCTTTTTCCTGCCGCTCAGATAGTCTCCCGTGACGCTGCGCGGACTCGCGCAGATGTCCGCCACGGTGCCCTGCCCAACGAGCTCGCCGCCGTGGACGCCCGCGCCGGGACCGATGTCGATGATGTGGTCCGCGGCATACATGGTGTCCGTGTCGTGCTCGACGACGATGAGGGTGTTGCCGATATCGCGCAGGTGCTTGAGCGTCGCGATCAGCTTCGCGTTGTCGCGCTGGTGCAGCCCGATGGAGGGCTCGTCGAGGATATAGAGCACACCCATCAGACTCGACCCGATCTGGGTCGCAAGGCGGATGCGCTGCGCCTCGCCGCCGCTGAGCGTCGCCGCGGCGCGCGAGAGCGTCAGGTAAGAGAGCCCGACGCTGGAGAGAAACTCCAGCCGGGAGCGGATCTCCTTCAAAATCTGCCCCGCGATCATCAGCTTCTGCCCTTCGAGGTGCAGATCGTTGATGAACGCCAGCTCATTTTCCACGCTGAGCTCCGTGAACTCCATGATGTTCAGCCCGCCGACCGTGACAGCGAGGGCTTCGCGCTTCAGGCGCCGTCCGGCGCAGTCCGGACAGGGGATCTCGCTCATGCACTGCTCCAGATCCTCGCGTATCGTAGCGCTCTGGGTCTCGCGGTAGCGGCGGTTGAGGTTCGTGATAACGCCCTCGAAGGGCTGGCTGAGCGTGCCCTTGCCGCTCTTGCGCTCGTAGGAGAGCTCCAGCTTTTCGCCCTTCGTGCCGTAAAGCACGGCGTCCAGCGCCTCCCTGGAGAGACTGGACACGGGGTCAGTAAGCTTGAAACGGTAGCGCTTTGCGAGCGCGTCGAAATACATGCGGGAAATGGTGTCCTCGCGGACGTTGCCCCAGCCGGAGGCGACAATCGCACCGTCCAGAATGGACTTTTCCGGATCCGGGATAATGAGCGACGGGTCCACCTGAAGCTGGACGCCGAGACCGCCGCAGGTCGGGCAGGCGCCGAAGGGGTTGTTGAAGGAGAAAAGCCGCGGCGTCAGCTCCTCGATGGAGATGCCGCAGTCCTCGCAGGCATAGTTCTGGGAAAAGCTGAGCTCCCGCTCCCCCGCCTCGTCCGCAGCCGTGACGAGCACGAGCCCGCCGGCGAGCTTCAGCGCCGTCTCGACCGAGTCGGTCAGGCGGCGGGCGATGTCCGGCTTCAAGACGATGCGGTCCACGACGATCTCGATGGAGTGCTTTTTGTTCTTATCGAGCCTGATCTCCTCGGAGAGATCAAACATGCTGCCATCCACCCGCGCGCGGACGAAACCGGCGCGGCGCGCGTCCTCAAAGACCTTGGCGTGCTCGCCCTTCCGCCCGCGGACAACCGGGGCGAGGATCTGGAGCTTTGCGCGCTCCGGCAGAGTCAGAAGCTGGTCGATGATCTGGTCCACCGTCTGCTGGCGGATCTCCTTGCCGCACTTCGGGCAGTGGGGCACGCCGACGCGCGCCCAGAGCAGACGGAGGTAGTCGTAAATTTCCGTGACGGTCCCGACCGTGGAGCGCGGGTTGCGGCTCGTGGTCTTCTGGTCGATGGAGATGGCGGGAGAAAGCCCGTCGATGCTGTCCACATCCGGCTTGTCCATCTGACCGAGGAACTGCCGCGCGTAAGACGACAGGCTCTCCACATAGCGGCGCTGCCCCTCGGCATAGATCGTGTCGAAGGCAAGGCTGCTCTTGCCGCTGCCGGAGAGTCCGGTGACAACGACGAGCTTGTCGCGCGGGATCTCCACGTCGATATTTTTCAGATTGTTCTCCCGCGCACCGCGGATGATGATCGAGTCCTGCATTTTTTTATGCACTTTCCTCCGCACAAAGCTCCGCCGTCTCCCCGCGCACGAGCGCGAGCAGCGCCGCGGGCGCAACGCCGACCTGCGCGCCGATGCGCCCCGCGCTCACGAACACGCGCTGGAGCGTCTCCACGCTCGCGTCGAAAAACGTCCGGAACTGCTTTTTCATTCCGATCGGGCTGCACCCGCCGCGGACATAGCCCGTGAGCGGCAGAAGCTCCGCCACGTGCAGCATGGCGACGGACTTCTCCCCCACCGCCTTCGCCGCTTTTTTGAGGTCCAGCTCCCGCGCCGCGGGGATGACGAACACATAATTCGTCCGGCTCGCGCCGACGGCGACGAGCGTTTTGAACACCGTCGCCGGGTCCTGCCCGGTCAGCTTCGCGACGGTCACGCCGTCCACCGCGCCCTCGTCATGCGGGTATTCCAGCGCCGTGTAGGGGATCTTCTTCTGCTCCAGCACGCGCATCACGTTTGTTTTCTGTTCCTTTGCCATCAATAAAAACCTCCCGTTCCGGGAAAATATCCAGCTTACTATTATACACGCTTTTTCCCCGCAATTCAACAGCAACTTGCATGGAAAAGGAGGAGACCGGATCCGGTCTCCTCTCAGCTCATTTCACGGCGTTCTGATACTCCGTCGGGCTCATCCCGACGATCTTTTTAAAAGTTCCGGAAAAATAGGTGATATCCCGGTAGCCGACCGCCTCGGCGACCTCGTAGACGCGCTTTTTGCCCTCGCGCAGCAGCGCCATGGCGCGCTGGATGCGGCAGCGGGTCAGGTAAGCGCCGACGGTGAGCCCGGTCTCTTTTTTAAAGATGTGACTGAGGTGCCCCTCGCTGACGCCGAGGGCGGCGGCGACCTCCGCGATGGAGAGCTCCGGCGAGGCATAGCGCCTGCCGATATAGTCCATCGCCTCCTGCACATAGCGGCTGCGGCTATCCGTCCGCACCGGCGGGAGTTCGGGCTCCGGCGGTCTCTCCTTGGCGGCGAGGCGCTTTTGCAGCGCGAGCACGGCATTTTCCAGATCGCCGTCGTGGAAGGGCTTGAGCAGAAAATCCACTGCGCCGAGCCGCAGCGCGGTCTGGGCATAGGCGAAGGAATCGTAAGCCGTCAGGATGATGACATACGCCGTGCAGCCGAGCTCACGGAGCTTTGCGAGCATTTCGAGCCCGTCCATCTTCGGCATTTTGAGGTCCGTGATGATGAGCGTCGGGCGGCACTGCGCCTCGATCTCCAGCGCCTCCGCGCCGTTGGACGCCTCGCCGACGACAACGCAGTCGAGCGCCGCCCAGTCCACGGCGAGCACGATCCCGCGGCGGATGAGCTCCTCGTCCTCCACGACCATAACTCTCAGCATGGTCCGTCCTCCTTCTTCCCTGCCGCCGGGAGACGCGCCGTGATGCACGCGCCGCCCTCCGGGGCATTTTCGAGGCAAAGGCCGAAGCCCTCGCCGTATTGCTTGCGCAGAATGGTGTCCACATTCAGCAGTCCAAGGTGGCCCGTCCGCTCCGCGGGCGGCTGATACGGTCCCAGCAGCTCCGGCGGGAAGCCGGGACCGTTGTCCTGCACGCGGATGACGAGGTCGTCCCCCTCCCGCCGCGCGCTGACAGACAGCCTGCCGTCCGGCACGCCGGAGAGCCCGTGCAATATCGCGTTTTCCGCGAGCGGCTGGAGCAGCATCTTCGGCACGGTGTCATCAAGGAGCTCAGATGGTACATCAGCCCCGTAACTGAAGCTGTCCGAGAGTCGGATGCGCTGGATCTCGACATAGCGTTCCAGAATGTCGAGCTCCCGCCGGAGCGGGACAAGCTCCGCCGGGGAGATGCAGAAGCGCAGGATATCCGCAAGGTTCGTGCTCATCACGGCGACCTGCGGCACCTGATTGATCTTGCTGATCCACTTCATCGTGTCGAGCGTGTTGCAGAGAAAATGGGGATTGAGCTGCGCCTGAAGCATGCGGATCTGCGCCTCGTTGAGCGCGCGCTGGTTTTCCAGCAGCGCCTGCTGGTTGCGGTGGAGCGAGTCGACCATATCGTTGAAGCGCTCGGCGAGCTCCGCGAGCTCATCCGTCTCCCCCTCCGGCACCGGGACGCGGACGGAGAGATCGTGGTCCGCGCCGACGCGCCCGATGGCGTCGTGGAGCCGCCCCACGGGGCGGAAGATCTGGCGGCTTAGCTGGAGACTCAGCAGAATGCTGAGCGCGATGCAGACAAGTCCGCAGAGCGCGCCGATGGAATAGAGCATGCGCTCCGTCGCGCGCGTGAACACCTGCGGCTGCTGGAGCACGAGGGAGAGCCCGGTCCCCGCGTGGCGGCGGACCGTGTAGCTGAAGTCGTCGCCGAGTCCCGCGAGACGGTCCCCGGAGAGCAGCTGCGCGCGCAGCGCGGCGGCGAGCGTCTCCGTCTGGCTCGGCTGGGTGCAGAAGACCGCGCGCCAGTAGCCGTCGAGCAGCAGCAGCTCGTTCTGCGCGCCGACGGAAGCGCCGAGCAGCGCGCGGAGCTGGCTCTCGCTGAGGCTCACGACAAGGTAGCCGGCGGTCTCCCCCTCGCCGTCGGCGAGCATCGCGGCGGCGTAGAGCAGCGGTGCATCGCCGCCGGCATTCTCCTCCGCGGCGCAGAGCACGAGCCCGTCCGGTCCCGCGCCCGCCGCGGCGTGGAGCACGCCCCAGTCCGTCGGGAGCGAGACCGCGAACGGCGCCGAGCGCGTGGAATAGCGCCAGCGCCCCGCGGCGTCATAGAGGTCGACGCGCGCCATGGCGCGCACCGGCTCGGTCGCGTCGAAAATATGGTCGTAGACCGCCGCGGTGTCGTAGGCTCCGGTAAGCGCAAGGCGGACGATCGCGTCGCGCCGGAGGGCGTCCGCGGCGTCGTCCAGCGCGGTGCGGAGCGTGTCGAGCGCGGTGGAGGCGGCGAGGAGATGGTCCTCCGCCGTCTGCTGGGCGGCTGCCGCCGTGCGCAGACGGAAACACTGGAGCAGCAGCGCGGAGCAGAGCAGCAGCGGCACGAGCGACACGGCAAGGAAGGCGGCGTTCAGCCGTTTGCGGTAAGAGCGGCGTTTTTTCGCTTTCATCTCACGGCTCCTCCGCTCCGAAATAAAATTCCCAGCTCATCAGCAGCGCCTCGCGCATCTCGCTCGCCCAGCGGACGTCGTAATCGACCATGGCGATGTCCGCGAGCGGCGGAAGACCCACCGGCGCGTCCAGATCGGCGCGCACGGAGCGGCGGCTCAGCGCGCTTTGCAGCAGACTCTGCACGTCGCGGCTGATGGTGAAGTCGACAAAGGCGCGGGCGTTTTCCGCGTGCGGCGCACCGGCGACGACGGCGGTGCCGTCCGGCACGCAGCTCGTCCCGTCCACGGGATAGACGAGCGCGATCTCGTCCCCGGCGGCGATACGCTTGCAGGCGGTCTCCTCAAGCGTCACGCCGACGCGGGCTTCCCCGCCGGACACGGCGCTGACGATCTCGCCGGAGCCGCCGAGCTGCACGCCGTCGAGCGCCTCGGCAAAGGCGCGGAGCGCGGCGTCCGTTTCGAGATCGACGGCGCTGACGAAGGTCATGAGTGCGGTGAAGCAGGAGCCGGAAACGGCGGGGTCGGCGAAGGCGATCTCCCCGCGCCAAGCCTCGTCGAGCAGATCCGCCCAGCCCGTCAGCGCGCCGGGCGCGGCAAGCTTCGGGTTATAAATAAGGACGACCGGCAGCGCGGAAAACGGCGTCCAGACGTCGTCCGCGGCGCGGTAAACAGGCAGGATCTCCTCCGCTCCCGCGCAGGTGTAGCTCTCGAAAAGTGCGCGGCAGGCGTCGAGGCTCTCCACGCCGCCGCCGAACATCACGTCCGCCTGCGGCGCGGTCTTCTCGCCTTCGAGCCGTTCGAGCAGCTCGTTCGTGCCGCCCTCGACGACCTCGACCCAGATGCCGGTGCGCTGTTCAAACTCCTTCACGATGGGCCACCACACCTCGCGCTTATGGGAGGTATAGAGCACAAGGCGCTCGCTCTCCGCAGGGGCGAGTTCCTCCTGCGGCGTGCTCTCCCCGCAGCCGGCGAGGAGCAGCAGCGCGAGTGCGAGTGTCAATATGCGGATAAAGCAGCGTTTCCGGCGCATAGTCGTTTCTCCGTTTGTCGAATCTTGTCCGTTCATGGCAGACGGCTGTATATCGTTCAGAACGTACATGTAATCCGGTCGTCCGAACGTTTTATACAACTTCTCCGCCTCGTCAGGCTGATTATATCACACTTTTTCACAAAAATTAAGCCAAAAATTGAAAAAATCGCAGGGAAACACAAAATAACGCAGGATCGTCCACTGTTCATTTGTGCAACGAGTCCGTAGAATGAAGACGTCGGGACGGCGCCTTTTGCCGTTTCTGATAAAAATTTATGAGGAGGACACTATTTTGAAAAAGATCATTGCTCTGATCCTTGCGCTTGTCATGGTGTTTGCTCTGGCTGCCTGCGGCACACAGACCAAGACTCCTGACCCGACCAAGAACCCGGGAGTCACGAACAACGGCGGCACCGAGAACAAGACCCCTGAGGAGACCAAGACCCCTGAGGTTGAGGAGAACCTCACTGAGGTCCAGAAGATCATCAAGGAAGCCGAGGGCATGACCCTTGAGGAGCTCGCCAAGAAAGCCATTGAGGAATCCAACGGCAAGATGTTCTACGGCGTCGGCAACTCCAGCCGCGGCAAGAGCGCCCTGCCCCTGTTCATCGAGTATCTGAAGACCATCGACTCCAGCTACGACATGCAGTTCGAGTGGCAGCAGCCGAAGAACAACAAGATCTTCGATCAGCTGACCGCCGACTCCCTGAAGGGCACCGGCACCTTCGCCATGACGCTCATTCAGGACGGCAACCAGATCGAGAGCAAGATGGTCCAGACCGGCATTCTGGACACCTTCATCCCGAAGGACTGGGCTGACGCCAACGGCACCACCGCCGAGGCTTACACCGGCTTCCTGCCGCTCCAGACCCTGAACAAGGTCTTCATGTACAACTGCATCGGCGACAAGACCTACGACAACTGCTGGGACTTCATCGCCGAGGGTGAGCATGGCCTGTTCATGGACATCGACTCCGAGATCGTCGGCAAGAACTTCCTCTACATGCTGACCCGCGACGACTATGCCGCCTGGCTGAAGGAGTCCTATGAGGCTCTGCCCGCCGACGAGCAGGCTTACTTCCAGCCCACCATCAAGGAGATGGAGTCTGAGGCTGCCGACCTCGGTCTCGGCGCCGACGGCGCTTACGCCCTCGCGTGGATCAAGCTCTGGGTCGAGAGCTACAACGCCCAGACCGACGACGGCCCGATCTGCAACACCCTCGTGGACGCTTCCGCGAAGGACCAGTTCGGTCTGCTCGTTTACTCCAAGCTCCGCTCCGTTGAGGAGTCCGCCACCGTTTCCGTCAACAACATCAAGGTCGCCGCTTATGAGGACGGCTACGAGGGCATCGGCGGCTACGGCTACTGCCACTATCTGTTCGTCACCGACAACAGCCCCCTGCCCTGGACCGCCTGCGCCTTCATCGCTTACATGACCTGCACCGCCGACGGCTTCTCCGCCTGGGGCAAGGACATGGGCGGCTACTCCAGCAACCCGACCGTCGCCGAGGAGACCGAGGCGACCTTCCATCACTCCGTCGGCGGTATGGACGAGGACGGCACCACCGTCAAGTTCGCCGCGAAGAACGACCACGGCTATGAGTGGTGGACCACCGACGGCAAGCTCGTGCTCGAGGATCCTGAGTACTGCGCCTCCGTCGCCTTCACCGTCGGCAGCTGGATCGAGATGCTGACGAAGTACAGCGCGGGCTAAAGCGCTAAGCCGCCCCTTCCCCGGCGCTGAAATATTCAAGGAAATATTCAGGTTTAGGCAAAGCGCCCTTGGATCATAAGCATCCAAGGGCGCTTCCTTTCCAAACCGCCCCCGGCTCCGAAAAACTTAAGAGGAGGAAGCCATGAACGAGTCAACCACCCTCCGCGCAAGTCAAGGCACGATCATCCTAAACAAGCTCAAAACCTTCTTTTCCAAGCCGCACAACGTCATCCTCGTGCTGCTCGGCATCATCCTGACCTTCACGACGGTCGCCCCCATCGTCGCCATCGTGGAGGACACCTTTAAAATTCATGCCGGCACGATCGACGCCCACCTGACGGGGCAGTCCTCCGGCTATACCGTTGTCAACTACATCGACCTTTTCACCAGCCGCCTTGCCAAGACGAATCTCTGGACGCCGCTGCTCAACACCGTCATGCTCGCCTTCGGCACCTGCGTGGTGTCCATTATCTTCGGCGGGCTGTTCGCGTTTCTCATCACGCGCACGGACCTCGCCTGGAGAAAATATCTGAGCTCCATCTTCATTTTTCCCTACATCATGCCGCAGTGGACGCTCGCCGTCGTGTGGCAGAACCTCTTCAACTCCAACGCCGTCACCGGCACGAGCAACGGTCTGCTCGCCGCGCTCTTCGGCATCAACATGCCGATGTGGTGGTGCAAGGGTCTGTTTCCGAGCCTGATGGTGCTGGGACTGCACTACGCGCCCTTCGCCTATATCCTCATCGGCGGAATTTTCCGGAATATGGACGCGAACCTTGAGGAAGCCGCCACCATTCTGGACACCCCGAAATGGCGCACCATGTTCCGCGTGACGCTCCCGCTCGTGAAGCCCGCCATCCTGTCCACGATATTGCTCGTGTTCGGCAGCGCGATGGGCTCTTACCCCGTGCCGCACTATCTCGGACTCAGCACGCTCAGCACGAAGTACATCTCCATGAACAGCAAGTACACCGGCGAAGCGAGCATTCTCGCCATCATTATGATGGTCTTCGGCGTCGCGATCATGCTGCTCAACCAGTTCTCGCTGCGCAGCCGCAAGAACTACACGACCGTCACCGGAAAATCCGGCCAGATCTCCAAGATCCGCCTCGGCAAAGCCGGGCGCATCGTCATCGCGCTCATCCTCGTCATCATCACCTTCTTCACCAGCATCTTCCCCATCATCTCCTTCGCCTTCGAGACCTTCCTCCCGAACCCCGGTGACTACTCCTTCCTCTACACGGGCGACGCCTCGAACCTCACGACGAAGTGGTGGCTGACGAACGAGAATATCACGGAAAACGGCATGTACGGTCAGAAGGGCATTCTATATAATGAGACCATCTGGCGCGCCTTCAAGGGCACGATATTGACCTCCGTCGCCTGCGCGCTGCTCGCCGGTTCCATCGGCACCATGATCGGCTACGCGGTCTCCAAAAACCGCCGCAGCCGCTGGGCGAACTACGTCAACTCCATCGCCTTCCTGCCCTATCTGATGCCCTCCATCGCCGTCGGCGTCGCGTTCTTCATCCTGTTCTCTACGGAAAAGCTCAATCTCTTCAACACCTACACGCTGCTCATCATCGCCGGCACGATCAAGTATATCCCCTTTGCGAGCCGCAGCTCCTTAAACTCCATGCTCCAGCTCTCCGGCGAGATCGAGGAAGCGGCGATCATCCAGAACATCCCATGGTGGAAGCGCATGACGCGCATCATCATCCCGATCCAGAAGTCCTCCATCATCTCCGGCTTCCTGCTGCCGTTTATGACCTGCCTGCGTGAGCTCTCGCTTTTCATGCTGCTGTGCGTGCAGGGCTTCATCCTCTCCACCACGCTGGACTACTTCGACGAGATGGGACTTTACGCCTTCTCCAGCGGCATCAACCTGCTCCTCATCATCACCATTCTTGTCTGCAACGCGCTCGTCAACAAGGTCACGGGTGCGAGCCTCGACAAGGGAATCGGAGGTTAAACCATGCCTGAAATCAAACTTGAACATGTCACCAAGCGCTGGGGCAAATTCTACGCCGTCGAGGACCTGAGCCTCACCATAGCCGACAACGCCTTTGTCACACTGCTGGGTCCCTCCGGCTGCGGCAAGACGACCACGCTGCGCATGATCGCGGGTCTGGAGACCCCGACGAGCGGGCGTATCACCATCGGCGACACCGTCGTTTTCGACAGCGCGCTCGGCATCAACATCCCGCCGAACAAGCGCCGCGTCGGGTTCCTGTTCCAGAACTACGCCCTCTGGCCCAACATGACCGTTTACCAGAACATCTCCTTCGGACTCGCGAACGTCAAGGAGCCGCTGCCGAAGATCGACTTCGAGGCGAAAAATGCCGCGCGCCTTGCCGAGATCCTCTCCTCCCCCGCCGAGGTAAGAGCGGTGCTGGACGAGTGCCGCGACAAGGACGGAAAGCTCGACGGCAAAAAGGCGGTGCTGAAGCTCATCGACGCCTTTACCCTCTCCCAGTACACGGCGAAGAAGCTCTTCGACTATCATCTGGAATCCGGCAAGGACGTCTCCGCCGAGGCGGAGACGCTGCGCGCGAAGGCGGAGAGTGCAAAGAAAGCCGCTGAGAGCGCGGGAACGCCGCTGGACGCCGAGTTCCGCTTCACCCGCGGCGGCGAGCCCATCCTGACGACCCGCAAGCTGACAAAGGAGGAGATCGATCTCACCGTCCGCCGCGTCAGCCGCATCGTCAAGATCGGCATGTTCATGGACCGCTACCCCGCGGAGCTCTCCGGCGGCCAGCAGCAGCGCGTCGCCATCGCGCGCACCCTCGCCCCGGAACCGACCGTGCTCTTTATGGACGAGCCGCTCAGCAACCTCGACGCAAAGCTCCGTCTCGAAATGCGCTATGAGCTCCAGCGTCTGCACGTCGAGACCGGCTCCACCTTCGTCTACGTCACCCACGACCAGATGGAGGCGATGACGCTCGCGACCCAGATCTGCCTCATCGACAACGGCGTGCTTCAGCAGTACGAGGCGCCGCTGGACGTCTATCACCAGCCGGCGAACCTCTTTGTTGCGGACTTTGTGGGCAACCCGTCCATCAACTTTGTGGAGACCCACGGCGCACAGAACGCCGACGGCACCCTCTCGCTCACCGTTCTCGGCGGCGAGAAGGCGACCTTCCGCCCTTCCGCGCCGCTCGACCTCGCCGCGTGGTTCGCCGCCCGCGACAAGGCGGACGCGGACAAGGCTGCCGCGCTGAAGGCGAAGGCTGCGGAAAAGGGCTACGTCGAGAAGGGCAACAAGGACGAGGTGTTCCGCTACCACATCGCCAAGGTCGACGAGGAGGACGACTCTCTTCAGGACGCTCCGACCGTCACAAACGAGGACTTCGTGCTCGGCATCCGTCCGGAGTTTCTCGACATCTCCGACGAGACCGGCGTGCTCTCCGGCGAGATCTACGGCGCGATGCCGACCGGCATGGAATCCACCATCAAGGTCCGCGTCGGCGGCTATCTGCTGACCGGCGTGGTGTTCGGCAGCTCGCTGTTCACCATAGGCGCGAAGGTTCCCGTCTCCGTCTCCGGCGATCAGGTCATGCTCTTCGACCGCCGCAGCGGTAAGCGCATCGCCTCCGGCTCGCTGACGTTCTGACATTCCGCGTTTTTCGCCCCGGCGCAAGAGGCTGCGCCGGGGCGTTTTTTGAGAAAGGAGAAGCGATACCATGCGTTTTCGCGCTGTGATCTTTGACCTGGACGGCGTGCTCTGCTCCACGGACGAAATGCACTATCGGGCATGGAAAAGTCTCGCCGGCGAGCTCGGCATCCCCTTTGACCGCCGGGACAACGACGCGCTGCGCGGCGTTTCGCGCATGGCGAGTTTGGAGCTCATCCTCGCCAAGAGCGGCAGGAGCTGGTCCGATGCGGAGAAACTGGCGCTCGCCGCGAGGAAAAACGAGCGCTACCGCGCCCAGCTCGCCGGGATGAGTCCTGCGGACCTCGACCCCGCCGTCGCGGAGATGCTCCGCGCGCTGCGGAGCGCCGGACTGCGCCTCGCCGTCGGCTCGTCGAGCCGCAACGCACCCTTGATTCTGGACCGCCTCGGTCTCGGCGGCTTCTTCGATGCCGTGTGCGACGGCAGCTGCATCACCCGCGCAAAGCCGGACCCGGAGGTTTTTCTCAGGGCGGCGGAGATGCTCGGCATCCCGCCCGCGGACTGCCTCGTCGTGGAGGACGCCGCCTCCGGCGCCGCAGCCGCCCGCGCCGGCGGCTTCACCCTCGCCTGCGTCGGCGACGCCGCGGCAAAGCGTCTCGGCGATCGGAACCTCAGCTCCGCAGCGGAGCTGGTCGGGGTGTGTCTGGAGTGAAGCAGCGGTGGACCCTTGGACACACTCAGCACGAAAAAAAGTGCCTCTTGTCTATGACAGAAGGCACTTTTTATGGCGGAGAGTGCAGGATTCGAACCCGCGTGGGCTTGCGCCCTAACGGTTTTCAAGACCGCCCCGTTATGACCGCTTCGGTAACTCTCCGGATATGAAAGCGCAGCTGAAAAGAAAAGAGACGCCGCGTTCGGCGTCTCTTTCTTGTGGCGGAGAAGTCGGGATTTGAACCCGAGCGGCGCTCAACACGCCCTACTCCCTTAGCAGGGGAGCCCCTTCGGCCTCTTGGGTACTTCTCCAAGCCGAACTCGAAAACGGATTTTCAGTTGCCCGATCATATTAGCACAGTCGGCAGGAAATGTCAACGCCGAATTTGCGTTTTTCGCCGCGTCTGCCGAAAAAAATTCCGGCAGACGCGGGATGAGCGGCGGATTTTACGCCTGCTGATAAGTCTCAAGGAATTTTCCGATGTCCCCCATCGCCTTTGCCATGATCTCCGGCTGCGGGAGCATGACGAGGCGGAAGTGGTCCGGCTCCGCCCAGTCGAAGCCGCTGCCGGGGACGAAAAGAATGTGCGTCGCGTGGAGGACATCCATCGCGAACTGCTTGTCGCTCGTGATGTGGAATTTTGCGGCGTCGACCCGCGGGAAGAGGTAGAACGCGGCGTGGTTTTTCACGTAAGTAATGCCGGGGATCTCGTCGAGCGCGCGGCAGGTCGCCTCGCGCTGCTCATAGAGCCTGCCGCCGGGGACGAGCATCGCCTGCGTGCTCGCGCTGTCGGCGAGCGCGGCGGGGATGACGAGCTGGGTCAGCGCGTTGCCGCAAAGACGCATGGCGGCGAGCTTCTGCACCGCCTCGATCATCGGCGTCGTGAAGCCCTCCGGACCGGAGACGCACATCCAGCCGCAGCGGAAGCCGCAGATAATGTGGCTCTTGCTGAGCCCGTTGCAGGTGATGACCGGAAGCTCCGGCGCGAGCGCGGCGGTGGAATAGGTCGTGAGTCCGTCCATCACGAGGCGGTCGTAGATCTCGTCGGAGATGATGACGAGATCGTGCTCCCACGCGAGCTTGATGATGTCGAGCAGGACCTCCAGCGGGTAGACCGCACCGGTGGGGTTATTCGGGTTGATGAGCAAAATCGCCTTGGTCTTCGGCGTGATCTTGCGCCGGATGTCCGCCACGTCGGGATACCAGCCGCTTTGCTCATCGCAGCGGTACATCACGGGCTTGCTGCCCGTGATGTAGGCGACGTTTGTCCAGAGCGAGTAGCTCGGCGTCGGGATCAAAATTTCGTCGCCGTAGTCGAAGAGCGCGGTGGAGATCATCGTCGCGATCTCACTGACGCCGTTGCCGATGAAGATGCTCTCCGGCGTGATGCCCTGCACGCCGCGGTCGAGATGATAGTCGCAAATGGCGCGGCGCGCCTCCGGCATGCCTTTTAAGTCGCAGTAAGCGACCGCCCTGTCGAGATTTTTCTCCAGCGCGCCGCGGACGCTCTCCGGCATCCGGAAGCCGAAGGTCGCCGGGTTGCCGGTGTTCAGCTTCAGGATCGGCGTCCCCTCCGCCGCCATGCGGTTCGCCTCGACAAAAATGGGACCGCGGATATCGGAATGGACCTGCTCCATGCGGGCAGCCATCTGGATGCTCATAGCGCTTGCCTCCTTCGGGAAAACTAAGTGAATGCTGATACTATACCACCTTTTCGACAAAAAAGAAAGATTTATTTTTGCAATGTTGACGAAAGCGGAAAAAACGGTTAAAATAGCAAAAGTGCCCTGCGCCGCACCCGGCGCGGGTCTGTGGAAAAGTTGCGGAACAAAGAGGCGCTTTTGATGGACTACAGAGCCGGAACACCGAAAATTTTACAGGACTTCCTCACCTATCACGAGACCATCCGCGGGCACTCGAAGAACACCGTGGACGAATACTTCCTCGACCTGCGGACCTTTTTCCGCTATCTGAAGTTAAGCCGCGGCACCGTTCCGCCGGGGACGGACATTGAGGAGATCGACATTGCGGACGTGGACCTCGAATTTGTCGGCGCGGTGACGCTCTCGGAAGTGTATGCGTTCCTCTCGTTTTTAAGCCGCGACCGCGTGCGCAACCAGCACAGCCGCGAGACGAGCTACGGTCTCGGCGCGGCGAGCCGCGCGCGCAAGATCGCGTCGATCAAGAGCTTTTACAAATACCTCACGAGCAAAGCCAAGCTGCTGAAGGAAAACCCCGTGCAGGACCTCGATTCGCCGAAGATCCCCAAAGCCCTCCCCCGCTACCTCACGCTGGAGGAGAGCCGGCAGCTCCTCTCCGCCGTGGACGGGCGCTTCCGCGAGCGGGATTACTGCATTCTATGTATCTTCTTAAACTGCGGACTCCGCATTTCGGAGATCGTGGGTCTGAACCTCGCCGACGTGCGCAGCGATAATCTCCGTGTGTTCGGCAAGGGCGGCAAGGAGCGCGTTGTCTACTTAAACGACGCGACCGCCGCCGCCATCAACGACTATCTGCTCGTCCGCCCGACCGCCGGGGCGCGGAGCAACGCGCTCTTTCTCTCCGCGCGCCACGGGCGGCTCAGCCGCGAGGCGGTCCACAGCATGGTCAAAAAAAGCCTGCTGCGTGCCGGGCTGGACGCGGACAAGTATTCCGCCCACAAGCTCCGCCACACGGCGGCGACGCTGATGCTGCAATATGGCGTCGACGTCCGCACGCTTCAGGAGCTGCTGGGGCATGAGAATCTGAACACCACCCAGATCTATACCCACGTCGACAGCAGCGAGCTCCGCTCCGCTGCGAGCGCGAACCCGCTCGGCGATTTCCGCCCGGACCGTCCCGCCGCGGACATGCCGGACAAAAACGACCGATAATCCGATCACCAAGGAGAAAAACCGCCCATGGTCTTTTCCAGCCTGCTTTTCATGTTCCAATACCTGCCGGTCGTGCTGGCAGTCTATTATTTTGTCCCGACGCGCTGGCGCAATGTCTGGCTCTTCGCCGTGAACCTCGTGTTTTACGGCTGGGGCGAGCCGGTCTATGTGCTGCTGATGGTGTTTTCCATGGCGATCAACTTCGCCGCGGGCTTCCTCGTGGAAAAGTATAAGCACACCGACCGCCGCCGCGCGAAGGCGTGGCTCACGGCGGACATCATCGTCAACCTCGCACTGCTCGGCTTTTTCAAGTATTACGACCTCTTCGCCGCAACGCTCAGCCGCATTCCCGGCGTTCATATCGCGGCGCTGGGGCTGACGCTGCCGATCGGCATTTCGTTTTACACCTTCCAGACGATGAGCTACCCCATCGACGTTTACCGCGGCGACGCGGAGCTGCAGCGCAGCTTCATCTCCTTCGGCACCTTCGTGGCGCTCTTCCCCCAGCTTATCGCCGGTCCCATCGTGCGCTACAAGGACGTCGCCGACCAGCTCTCCTTCCGCGCAAACAGCGTGGACCAGTTCGCCTCCGGCGTGCGGCGCTTCATCGTCGGGCTCGGCAAAAAGGTGCTCATCGCGAACAACATCGGCGCGCTCTGGGACGTTTACTCCGCCGCCTCCGGCGCGGAGCTGACCGTGCTCGGCTCGTGGATGGGCATCCTCGCCTTCTCGCTGCAAATTTATTTCGATTTCTCCGGCTACTCCGACATGGCGATCGGTCTCGGCAGGATGCTGGGCTTTGAGTTTCTCGAAAACTTCGATTACCCCTATATCTCCCGCTCCGTGACGGAGTTCTGGCGGCGCTGGCATATCAGTCTCGGCACCTGGTTCCGCGACTATGTTTACATCCCCCTCGGCGGCAACCGCAAGGGGATGGCACGGCAGCTTCTGAATATTCTGATCGTCTGGGCGCTCACGGGCTTCTGGCACGGCGCGAACTGGACCTTCCTCTGCTGGGGGCTTTATTATGCCGTCTTCCTCATGCTGGAAAAGCTCTTCCTCTTAAAGCCGCTGAAAAAGGTCCCCGTCCTCGCGACGGTCTATGCGCTTCTCGTCGCCGTCTGCGGCTGGGTCCTGTTTGACCTGCCGAGTCTTGGCGCCGCCTTCGGCTATTACCGGGCGATGTTCGGCGGCGGAGCGGGGCTCTGGAGCGCGCAGGACCTGTTTTACCTGCGCAGCTATGCCGTGATCTTCGTCGTCGCGATCGTCGCCTGTCTGCCGCTCGGAAAGCGGCTCTACGACCGCCTCGGCGAGCGCGTCCGCGCCGCGGTGACGCCCGTGATGATCGCTGCGGTGCTCATCCTATCCACGGCTTATCTCGTGGACGCGACTTATAATCCGTTTCTCTATTTCCGCTTCTGAAGGGAGGGCAAGCCGAATGAAAAAGAAAACCGCCGCGATCGTCCAGACCGCGCTCTTCCTCGCCTTTCTCGGCGTGCTGTTCGTGCTGGGGCTCGTCCTTCCGAAAAAGAGCTTCTCCGAGCGCGAAAACCGAACGCTCCAGACCGCGCCGAAATTCACCTTTTCCGCCCTCTTTTCCGGAAAATTCACGACCGCATACGAGGATTTCATTACCGACCAGTTCCCCCTGCGCGACGGGTGGACGACGCTGAAGGCCGGTGCGGAGCTCGCCGCCGGGAAGACGGCGAACAACGGCGTTTATCTCTGCGAGGGCGAAACGCTGCTGGAGCCTTACACCGCCCCCGCGCAGGACGATCTGGATTTCAATCTGGACGCCGTAAACGCCCTTGCAGAGAACGTCGGCGTCCCCGTTTACTTTGCGCTCATCCCCTCCGCAGCGGAGATCGACCGCGATCTGCTACCGGACGGCGCGCCGAACGACAGCCAGCTGGACACCATTGACTACGCCTACGGCTATGTCACGGCGCAGAGCGTGGACGTCGCCTCCGCGCTCGCCGCGCACCGCGATGAACCTATCTTCTTCCGCACGGACCACCACTGGACGACGCTCGGCGCTTATTACGGCTATGCCGCCCTCGCCGGCGCGATGGGCTTCGACCCCGTGCCGCTCGGCGACTATACCGAGACCGTCGTCAGCGACGAGTTTTACGGCACGACCTATTCCAGCTCCGGCTTTTCGTGGGTAAAACCGGACAGCATCAGCACCTTCGTCCCGGACACGGGCATCACCGTCACGAACTATCCGCAGGGCGCCGCCGTTCCGGGCAAGATGTATGACGAGAGCTTTCTCGCCGTAAAGGACAAATACTCTTACTTCTACGGCGGAAACACGCCGCTGCTGACCATCAAAACGGAGCACTCCGACGCGCCGCGGCTGCTCATCCTGCGCGACTCGTATATGGACACGCTGAGCCCTTACCTCACCGCCCACTTCTCCGAGCTGCACATTCTGGACCTCCGCTATTACCGCAGCAGCGTGAAAGCCTACGCCGCCGAGCACGGGATCGACACCGTGCTGGTGTGCTACAGCGTGAAAAACTTCGCCGAGGACAACAATCTGTTCCTCGCGGGATACTGACTCCCCCCTCCGCCGCCTCGCTGAAAGTCCGCGCATTTCCCGTTGACAAAGCTGCCGCCATGGGCTATCATGGCGGCAGCTTTTGTTAGCTCGAACTAACACGAAGAGAGAGGAAACCGAATGACTTTGGACGAGCTGCGCCCCGGCGAGACGGCGCAAATTCTTTCTGTCGGCGGCGAGGGCGCGCTGCGGCAGCATTTTCTCGATATGGGCGTCATCCCCGGCGCGCGGGTGAAGCTGATGAAGCTCGCGCCGATGGGCGACCCGATGGAGCTCCGCATCCACGACTATGAACTGACGCTGCGTCTCGCCGACGCAGCGCAGATCGGGATCAAGCCCGTAAACGCCGGAGACCGCCCGCAGAGCGCACACCGCGACTATCCTCAGCGCGAGCACCCGCATGACGCTGAGCACCCCGGTCTCGGCGAGGAGGGGCGCTATCACGCAAAATCTGACGGTACGACCCTGCCGGACGGCACGACGCTGACCTTCGCCCTCGCCGGAAACCAGAACTGCGGCAAGACGACGCTTTTCAACGCCCTCACGGGCTCCAACCAGCACGTCGGCAACTTTCCCGGCGTCACCGTGGACCGCAAATCCGGCGCCATCCGCGGACACGCGGACACGCTTGTCACGGACCTGCCCGGCATTTATTCCCTCTCGCCCTACTCGGCGGAGGAGATCGTTTCGCGCCAGTTCATTCTGGAGGAAAAGCCGAGCTGCATTATCAACATCGCCGACGCGACGAACATCGAGCGCAATCTCTATCTCACGATGCAGCTGATGGAGCTGGACACACCGGTCGTGCTCGCGCTGAACATGATGGACGAGGTGCGCGGCAACGGCGGCACGATCCGCATCAACGAGATGGAGGCGATGCTCGGCGTGCCGGTCGTTCCCATCTCCGCCGCGCGGAGCGAGGGCATCGACGAGCTCGTGCGCCACGCGGTCCACATCGCGCGCTATCAGGAAAAGCCCGGCCGCGTCGATTTCTGCGACGAGCACGCCCACGGCGGCGCGGTCCACCGCTGTCTCCACGGCATTATGCACCTGATCGAAGACCACGCTGCGGCGGCGGGACTGCCGCTGCGCTTTGCCGCGAGCAAGCTCGTCGAGGGCGACGCGCTCGTCACGGAGGCGCTGCGGCTGAGTGAAAACGAGCGGGAGATGGTGGAGCACATCGTCGTCCAGATGGAGTCCGAGCGCGGGCTCGACCGCGCCGCGGCGATCGCGGACATGCGCTTTGATTTTATCCAACGTCTCTGCTCGCGCACGGTCGTCCGCCCGCGGGAGAGCCGCGAGCATATCCGCAGCCGCAGGATCGACCGCGTGCTGACCGGGAAATACACCGCGATCCCGGCGTTTATCGTCATCATGGCGCTGGTGTTTTACCTCACCTTCAACGTTGTCGGCGCGGCGCTGCAAAACCTGCTCGCCCGCGGGATCGACGCGCTGACCGCGCTCGCGGACGGCGCGCTCGCCGCCGCGAACGTCAACCCCGTCATCCACTCGCTCGTCATCGACGGCATTTTCGGCGGCGTCGGCAGCGTGCTGAGCTTCATTCCGATCATCGTTGTGCTGTTTTTCTTTCTCTCCATGCTCGAAGACAGCGGATACATGGCGCGCATCGCGTTCGTCATGGACAAGCTGCTGCGCCGGCTCGGGCTCTCCGGGCGCAGCATCGTGCCGATGCTCATCGGCTTCGGCTGCACGGTGCCGGGCGTGATGGCGAGCCGCACGCTGCCGAGCGCGCGGGACCGGCGCATGACGATCGTGCTGACGCCGTTTATGTCCTGCACCGCCAAGCTGCCGATCTACGGATTTTTCACGGCGGCGTTCTTCCCCGGACGCGGCGGGCTCGTGATGCTCGCGCTCTATCTGCTGGGGATTCTGGTCGGGGTTCTCGTGGCGCTCGCGTCCAAGAACACGCTTTTCAAGGGTGAGGCGGTCCCCTTCGTGATGGAGCTGCCGAATTACCGTCTGCCGGGGCTCGGCAACGTCGCCCACCTGCTATGGGACAAAGCGCGCGACTTTCTTCAGCGCGCGTTTACGGTCATTTTCCTTGCCTCCATTGTCGTCTGGTTCCTCCAGACCTTTGATTTCCGTCTGAACGTCGTGGCGGACGCGCGGGGCTCCATCCTCGCCGTCATCGCGGGCTTTCTCTCCCCGGTGTTCGCGCCCCTCGGCTTCGGCGACTGGCGGATCGTGACGGCGCTCGCCGCGGGCTTTATGGCGAAGGAGAGCGTTGTCTCGACGCTGACGGTCCTGCTGGGCGGTGCGGCGGTGACGAGCATCCTGACGCCGCTTGCCGCCGCGTCGCTGCTCGTGTTCTGCCTGCTCTACACCCCCTGCGTCGCCGCTGTCGCCGCCATCCGGCGCGAGCTGGGCGGGCGCTGGGCGGCGCTCGTCGTGGTGTTCCAGTGCGTCTTGGCGTGGGTCTGCGCCGCCGTTGTCCACGCGGTCGGGACGCTGCTTTGACCGCGGGGCGCTTTCCCAGATTTTACATTTGCGTCTCGCCGCGGTCTGTGCTAAGCTACGATCGAGCCGGGGCTCCGGCGAGACACAAAAGAGAGCCCGACGCGCGTCTGAGAGAAAAAGAAGGGCGCAGAAGTTTCAAAAGGCGAACGCTTTTTTCTAAAAGCGTCCGCCTTTCTTTTTTCAATCGCGCGCCAGCAGCTCCCCGGCGCGAAGGGCGTCGCGATGGATCTGCTCGCCGAGGGCTTCTACGGAGTCGAATTTCCGCTCGTCGCGCAGGAAGTGCGCGAGCTCGACGCAGACACGCTTTCCGTAGAGGTCGCCTTTATAGTGCAGGATGTTGCTCTCGACCGTGACGCCCTCGCCGCCGACGGTCGGGCGCGTGCCGATATTCGTGACGGCGGGGTGCTCCCCGTCCGGCAGGACTACGCGCGTCGCATAAACGCCGCGGCGCGGGATGAGCACGCCGGGCTCGAAGCGCATGTTGATCGTGGGGCTCGAAAGCCGCCTGCCGAGTCGCAGTCCGCTTCGTACATTGTCCGTCAGCAGGTGGGGATGGCCCAGCAGCGCCGCGGCGCGCTCCATCTCCCCTGCCGCGACAACAGCGCGGATGCGCGTGGAGCTCACGATCTCACCGTCCAGCGTGACGGCGGGGATGATGTCGCAGCCAAGACCGTGCGCGGCGCAATAAGACGCCAGCTTTTCCCCGTCGCCCTCGCCGCGGTCGCCGAAGCGGAAATCATAGCCGACGACGAAGCCGGCGGCGTTATATTCCGCGCAGACGCCGTCGAGAAACTCGCGCCACGGCATGCGCATCGTGTGCTCGTTGAAGTGGATGCAGCAGCAGCGTTCGATGCCGAAGAATCGGCGGATGATATGGGCACGGTCCGCCGGCGAGCAGAGCAGCGGCACGGGCGTTTTCTTTACGAAAATGTCCGGGTGGAGGTCGAAGGTCAGCACCGCGGGCTCCGCGCCGAGCGCGGCGGCGCGCGCCTTCGCCGCGTTCAGCAGCGCGGCATGCCCGATGTGTACGCCGTCGAAAAAGCCGAGCGCGAGCACGGTTTTGGGTCTTTGTTCCATAAAAACCAGCTTCAATTCTCAAAAAAATTTTTGCGGGAACACATTTTTCCCTCCCGCACCTCGCCGAGCGCGAGAAACGCGCCGTCCGGAGCGCAGAGGCGGTAGACGTTCCCCTCCGGCAGCGGGCAGGTATAGCGAACGCCGGAACGCAGGGCGCGCTCCTGCGGCGCGGTGAGCGCCAGCGCCGGATAAGCGCGGAAGAGCGTATCCACCGGGAGCAGAAGCCCCTCGGCGCGCCCTTCCTCCGCCGCTGTGAGCACGTCGTCCATCGTATGCGCCTCAGCGAGCGTAAACTCCCCCGCGCGGGTGCGCCGCAGGGCGCTCATGCAGCCGCCGCAGCCGAGGGCGGCGCCGATATCGTTGCAGAGCGCGCGGATATAGGTGCCCTTGGAGCAGCGGACGCGGAGCTGAATGTCGCCCGCGTCGTCCCGACCGAGGCGCTGGAGCTCGTAAATCGCAACGCGGCGGGGCTTTCGCTCCACCTCACCGCCGCGGCGGGCGATCTCGTAGAGCTTTTTTCCGCCGATCTTGATCGCCGAATACATGGGCGGCAGCTGGTCGATCTCGCCGCGAAAGCGTGCGAGCGCGGCGTCCAGCGCGGCGTCGGAGACGTCGGCATCGCGCTGCTCCAGCACGGAGCCGGAGGTATCCTGCGTGTCCGTCGTGACGCCGAGGCGCAGCCCGGCGAGGTATTCCTTCTCCGCAGCCTCGGCGAACTCCACAGCGCGCGTGGCGCGGCCGAGAAACACGGCGAGCAGCCCGGTCGCCATCGGGTCGAGCGTTCCGGAGTGACCCACGCGCTTTTCGTGCAGCGCACCGCGCAGCTTGGCGCAGACATCCATGCTCGTCCAGCCGGTGGGCTTGTCGATGAGTAAAATGCCGTTCATTTCCAGAGCTCGTTCACGGCGTCCAGCATACGGTCGGCAAGGGTCTGCGGGGGCAGGTCCACCGTGCAGCCGGATGCCATTTTGTGCCCGCCGCCGCCGAAGAGCGCGCAGATCGCCGAGGCGTCCACCAGCTCGTTCGTGCGCACGGACGCCTTGCTGCGCCCCGGTGCGATCTCGCGCACGGTGATGGACACGACGTTGCCGCGCACCTTGCCGGCGAGGGAGGCGAGATCGTCGCAGTCGTCCTCCGTCGCGCCGCTCTCGCGCATCATGTCGAGCGTAATGACCGCAATATTGATCTGATTCTCGCGGTAAGAGCGGAGCGTGGCGAAGATCATGCCCTCCAGCTTCAGCCGCGGGAAGCTGAAGGAGCGGAAGAACTGCTTATTGACCCGGCGGTGGTCCGCGCCGAGGTCCATCAGGCGCGCCGCGGCGCGGTGGGTGTCCGCGCAGGTGTTGCCGTAGCAGAAGCAGCCGCAGTCCGTGCTGAGCGCGATATAGAGCAGCGTCGCCTCCTCCGGAGTGACGCCGCAGCCGAGCGCGTCGGCGAGCTCCAGAATGATCTCGCCCGTGCTCGCCTTTTCGCCGCGCAGGAGCGTGGCGGCGGCGAAGCCGGGATTTTTCGGGTGGTGGTCGATCGCGAGATCGACCGCGCCGGAAAAGCCGGGGCAGAACATCTCCGTCCCCGCGACGTCAACGCTGACGGTGTAAACCGCCGTCTCGCCCCCCTCGGCGAGATACGCCGCCGTCAGCGGCTGGAATTTCTCGGTGATCTCCGGGTTCGGGAAAAGCCATGCGCGCTTTCCCATCCGGCGCAGCATGGAGCAGAGCGCCGCGGCGGAGCAGAGCGTGTCCCCGTCCGGGTGGGTGTGGGTCACGAGCCGGATGCCGTCGTGGGCGCGGAGCAGCGCCGCCGCCTCATTCGTCGTCATGCTGCGGCTCCTCCTTCGGGATATCGAGCTTTTCGATCAGGCTGTTGATATAAGCGCCGTGCTCGATGGAGTGGTCCAGCTCAAAAATGAGCTCCGGCGTATAGCGCAGGCTGAGCGCCGCGCCGAGCTCGCGCCGCAGCCACGGCGACGCGGACTTGATGCCCTTTTTGAATTCCTTTTCGTTCACCTCGCCGAGGAAGCTGACGCTGACCTTGCAGTAGCGCAGGTCGCCGGTCGTGTCCACGTGGGTGATGCTCATCAGCTCCCCCTGCTGCACGCGCGGGTCCTTCACCTGCGGGAGCAGCCGGGAGAGGGCGAAGCGGATGTCCTCGTTCGTCCGCTGGAGCTTGTTGCTTGCCATATTGCATTCTCCTTTGAATTTGAAAAAAGGGCGCACCGGCGGATGCGCCCTTTTCTTTGATCTTTGTTACCGCTTGATCTCCTGCATCACGAAGCACTCGATCACGTCGTCGACCTTGATATCGTTGAACTTTTCGATCTGCATACCGCACTCGTAGCCCTCGGCGACTTCCTTTACGTCGTCCTTGAAGCGGCGGAGGGAGGCGAGGTCGCCCTCGTGGATGACCACGTTGTCGCGCAGGATGCGGACCTTGCAGCCGCGCTGGATCTTGCCGTCCGTGACGTAGCAGCCGCAGACGGTGCCGACCTTGCTGACCTTATAGGTCTCGCGCACGGAGGCGTGACCGATGATGACCTCCTCGAATTTCGGCGCGAGCATGCCCTTCATCGCGGACTCGATCTCCTCGATGCAGTCATAGATGACGCGGTACATGCGGATATCCACGCCCGCGCGGGCGGCATTGTCGCGCGCGGCGTTGTCCGGGCGGACGTTGAAGCCGACGATGACCGCGCCGGAGGTGGCGGCGAGCATCACGTCGCTCTCGTTGATGGCGCCGACGCCGCAGTGGATGACCTTGACGCGCACCTCGTCGTTGGAGAGCTTCTCCAGACTCGTGCGCACCGCCTCGGCAGAGCCCTGAACATCCGCCTTGACGATGATGTTGAAGTTTTTGAGCTCGCCCTCCTGGATCTGGGCAAAGAGATCGTCCAGCGTGACCTTGCGGGCGACGCCGAAGCTCTCGTTCTTCTGCTGCTCCTTGCGCTGGGCGACCAGCTCGCGCGCCATGCGCTCGTCCGTGACGGCGTTGAACACATCGCCCGCGCCGGGGACCTCGCTCATGCCGGTGATCTCCACCGGGACGCTCGGACCCGCGGACTCGACGCGCTGTCCCTTGTCGTTCGTCATCACGCGCACGCGACCGACGGCGGTGCCGGCGATGATGAGGTCGCCGGTGTGGAGCGTGCCGTTCTGGACGAGGACGGTCATGACGGGACCGCGGCCCTTGTCAAGACGCGCTTCGATGACCGTGCCGCGGGCGGCGCGGTTCGGGTTTGCCTTCAGCTCCTGCACCTCGGCGAGAACGACGAGGTTTTCGAGCAGCTCGTCGATTCCCTGACCGGTCTTTGCGGAGATCGGGCAGACGATCGTCTCACCGCCCCACTCTTCGGGCACGATGTCGTACTCGGTGAGCTGCTGCTTGATGCGGTCCGGGTTCGCGCCGACGACGTCCATCTTGTTGATGGCGACGACGATGGGGATGCCCGCTGCCTTGGCGTGGTTGATGGACTCGACGGTCTGGGGCATAATGCCGTCGTCCGCCGCAACGACGAGGATGGCGATATCCGTCACCATCGCGCCGCGGGCGCGCATGGAGGTGAACGCCTCGTGACCCGGCGTGTCGAGGAAGGTGATCGGACTGCCGCCCACCTCCACGGTGTAAGCGCCGATCGCCTGCGTAATGCCGCCGGCTTCGCCGGAGGCGACGTTGGACTTGCGGATGCGGTCGAGCAGGCTGGTCTTGCCGTGGTCGACGTGACCCATGACAACGACGACCGGGGCGCGGGGAACGAGCTCCTCTGCGGTGTCCTCGCGGTCGTCGATGAGGCGCTCCTCCACGGTGACGTGGACCTCGCGCTCGACGAGGCAGCCCATTTCCTCCGCGATGATGGCGGCGGTGTCAAAGTCGATGATCTGGCTGAGGGACGCCATCACGCCGTTGCGGATGAGGCACTTCACGACCTCGGCGCCGGTCTTCTTCATGCGGCTCGCCAGCTCGCCGACGCTGATCTCGTCGGGGATGGAGACCTTGAGCTTCTGCTTCTTCGCGATCTCCAGCTGGAGGCGCTGCATCTTGTCGCGCTCCTCCTGCCGGCGCTTCGCCGAGGTCTGCATATTCTGGCGCTGCTTGTTCTTGTTGTTGAATTTCTCCTTGCCGCCGCGCTGCTTTTCACCGCGCGCGCCCGCCATGGTCTCGAACTTCTCGTCGTATTTGCTGAGGTTCGTATTCGTGGAGCCGCGGGTATCGACGATGCGCTTTTCCGCCGCGGGCTTGGGAACATGCGGCTTTGCCTCTTCCTTCTTCGGTGCGGCAGCGGGGGCGGGAGCCGCCGCGGGTGCGCTCTGCGCCGGCTTTGCGGCGGCGGGCTGGGCGGCAGGCTTTGCCTCGGTCTTCGGCGCCTCCTTCGGTTTCTCCGGAACGGCGAAGATCTCTGCGATGGAGCCGACCTGATTATGCTGGGTCAGATACTCGAAGATGACGTCCAGCTCCGGGTTTTCCAGCACCTGCATGTGGTTTTTCGGGGCGGCGATATACTCCGTCAAGATCTCGGTGATGGTCTTGCTCGGCAAGCCGAAATCCTTCGCCACCTCGTGAATTCTATATTTATTGTCCAAACTGCTCATACGTTAATTCCTCCTGTCTCCCTTTTTCGCGCCCGCGCTCTTCTTCCGGGCTTTTGCCCTGTCCCGCTTCGCGGCGAGCGCCGCTGCGAGCGGGGCGTAGTCCGCGCCGAACTCCTCCTCCAGCGCCGCGGCGAAGCTCGCCGCGAGCCCAAGGTCGGCAAACGCCGCCATCGAGCAGCCGGGGCGGCCCGTTGCCCCGGAGATCTGCTCCTTCGGAAAGGGCAGAACGGTCAGCGGAACGTTCGTTTCAAAAACATAGCCCTCCGCGCGGCGGCGAGCGCCGTCGGATGCGTCCGACGCGAGGCACATCAGCCGCGCCTTGCCGGACTTTACGAGCGCCTTGGCGTTTTCCTCGCCGAGCTCAAGATTCCCGCCGCGGCGGGCGATGCCGAGATAGCCCAATGCTCTGCTCATGTCTCCCCCGCCTCCATCTGCGCCTGCAGCTGCGCGAAGATCTCGTCCGGGATCGGGGTTTCCAGCGCGCGTTCGAGCGCCTTGGCGCGGACCGCTTTTTTGAGGCAGTCCGGGCTGGGGCAGACGTAAGCCCCCCTGCCGTTGGCCTTGCCGCGGAAATCGAGGCTGATCGCCCCCTCCGGCGAGCGCACGACGCGGATAAGCTCCCGCTTCGGCTTCATTTCGCGGCAGCCGAGACACTGCCGCATCGGTATTTTCTTCTGCATGGTCTCCCCTGCCGCCTCCTTTTCGCTTATTCGAGCGGCGCGCCGGCGTCGCTCTCCGGTTTGATGTCGATCTTATAGCCCGTCAGCTTCGCGGCGAGGCGGGCGTTCTGACCCTCCTTGCCGATGGCGAGCGAGAGCTGGTTATCCGGAACGATGACGCGGCAGCTCTTGCCGTCCTCGAACTGGGTGACGCTGAGGACCTCCGCCGGGGCGAGCGCCGCGGCGACGAACTCCTCGATATTGTCGCTGTATTTGATGATATCGATCTTCTCGCCGCCGAGCTCGCTCACGATGGCGGCGACTCGGCCGCCCTTGGGACCGACGCATGCGCCGATGGGGTCGACCTCCGGCTCGTTGCTCCAGACCGCCATCTTCGTGCGGCTGCCCGCTTCGCGGGCGATGGACTTGATCTCCACCGTGCCGTCGAAAATTTCGGGGACCTCCAGCTCGAACAGGCGCTTCACGAGGCCCGGATGCGTCCGGGAGATGAGCACCTGCGGACCGCGGGTGGAGTTGCGCACCTCGACGACGTAGACCTTGATGCGGTCGCCTTCGGTGAGCGTTTCGCCCTTGATCTGCTCGTTCTGGGGCAGCAGCGCCTCGGTGAACTCGCTGTTGGAGCTGATCTTGATGGTCACGCCGTTGTTCGTCGGGTTGATGCGCTGGATGACGCCGGTCAGGATCTCGTGCTCCTTGCTGGTGAACTCCTCGTAAACGATGCCGCGCTCGGCTTCGCGGATGCCCTGGATGATGACCTGCTTCGCCGCCTGCGCCGCGATGCGGCCGAACTTTTTCGTCTCGACCGGGATCTTGATCTGGGTGCCGGCGCGGGCGCGCTTATTATAGGTTTTCGCCGCGTCGACCTGGATCTGGGTGGCGGGGTCCTCCACCTCGTCCACGACATCCATGAGGACGTACATCTCGATCTTTTTCTTCTCCTCGCTCATATCGACGACGACGTTCTCGCCCGCTTCGGGGTTATCCTTGCGGTAAGCCGCGAGCATCGCGAGGCGGATCTTGTCGTACATATACTGGCGGGGAATGCCCTTTTCCTTCTCAATGTCCTCGATCGCGGTGAAAAATTCTGCGTTCATTTCTCTCAAAAACTCCTTATCGCATTGCTGCCCCCATCCGGGACGCATAGTGTATTTCTTTTTACTGGATGCGCAGACGCACCTGCGCAACGTCTGCCTTGGCAAAGGTCCGCTCCGTGCCGCCGCAGTCGACCGTGACGTCCCCGTCGGCATAGGCGCGGAGGAAGCCGGTGAAAACTTTGGCGTCATCGACCGCGCGGTAGAGCTTGACCTCCACGAAGCTGCCGAGGAAGCGGGCAAAGTCGCCGGGGCGCTTCAGCTCCCGCTCGGCTCCGGCGGAGCTGACCTCGAAAACGTAGCTGCCGGGAATGGGGTCCGCCTCGTCCAGCACGGGGTCGAACGCGCGGCTGAAGCGCTCGCACTCGTCGATGCCGACGCCGCCTTCCTTATCAATGTAAACGCGCAGGAACCACTGTCCCGCCTCGCGGAGATACTCCACGTCCCAGATCTCGATCCCCTGCTCCGCCGCGAGCGGCGCGGCAAGGTCCCAAACACGCTGTGCAATCGCGTTCATCGCGTCTCTCCTCTGCCGCCGGCAGAATTTTAAGCCGGCATTTTTGCTCACAAAAAAGAGTGGGGGGCGCCCACTCAGTCAAGGTTACTATCATCTAACGGTACCATCATAGCACAACCGTCAGCGCAAATCAACCCTGATTTTGGGCGCAGACAGAAATTTTTTTCCGTTCTGCGCCCACATTTTGCGTCAATCCTCGTAAAGCGCGAGAAACTCCTCCAGCGTGAGGGCGTTTTCCATGATAAACGTCGCCGCCTCAACGCCGACATAGCGGAAATGCCACGGCTCATAAATGATGCCGGTCACGTCCTGCCGGTCCTTCGGGTAGCGGACGATGAAGCCGTATTCCTGACAGTGCGCCGCCATCCACTTGTAAAGCGCCGTGTTCTCAAGCGAGGCGTCCTTCACGGCGTAATACTGGTCCGTAATGTCGCAGCAAAGACCCGTCTGGTGCTCGCTCGTGCCCGGCGGGGCGACGATCGTTGCGGCAACGGTGCGGTCGCCGCCGTACTGGGCGACCTTGCGCTCGTAGAGGTAATTCTGCATGTCATAGCTGCGGTAGCTGGAGCTGAGGAAAACGCTGAGCCCCTCGGCGCGTCCCGCGGCGATGAACTCCTTCAGCGCGTCCACGGCGCGGGAGTCAAAATACTGCCCGCCTTCGAGCTCCGTGAGCTCCGGGACGTAGGTCCCGATGTCGTGCGTCGGGTTTGCGAGGATATATTCCCAGCTCGTGATATCCACGTCCGGGCGGTAAGGCGTCGGCTCCGGGGTGGGCTCCGGCGTTGGCGTGGGAGTCGGCTCCGGGGTCGGAGTCGGTGTGGGCTCCGGAGTCGGTTCGGGTGTCGGCGTCGGCGCTGCGGTGGGCTCCGGGGTCGGCTCCGGCGTTGCCTCCGGGCGGACGGTGCAGGCTCCGAGCGAGAGCAGCAGCGCCGCGAGCAGCAGAATTACGGTCAGTTTTTTCATATCTCGTCTCCCAGCTTTCTTCGCAAAAGCACGGGAGGAGCGGGCGCTCCTCCCCTTTTTGTTCCTATGTAGCCTTAAAACTCCTCGATGAACTCTTCGAGCGTCAGCCCCTCGTCCATCATAAACTTCGCGCAGGTCTCGCCGACATAGCGGAAGTGCCACGGCTCATACCAGCCGGTGATGTCCTGCTTGTCCTTCGGGTAGCGGAGGATAAAGCCGTATTCGGCGCAGTGCTCCGTCAGCCATTCAAGGACGGGCAGCCCCTCCGTGGACTCCACGTCCAGCTTGGTCGAGGAGCTGTCCAGAATGTCGACCGCGAGGCCGAGCTGGTGCTCGCTCGTGCCCGGATAGGCGACGATCTTGCGCGCGAGCTGCTCCGCCTCGGCATATTCGACCGTGCCGCCCCAGGCGATCTGGCTCGCCTTGCCGAAGAAAAGATACGCCTGCGTCGAGTAAGGCCGGTAAGCCGAGGAGATCACGACGGTGTAGCCCGCCTCCTCCGCCGCGGAGAGCATCGCCTCCAGCGCGTCGGCGGCGCGGGTGTCGAAATACTGACCGTCGCGCACGGCGGTAACGTCCGGCGCGAAGGAGTTCGAGAGGACGTAAGTCTCGTTCACGAGCTTCAGATTCCAGTCCCCGGTCGAAATGCCGGGCAGACGGTCCCGGATGCGAAGCTCCGGCGTCGGCGTCGGCTCCGGGGTCTCCTCCGCGACGGGCGAGGAGGTCACGACCGGCGGATCGTCCACCGATGTCGGTCCCCGCTCCGTATCGCGCGCGGCGTCCGGCGCGACGCGGGAGCTGATGACGACGAGCAGCAGCACCGTCAGCACCAGCAGGATCAGGCTTTTGCCCTTGTTTGCCATAAACAGAATATTTTCCCCTTTCTCTCGTCCGCGGTTTTTACGCGGACCGGATGAGCGGAATAGAAATTTCTCTCTGCACTATACCACAGTGGCATATTTTACCATGCTTTTCCGGATTTCGCAAGCTTTTCCTCCACTGTCGGCGGATTTCGACGCTTTTCGGGGCAAAATCGCCCCACAGATGTGGGAAACTGCCTGCGGCGGGCGCTCACAGGCAGTCGATGGTGAGGTCGATGAGGTTGTCGTAGCAGACGCAGGCGATGTCGTAAAACGCACTGCCCTGCGCCGCCGCGATCGTCACGAAAGCGCGGTTTGAGCCCGTCTCGTGCAGGGTGCGCACGGTCCCGCCGAGCTCGGCGGCAAGCATCTCCGCCGTGTATTCCACGGTCGGGCGGCTCTCCTCCGTCACGGGGTAACGCTCCGCATGACTGATCCGCTCGCGGCTCAAATAGAGGCGGTAGACCGTCCCGGTGTCCGCGTCGAAAAACACGTCCAGCCAGTTCTGCCAGTCGCCGCGCTGCTCCAGCCACATGCGCGCGATGCGCAGCGTCGTCTCCCCGTCCGTCAGGACGGTGTATTCGCTGCTGTAAGGTCCGTCCAGATCCGCCTCGCGGTCGTCGATGCAGCGGGCGGCGAGGGTGTGCATCCGCGTTTCGCAGGCGGCGGTGAGCTCCGCCTCCGGCGTCTCGATGCGCTCGGCGGCGATGCTCTCGTCCCCCGCAAGATAGCGCTGGAAGATCTCCGCACGGCGCGGGGCGTCGTCCGTCTCCGCGGCGGGCTCCGCGGTGCGGAACGCGAGCGGCACGAGCATCGCCGCGAGCAGCAGCGCCGCCGCTGCCGCAACGGTGATGATCAGCTTCGTCCGCTCCGTGAGGTGCAGCGATTCAGTCAGCTTTTTCATTCGCCGCGCCTCCCTTCAGCAATATCCGCACCGTCGTGCCCTTGCCGAGCTCGCTTTCGTATTCGAGCCGCGTTCCGTGCAGTTCCGCGATGCGCTGGCAGAGCGCGAGACCGAGCCCGGCGCCGTTCTGGGCGCGGGAGCGGGATTTGTCGATCATATAAAACGGCTCCGTGATGCGGCTGAGCTCCTCGGCGGGCATGCCGCGGCCGTGGTCGCGGACATAGAGCGCATAGCCGCCGTCCTCCGCCTTGCCGAAAAGCTCGATGACGTCGCCTTTTTTGCTCGCCTTGCGCGCGTTGTCCACGAGGTTGATCATCAGCGTTTTGAAAAGGTCCGGCTCGACCTCGATCGTGCCGGGCTCCCAGCGCAGATCGAGCGTCAGCCCGTCGTTCGAGAGGCTCGGCACCGTCACCGCCGCGATGGAGCGGATAAAGTAGCCGACCTCGAACTTTTTCGGCTCGAAGTCCTGCTTGCCCGCGACGATGATGTCCATCAGCTTCAGCGAGAGCGCCTCAAGGCGCTTGCCCTCGGAGAAGATATAGCCGGCGGCGGTAAAGCGGGATTTCGGGTTCATGTCCTTGCTGCGCAGCATGTCCGCATAGCCGATGATGGCGGTGAGCGGCGTTTTGAGCTCGTGGGCGAACGAGCCGATAAACTCCTCGCGCCGGGACGCGACGTTTTCGAGGTTTTCGATGCTGCGCTCCAGCTCGCTGATGCGCACCTTCTGAAGCCGCATCGTCCGCGTTTCCGCGGAGCTCACGAACCACTCCACGGCGTAGACGAAAAAGCCGCCGGCGAGCACGGAGACGAGCAGAAACACGATATAAGCGCCGTAATAGCGCGACGCGGCGGGCACCCGGCGGAGCAGGATGCACTCGCCGATGCAGACGATGACCGCGATGACCGCCGCCGCAGCGAAAAACGTCTTGAGCGGCCGGCTGTTTTTGCGTTCCAAGCGTTCAGACCTCCAGTCGGTAGCCTACCTTGTAAATTGCCTTGATCTTGTCCTCCCAGTGCAGCTTCTTGCGCAGGCGCTGCACATGGAGGTCCACGGTGCGGGAGTCTCCCATATAGTCGTTGCCCCAGACATGCTCATAGAGCGTCTCGCGGAACAGCGCGATATTGCGGTTGCGGGCGAAGAGCAGGAGCAGCTCGTATTCCTTCATCGTCAGCTGCACGTCCTTGTTCCCGCGGCGCACGGCGCGCGAGCGCGTGTCGATCGTCACGTCGCCGACGACAAGCTCCGTCTGGGTCTTCCCCGCGCGGCGCAGGATGCTCTCCACGCGCGCGAGCAGCTCGACGATCTCAAACGGCTTCGTGAGATAGTCGTCCGCACCGAGCTTCAAGCCCTTCACCTTGTCCTCCGTGCTGCCCTTCGCCGTCAGGAAGATGACCGGGATCTCCAGCGGCTTGATGTAGTCCAGGACCTCATACCCGTCCGCACCGGGGAGCATGATGTCCAGCAGCACAAGGTCAAAGCGCTGGCTCTCCACCGCGTCGCAGGCGGCGATGCCGTCATACACGCAGGTACACTCATACCCCGCCTCGGTCAGGTTCATCTCGATCAGATCGTTGATCGGCTTCTCGTCCTCCACGACCAGAATTTTTATCATTTCAAACGCCACCTTCTTTTTTCAGGCTCTATTATACCCGTCCCTGCATCATTTTTGTATGATTCTACCACGGATCGCGTTTCTTGTCAAAAGCAAGAGTCTTCTGACGCAAAAAAAGACCGTGCGCTGCATAAACGCGCACGGTCTTTTCCGATATTTTCAGTCTTTCTCAAACAACCAGCGGCTGCTCTCATCATAGAGGCGCCGGATCGTCTCCGGCTTGTCCGGACCTGCCCAGAGGTCGGCGTTCGCCAGTCCGCCGCCGAAGGGATCGGCGCTGTAAACGGCGAGACGGTAGCACTGATTCCAGTTGCAGGGGCGGAACTTCTGAAGCTCCTCGCGCGGGATCACAAACCTGCTGTCGCTGAACACCGGGTCGATCCGGTCTTTTTCATAGATGCCCTCAAAATAGAGCAGTCCCCATTTTTCATCGCGCTTCTCCGCGCGGAAATGCAGACGGCTCCAGACCTGAAGATCGATGAGCTCCTCTCCGAGCGGGACGCGGAAGGTGATCGTGCAGAGACACTCGGCGATCGCCCGTGTGCCGTTCAGCCAGACGACCGTGTTGAAGATCTTATGCGCAGATGGGGATTTGTCCTTCCGGCTGGATTTTTCGATAAACTCGTTGATCGGTCCCTTGAACCACGTTGCAAAGACCTCGCCGTCGTCGAACCAGCAGGCGCGCTCGGCGTCGAAGTGTGCATAATCGCGGCAATAGCGGTCATACTCGACGAGCTCACGGACACGGGCCTTGTCCATCATTTCCGCATCGGAAAGATTTCCCATCGGAAGCTCATAAAACATTTTCATAGAGATTGCTCCTTTCTGTCCCGGTTTACATCGGGATAATGCCGTAAAGTCCAAGCGCGGTCAGAACGGCGATAAAGATCAGCAGGCAGTATGCCGCGATAAGCTGTCCAACAAACTGCTTCTGGGGCGGATTGACCTCCGGCGGACAGGCGGAATAGACCAGCGAGCCGCCGGTGGAGAGCGGTGAGATCGCCGTCGTGAGCGAGCCGGTGACGATCGCGGCGAAATACATCAGCGGATTTGCGCCCGTCGCGATCGCAAGCGCGCCGGCGATCGGCAGCATGGTCGGGAAAACAACGCTCATGGAGCTTGCGAAGGTGCTCATCACGCCGGCGACGATCATCAGGACCGGCGCGATCAGTGCGTCCGGAACGTTGCTGACGATATCGGCGAGATGCTCCACCACGCCGAGGGATTTTGCGACCGCCACGAGCATTCCCATGCCGGCGATCATGATCGCGGAGCCCCACGGCACGCGCTTGATGACATTTGCCTCGTTGCCGAGGTTCAGGAACAGGTTCGCGATGCAGCCGAGGAAGCAGATCAGCGTGATGTCGCAGTAGGCGGCGATCGTGGAAATGAGGGTGCCCGGAAACAGCTTTGCAAGGACCGGCGGGAAAATCACAAGGCAGAGCACCACGATGATCATAACGATGCTCTTGCGCTGCGCCGGCGTGAGCGCCTCCGGCTCCGCGAAATCCATATCACCGGAGATCTTGTGGCAGCGGAAAACGAAGTAAAGGATCACGTGGACGATGAGGTAGGAGATCAGCTGAAGGAAGAATGTGGACCAGCCGATCTTCAGCATCTGGTCGGCATACATGCCGTCGTTGACCGTGGAGATAATGCTGGACGCCACGGCACCAAACTGGCCAAAGGGCATGTTCGCCCCGCAGTTTGCGCCGGAAAGGGTGATCACGGCGGCATGGATCGGGTTCAGTCCCGCGCCGTAAGCGACGGGGAAAACCAGCGCCGCGATAAAGCCCGCGGAGGAGGGACCTCCCGTTGCGCCGAGGACAAGCGAGATGAAGAAAAGAACAAACGGAAGCGCCCTGCGCGCTTTCCGGAAGGTATGCAGGATCTTCTTGGACATCCAAGTTATCGTGCCGTTCTCAAGAAAATAGCCAAAGAACGTGGTAACGCCGATGATCGTCACAAAAACGCTGGTGGGGAATCCGCTCACGACCGCTTTCCAAGGCGTTTTCGTGATGATCGCAAGGATAATGGCGAAGCCGAGACCGACAAGTCCCGTATTGGATTTTCTGACGACAGAGATCACGATGGTCAGGATAAAAAATATCAGCGTGATCAGGGAAATGGTACCGATGGACATTTTTTGACCTCCTTCATTTTTCTGTACGCTTCCGAGCGCGTGCGCACCGCTGCGGCAGCTGTTGGAGGAAATCTACATGCAGGCTTTCCGAGCTATAATATAGCAGAGCGCTTGACAAAAGGGAAATTGGTTTCTATAATGCAGCTATAAGCTCAGCTTATAGCTGATGATTGATCGGACGGAGGATACATGGAACTTTTTCAGCTTGCTTATGTGGAAATGCTTGCACGGACCTGCAACTTTTCCAAAGCCGCGGAAAAACTGTTCATCACCCAGCCCGCGCTGTCGCAGCAGCTTCAGCGGCTGGAACAGGAGATCGGCTTTCCGCTGTTTGTGCGCAGCTCCAAAAGCGTCAGCCTGACGCTCGCGGGCAAAGAGTTCCTCGCGCAGGCGAAGAATGTGCTCCGCGCCTACGAGCAGCTCGGCAAGACCGTTCAGACGCTGAGCGGCAGCATGAGCGAGGAGATCGTCTTCGGCGCAAGCGCGCTGAGCTCGCCGCACATATCAGACGGGCTCTCCGCCTTTTTTTCCGCTTACCCGAATGTCAAGCTCTCCTATGTGGAAACTTGGGACCCTGAGCTTCTGGAGCTCGTCAAGAAGGGCGAGATCGACGTTGCGCTTCTCTGTCTTCCGCACGGCTCTTATCCCATTGAGGAATACAGGATCTGGCCCATACGAGACGAGTATATCTGCATCGTCGTAAACCGGAAGCATCCGCTCGCCGCAAGGGAGAGCGTCTCTCTCAGGGAGCTCCTGCATGAGCGCCTCGTCTTCACTTCCCCCGGCTCCGGTCTGCGTGCCCTGCTCGTTGCCATGTTGGAGAAGGAGGGGATCACGGACTACAAGATCATGGACCTCATCAGTCTGGAAGCCCGGCTCTCGCTTGTCCGAAGCGGCGCCGTTACGTTTGTCATGAACGAGCAGTTCAAGCTCTACATGACGGATGAATTTTCCGTCATTCCGATCGAACCGAAGGTGTTCCGCACCTTCGCTCTCATCAGCGCAAAGGATAAGGGCGATTCCTTCCTCGTAAACGCTTTTGTTGACAGCACGCTCCAGCGCATCAACACGCGGCTGAAAGACGCCGCGGACAGCCGGACATAAAAGCAGCCGCTCTCCTCAAGCGAGAAGAGCGGCTGTTTTTTAGCGTTATTATTTGTTCCGGATAAACAGCACGCCGAGGGTGTTCGGTCCGCAGTGGCTCGTTACGGTGGCGCCGGCGGTGGTGTCCAGGATCTCCTCAAAGTGACCCAGCTCCTCCAGCTTTGCGCGGACGGCGGCGACCGCCTCCGGCGCGCAGCGGGTGTGGGTGATAAAGGCGCGGCGCCAGTCGATGTCGCCGCGGGCGCTGACGCGCTCGGCGACGTACTGGAGCATGACATGCTCGATCTTCCCGCGGTATTTTTTCCCCGGCACCATCTTGCCGCCGCGCACCTCGATGCAGGGCTTCAGGCGCAGCAGGTTGCCGCCGAAGGCGCTCAGCGCGGAGCAGCGGCCGCCCTTGTAGAGATAGTCGAGGCTGTCGACCACGAAGCTCGCTTCTACGCGCGCCGCGAGCTCGGTGCATTCCTGCCAGATCTCCTCGGCGCTGCTGCCCTCCGCCGCCATCTCCGCGGCGCGGAGCACGAGCAGTCCCTGCCCGGAGGAGAGATTGCGGGAATCCACGACGAGCACGCCGCCGACCTCGTCGGCAGCGAGATTGGCGTTCTGGAAGCAGGCGGAAAAATCCGCGCTGATGCAGAAGTGGACGACGGTTTTTCCGGCGTCCCGCCAGCGGCGGAACTCCTGCACATAGTCATAGACGTTGACGGCGCTCGTCTTCGGCAGCTTCCCGCTCTTCGCGACATATTCGTAAATGTCCTCCGGCGTGATGCCGAGGCCGTCCGAGCCGCTGCACTCCCCGCAGTGGACGGTCAGCGGTGTGATGGAGATATCGTATTTTTCAATGAGCTCCGGCGAGAGGTCGCAGGTGCTGTCGGATGTGATCTTAACCTTCATAAAGCGCAGGCTCCTGTTTCAAAAAAGCTCAGCCGCAGCGCGGCACGGGCTTTATTGTAGCAAATTATCCGGCGTATCGCAAGATATTTTTTGGCTGCTCCGTCCGACCTTATATTTTCTCCATCGCCGCCTGCACCTCCCGCGCCGCCTTTGTAAGCGGTCCGGCGTCCGCCAGCAGCCCGGTGAAAAACTCCTTCACATCCGGGTCGGCGAGGATATAGCGGACCTGACTGTTCGCAAGCGCGGCGGCGAACAGCAGCTCGCGCTCCGCCGCGGTCCACGCTGCGACCTGCCTCAGCTTTTCCACCGCCGCGTGCGTGGCGGCGAAGCTGGCGCTGCTCTCCAGCTCCAGCAAAAGCGCGGCTTTTCTCTTCTCCTCGTCGCTGCGGCTCCGGTCGGTCTCCAGCTGTTCTTTGCGGCAGGCAAAATGCCGGGACTCCAGCGCTTCGTTGCGCGCCGTGCGGTCGATGATCGCCTTGAGCAGCGTATCCAGCTCCGCGCCGTCGGAATAGTCTGCCGGGGCAAAAAAGCGGATGCGCCCGTCGCGCATCATCTTGCAGACCTTGGTCTTGTCCTTCGTCTCCGCGCTGTAAACGCCGATGGAATAGCCGCCGTAGCTGTTCACGAGCTTCATGCACGGCACGTCCGTGTCGCTGTCGCCGATATAGACCATGTTGCGGAACGGGACGCGCAGCTCATCCGGCGGGAAGGAGTCGTTCACGCCGGGGTCGTTGATGTCCAGAACGCCCTTTTCGATGCGGAACAGGAACCGGGTCTTGTTCGTATAGTTCACGACCTGCGCCGGCCACTCCGCCACGCCGTCCGCGTCGTAATAAAAGCTGCTGGCGTAAATCTTCTTGAACGCGCCGGCTTTTGCAACGGCGGTGCCCTCGATCATCTCCTTCAAGCCGGAGGAGATAATGTAGTGCTCCACGATGACGCCGTGCGCTGCGCCGTAAGCGCGGATGCGTCCGAACCAGTCCTCCACGCCCGGAAACAGGCTGACCCTCGCGCCGTATGCCGCCAGCTTTTCGCGCGTAAAGAGCACCTTGCCCGCCGCCCTCTTTTTCATCAGCAGCATATAGGCGAGGTTCTGGTCCATGTCGTTGCGCTCCGCGAGCTCGTTCGACTCGGTCCAGAAATCCCGGACATCGCAGCCCACCGACTGGATATAGCCCTGCGCCTGCATATCGTCCGGCGACAGCGTTTTGTCGAAATCGTAGCAGATCGCGAGGACGGGAAGGTCCTCCTTGTGCTCTCTGCTGTACCGCTCCCCTGCCATATAAGCTCCGCTCCTTTTTCA
>CAVCTM010000001.1:0-5528 GCA_963605115.1 Pseudobutyrivibrio sp. | reverse complement strand
CAGCGGGCGCGGGAACGACCCGCTCCCCGGTCCGAGCCGCAGCGAGAAAAAGAGCGCAAGAAACGACGAAAGCATGGCAGCCACCCCTTCATTCCGGATGGTTCCATGCTATTCGTCAGGCTTTGATCTTATTCGCGCCTTAAGCGTAAAAATCCTCCACGGCGCGGAAGAAGGCGTCAATATTCTCCCACGGAGACTGGGGCGGGATATCGCAGCCGGAGGAGATGCAGAAGTTCGGCGCGGCGGAGCAGGCGCGCAGGACGCGCATCGTCGCCTCGTAGACGCTCTCCGGCGTGCCGTTGCAGATCTGACCTGCGGGGTCCACGTTGCCCATAATGAGCGCGTCCGCCGGAACGTGCGGGATCATCGCGGCGAGGTCGATGGCGTTGCCGAAGTGATAAGCGTCCGCACCGCAGCTCGTAACGGCGTCCGCCATCAGCGGAACGTTGTTGCCGCAGTTATGGTAGATAAAGAGGAAATCCTCGCTCTTTACGGCGTCCACGATCTCCTTGACATAGGGCGCGGAGAACTCCTCGCAGAGCGCGGGCGAGAGCATGCCGGCAAGCGGCTCCGCCATGACGACGCCGTCCGCGCCGACGGACTTGTAGGCGTTGATGTACTCGATCAGAAAGTCCGTCGCCTTGCGCAGCACGGCGTGTACCATGTCCGGCTCCTCGTAGCAGAGGACCATCGCCTCGCTGACGTCCAGCAGTCTGCCGGTCAGGGAGTAAGGTCCGACGACGCCGGAGAAGACAGGGCGGTCCGTGATGAGCTCCTTGGCGCGGCGGAGGGCGTCGATATAGATGCCGGTGCGCGCCGTGCCGACCGCGGGGATGGGCAGCGCCTCCGCCTCCGCCTCGCTCGTGACGCGTGCGCCGACGACGGTCGGGATCTCGTCGTCCGAAAACCGCACCTCGGCGCCGAACGCCTCCGCCTCCACGGAGAGGTCCATCAGGCTCACGGACGCCGCGGAGTCGACGCGGTCGGCGATGAGCTTCATGCCGCGGGACTGGCTCTCGGCGCTGGAGATGAGCTCGCGCACCGTGATGCCCATCAGCTGGACCGACGGGAACGAGAGCACGGGCGTCGCCTTCTTTTTGCCGCCGCGAAGCATCTGCTGTTTCCATTCCTGATTTTTCATATTTTTCTCCTTTTTGTTGATCATCCCGGTTTTTTGCGTTTTCGTCAACAATTATATTGACGTGGGGCGGCAGAGGATATAAAATAATTACGATATTTCCGATTTTTTTGCCCTATCTCGCCGAAAGGAGAACATCCGCCATGCCGGGACACAGCACGATCGAGGGGCGCCTTGCGCGCGCCGCAGTGGATTCCTTCGCCCTTTCGCTCGGTGTGCGCTGCCTGCTGCTGACGCGGGACGGAAAGGCGCTCTACGCCCAGTCGCCGCCCGGCGCGGACTGTGCCTTCTGCGAGCGCCTGCGCGACTCGCTCCAGCTCACCGGGCTGCACTGCCGCACGCTCCACGCCGAGGGCGTGCTCGCCTCGGAGCGCTTCGGCGGGCGCTATACCTATTTCTGCCCGCTGGGGCTCGCCTTCTGCGCCGCGCCGGTCATCGAGGGCGGCAGGACATCGGCGGCGCTCATCGCCGGTCCCGTGCGCATCACGGAGACGGACGACGTGCTCGAAAGCGACGCCCTCCCCTCCCCGCTGCCCGCGGCGATCGAGGTAAGGCTCCGCAACGGACTGGAGCGCATCCCGGCGATGACGCCCCAGCGCATGCACTATCTCTCCGGTCAGCTCTTTGCGAGCGCCGTCGTCGTCAGCGACAGCAGCCACGAGGTTTTTCTCAGCCAGAGTGAGAACGACCAGCAGAATTATATCGGAAGCTACATCGCCGGCATCAAGCGCAGCGCCCGCGCCGTGGGGTACCCCATGGCGCGCGAGCAGGCGCTCTACGAGGCGGTCGCCCGCGGAGATTCCGCACTCGCGAACGAGCTGCTGGGGCAGCTTCTCGGCTATATCTTCTTTTATATCCGGAGCGAGGCGGACATTATGCAGCGCGTGCAGGAGCTGCTCGTCGTCATCTCCCGCGCGGCGATCGCCGCCGGCGCGGGCAGCGCGCAGGTGTTTGAGCTCGGCGACCGCTGCCGCGAGCATCTGCGCCTCGCGGAATCCCAGTCGGACCTGACGACGCGGCTCTCGCGCACGCTGAACCACTTTCTCCGCCTTGTTATCGACCTCGGCAGCAGCGGACTTTCCGACGCGGTGCAGCGCGCGATCGAGTTTCTCTCCGCCAATTACGCCCAGCCGCTCACGCTGGAGGACGCCGCCGCAGCAGCGGGCTACTCCCCGACTTATTTCTCCCGCGTGTTCCGCGAGGAGACGGGCGTCACCTACCGCGCCTATTTAAACCGCATCCGCATCGAACGCAGCAAGCTTCTCCTGCTCTCCGGTCCCGTCTCCGTGGCAGAGGTCTGCCAGCTCGTCGGCTTCAGCGACCAGAGCTATTTCTGCAAGGTGTTCCGCGAGCTTGAGGGCGTTTCACCGGACCGCTTCCGCAAGCGCTCGCGCCGCATCGACGCCGAAAAGGAACACGGCGGCAGCAAGGATTTCGCGCAGAAAATTACCAAAAAGGGCAAATAATTTTTATACAGTCCCCGCGCTGTGCGGCTATAATCGAACTTAGAATCCGGCGCATACGCGCGACGGACCGAGACCGAGAGAGAAACGACAAATAATTTGGAGGATAACCGCCTTATGACTATCATCGAAGAAATTTCCGAAGCCATCGAAAAGGGCAAGGTCAAGATCGTCAAGGAGCTCGTTCCCGCCGCGATCGAGCAGGGTCACTCCGCGCAGGAGATCCTGAACGACGGACTGCTCCACGGCATGAGCATCGTGGGCGACCGCTTCACCCGCAACGAGGCGTTCGTGCCGGAGGTGCTGGTCTCCGCCCGCGCGATGAACAAGGGCACGGAGCTGCTGGGGCCCCTGCTCGCCGCCGAGGGCAGCCAGCCGATCGGCAAGGTCTGCATCGGCACCGTGCAGGGCGACCTGCACGACATCGGCAAAAATCTCGTGAAGCTGATGCTCGAAAGCAAGAACATCGAGGTCATCGACCTCGGCGTTGACGTTCCGCCCGAAAAGTTCGTCCAGACCGTCATCGACGAGAAGTGCGACATCTGCTGCTGCTCCTCCCTGCTGACGACGACGATGCCTATGATGGAGGAGGTCGTAAAGGCGATGAAGGCGGCTGGCATCCGCGATCAGGTGAAGATCATGGTCGGCGGCGCGCCCGTGACGCAGGAATACTGCGACCAGATCGGCGCGGACTACTACACCGACGACGGCGCCTCCTGCGCCAACAAAGCCAAGGAGATCCTGCTCGCAAAGGCGCAGTAAACAAAGATTTTCCGGAAAAGCAAGCATAGCGGTTTTACCCGGCGTAAGACCGCTATGCTTTTCTCAGTATTCGAAGGAGATCAGCCCCATGACAGAGACCGAGATCATCATAACGCCGGGCGCGCCGGACGAAACGCTGCTCGACGCGCTGCGCGGTGCGGGTGCGGCGGTCCACGCCCCCTGCGGCGGGAACGGGACATGCCGCCAATGCCGCGTGCGCGTCACGGGTCCGCTGCGCGCGCCGGACGGCACGGTGCGGGAGTATCGGGACGAAACCGTTCTCGCCTGCCGCGTCCGACCCGCGGGTACGGTGCGCGCGGCGCTGCCGGATGCGGGAGAGGACCGTGTGCGGCTCGACGCGCTGACTCTGCCGGGCGGGGGCGAGGGGCTCGGCGCCGCCATCGACATCGGAACGACGACCGTCGCGGTCTATCTCTATGACCTTGCCTCCGGCTCCTGCATCGCCCGGCGCGGCGAGCGGAACGCCCAGTGCGCTTACGGTGCGGACGTCATCAGCCGCATCCGCTTCGCGGAAACGCCCGGCGGACTCGAAACGCTCATGCGCGCCATCCGCGATCAGCTCGGCGCGATGCTGCGTGCGCTCTGCCCGGACACCTCCCGCCTCCGCCGCGCCGCGGTCGCGGGCAACACGGTGATGGAGCACCTCTTCGCCGGGCTCTCGCCGGCGAGCATCGGCAGAGCGCCGTTTGCGCCGCTGAGCTTCTTCGGTTTTGAACGCGCGGCGTCGGAGCTTCTGCCCGGTCTTCCGGCGGACTGTACGCTCTACCTCTGCCCCGCCGTCTCCGGCTATGTCGGCGGCGACATCACCGCCGGGCTGCGCGCGAGCGGCGCGGCGGAGAGCGCGGAGACCGTGCTGTTTCTGGACGTCGGCACAAACGGCGAGATGGCGCTCGGAGACCGGGACGGCTTTCTCTGCTGCGCGGCGGCGGCGGGTCCGGCGTTTGAAGGCGCAGAGATCGCCTGCGGCTCCCGCGCGCGCCCCGGCGCGATCAGCGCCGTGGACCGCGACCTGACGGTACATGTGATCGGGGACGGCACTGCGGAGACCCTCTGCGGCAGCGGACTCATTGACGCGGCGGCGGCGCTGCTCGAAAACGGGCTGCTCGACGAGACGGGCAGGCTCCACGGCGAGCGCTATGACCTCACCGACCGCGTGTTCGTCACGGCGCAGGACCTGCGGCAGCTCCAGCTCGCGAAGGCGGCGGTGCGCGCCGGGATCGAGACACTGCTCGCGCGCAGCGGCAAGCGGTATGCGGACGTCTCCGCGGTGCTGCTTGCCGGCGGCTTCGGCGCTTCCATGGACCTGCGCAGCACCTGCGCCATCGGACTGCTGCCCCCGGCGCTGCTCGGAAGGACACGCCACGTCGGAAACAGCGCCGGGCTCGGCGCGGCGCTCTGTCTGACGGGCTCCGGACGCGAGGGCGTCCGCCGCGCGGCGGCGCGCTGCCGCTATCTGGAGCTCTCCGGCGCACGGGACTTCGACGAGCGCTTCGTGGACGCGATGTTTTTTGACGAATGGGAGGAGATCGACGGATGATCGACGTAAAAGCTGCCGCGCTCGAATGCGGCTTTTCCGCCGCGGCGGACCTCGACCCCGCGACGCTTCGCTTTCTGCCGGAGGTGCGCAGCATGTGCCGCGCCGACCGCTGCCGGAGCTTCGGACGTAAGTGGAGCTGTCCGCCGGGCTGCGGCGAGCTGGAGCTCTGGCGAGAGCGCGCCGCGAAATACCGCAGCGGCGTTCTGCTCCAGACCATCGGCGAGCGCGAGGATTCTCTCGATCTGGAAGCCGCGGAGGAGGTCTCGCGGCGCAATGACGCGAATTTTTACCGCCTTCTCGCGCGCCTGCACGCGCAGGGGCTCGATTTTCTGCCCATGGGTGCCGGGACCTGCACCCGCTGCGCGGTGTGTACCTATCCGGATGCCCCCTGCCGCCATCCGGAGACGCTCGCGCCCTCCATGGAGGCCTGCGGGCTCTTTGTCAGCGATGTCTGCCGCAGCAACGCCCTCCCCTACTACTACGGCGACCAAAAGATCGCCTTCACCTGCTGCGTGCTGTTTTAAAAAACAGAAAAAAGCGCCCTGCGGGGCGTTTTTTCTTTTGCTTTTTTGAATCATTATGGTATAATACAAATCAAATTCCAGAT